>CALWRY010000036.1 GCA_944384065.1 uncultured Enterocloster sp. | reverse complement strand
GAACGGCGGGACCAGGTCTTGATAACCTGCTTCTGTCCTGCTGCGTTCATAGCATCTACTTTCTTTAACAGATGTGCGTCTGCGAATGGTCCTTTTTTCAGTGAACGAGACATGCGTTCTTAACCTCCTTTAATTATTTGATGGTTCTGCCATCGCGCCTTCTTACGATCAACTTGTTCGAGTGCTTGTTCTTCTTCCTGGTCTTTAAGCCAAGAGCGGGCTTGCCCCAAGGAGTGGAAGGACCGGGACGGCCGATTCCACACTTGCCCTCGCCACCGCCGTGGGGATGGTCGTTGGGGTTCATAACAGAACCGCGGACAGTGGGACGGATGCCCATGTGGCGCTTTCTTCCGGCTTTACCGATGTTGATCAGGGAGTGCTCTCCGTTTCCTACAACACCGATGGTAGCGCGGCAGATAATCGGAACCATTCTCATCTCGCCGGAGGGGAGACGCAAGGTAGCGTACTTGCCTTCCTTTGCCATCAGCTGTGCAGAGTTTCCTGCGGAGCGTGCCAGCTGTCCGCCCTTGCCCGGATACAGCTCGATGTTGTGTACCTGGGTACCTACGGGGATGTGGAACAGGGGCATGCAGTTTCCAAGCTTTGCCTCGGCATTGTCACCGCTCATAACCTTCATCCCATCGGTCAGACCCTGGGGAGCCAGGATGTAGGACTTGGTTCCGTCTGCATAGCAGATCAGAGCGATGTTGGCGCTGCGGTTGGGATCGTACTCGATGCCGATAACCGTTGCCGGGATGCCATCCTTGCTGTTTCTCTTAAAATCAATGATTCTGTATTTTCTTCTGCTGCCGCCTCCTCTGTGGCGTACAGTGATCTTGCCCTGATTGTTGCGGCCAGCGTTTTTATTCAGAGACACTACCAGAGACTTCTCCGGAGTCTTCTTTGTAATCTCTTTAAAATCAGAACCGGTCATGTGTCTTCTGGAAGGTGTATAAGCATTATACTTCTTAATTCCCATGACTTTTTACTCCTTTCTTCTCGCGGCTGGCTTCGGCCACTGGCCGGCCTGCCGTATAAGTTCTCCTGCCCGGGCGCGGGCCCGGCGGGTTTTTATAAGCGGCTGCGCGTTACAGCCCCTGGAAAATTTCGATTTCCTTGCTGTCCTCGGTAAGCTTTACAATCGCCTTCTTGGTAGCGGCGGTCTTGCCCACCACAAGGCCTCTTCTCTTGTTCTTGCCGTCGCAGTTCATGGTGTTCACGGAAGCCACCTTGGTGCCCGGGAACATCTTCTCAACCGCTTCCTTAATCATGGACTTGTTCGCGTCCACGTGTACCAGGAACGTATACTTCTTATCGCCCATGGCGTTCATGCTCTTCTCGGTGATAACCGGCTTTAAAATGACGTCGTAGTACTTGATATCTGCCATTATGCGTACACCTCCTCGATGGATGCCACAGCCGCCTTGGTAGCTACGACCGTGTTGTACTTCAGAATGTCGTATACATTGATGGTTCCCACCTGAGCGGTCTTAACCTGGGGCAGGTTCCTTGCGGAGAGAACGGTGTTCTTGTCATTATCCGCCAGAACAACCAGGGCCTTCTGAACCTTCAGGTTATTCATCACATTCTTGAAGTTCTTTGTCTTGATCTCCTCAAACTTCAGCTCGTCCACTACGATGAACTTGCCTCCCTGCACCCGGCTGGTCAGAGCAGACTTGAGAGCCGCTCTCTTCTCCTTCTTGTTCAGCCGAATGGTGTAGTCTCTGGGAACGGGAGCGAATACAACGCCGCCGCCCTTCCACTGGGGAGCTCTCGTAGATCCCTGACGGGCATGTCCGGTTCCCTTCTGTCTCCAGGGCTTTCTGCCGCCTCCGGAAACCTCGGAACGGGTCTTGGCCTTCTGGGTGCCCTGACGCTTATTGGCAAGCTGTGCAACAACTGCCAGATGCACCAGGTGCTCGTTTACTTCCACACCGAACACTGCGTCATTCAGCTCCAGTGTGCCAACTTCATTTCCTTCCATATTGTAAACAGATACGTTTGCCATCTGTGTGTTCCTCCTTTCCTATAAAAGCTTACTTCACAACCTTGCTGGTCTCTCTCACAGTCACCAGGCTCTTCTTCGGCCCGGGAACCGCGCCCTTAACCAGGATCAGGTTGTTCTCGGCGTCAACCTTCACAACCGTGAGGTTCTTCACCGTAACCTGCACATGGCCCATGTGGCCAGGCATTCCCTTGCCCTTAAATACGCGGCCGGGAGTGGTAGCGGATCCGTTGGAACCCTGATGACGGTGGAACTTGGAACCGTGAGCCATGGGTCCTCTGTGCTGGCCATGTCTCTTGATGGCGCCCTGGAAGCCTTTACCTTTGGAAATAGCGGTGGCATCAATTCTGTCGCCTGCGGCGAAGACATCTGCCTTAATCTCATCTTTTACGGAATACTCGCCGGCATTCTCCAGCTTGAATTCCCGCACGTATCTCTTGTAGGATACGCCTGCCTTGTCAAAATGGCCTTTCACCGGCTTGTTTACAAGCTTCTCTCTCTTGTCAACAAAACCAACCTGAACCGCCTCGTAGCCGTCGTTCTCCACAGTCTTAACCTGGGTCACCACGCAGGGGCCGGCCTGAAGCACGGTTACCGGAACCAAAGCTCCATTTTCGTCGAAAATCTGGGTCATTCCGACTTTCGTAGCTAAAATCGCTTTCTTCATTGTTTTACCTCCTGTTTCATGATCTACAGCGGAATGCTTGTGCATTCATCCTAGAACAGTCTAATATACGTGGAACACTATAAACCGCCGAAGCGGCATGTTGATTCCTCAACAGGAAATACAGTGTTGCTTCTATATCTAAACCCTTCAGGATATAAACGTTTCTCAGCCGTCGATTACTTCATCTTGATGTTGATGTAGACACCGGCCGGCATCTCCAGTCTGGACAGCGCATCTACTGTCTTCTGGCTGGGAGCAGTGATGTCGATGAGTCTCTTGTGAGTTCTCTGCTCGAACTGCTCTCTGGAATCCTTGTACTTATGAACCGCACGAAGAATGGTAACAACCTCCTTCTTTGTGGGCAGCGGCACCGGCCCGCTCACCTGAGATCCGGTTTTCTTTACGGTCTCGATGATCTTTCCTGCGGACTGATCTACCAGCTGGTGATCATAAGCTTTCAATGTGATTCTCATTACCTGACTTGCCATAAAAAAAGTCGCCTCCTTTTCGCACTTTCAAAAACAAGTACGACAAGCGGTGACTGTACACGCTGCCGCGTGTGTCCTGAACGGACCACTCAGCATGCTGCCTTTCTCTGACAGCTTTTTGAATTGGTACAGTGACTTGTCGCCAGTTTCCTAACTTGACATTCGCTCCACGGAAAACCTGCCATTCTCAGGCAGCAACCTCACGCTTCACAGCTATCATGCCACAGCCTTTATATACTAGCATAGATTTTTTCCATTTGCAAGTGTTTTTTTCACGTTTTTTCATGTATTGTCGCTGCTCAGTAACAGGCCGCCCGGGTCCCTGGCAAAAAGCAGCCGGCGCGGATCCTCTCAGAATCCGCGCCGGCTGTCTCCGTTTTCCCGCGCTCTAGCTTTCTATGCAGTAGGGCTCCTCCGGCTCCTCCGCATAGGAGGCCACATCCCTGTCTCCGTCTGCGGAAACCAGGATTCCGGATGCATTGGTCACAAACTCCACATCGTCCACGTTCTCCACATCCTTATTCTTCTGCACCTTTCCTGAAGAATTTACCACGTAGTAGTCGCCGTCAATATCAAAGCAGGCATACTTCTGTCCGTTGGCCGCTCTCTGGAGCTTTCCTTTATAATATAGGTAGCCGTCCTCAACCCCGGTGGCTCCCCTTCCATTGCTGCTGAAATAGAATTGGGTGGTCTCTCCGTTCTCCTCGGTGATTCGCATCTTGCCTCTCTGAACGCTGCTCTGCTCCTTTGTCCCGAAATAGTACGCGGTCCAGTCATCTTCCCCGGAACCGGTATAGACCTTGCGCAGCCCATACACCGGGTTCCCCAGATGGTTAAACAGATAACTCTTTCCGCTGATCCTCACAATGTCGCTGGAGCGCAGCCGCTCTGTGTCGGACGCTCTCGGCTTTCCGTTGTTTCCAAAATAGAACCACTCCACATCCCCGTCGTAGCCGTCTAACTCCGCAGGCGGTTCAATGGAGTACCATCCAATCCTCGCCTTACCGTCCGAGCCAAAGTACATATAGTCCTGGATATCATCCTCGGCTCCGGTGCGGACATCCCGCCACCCGGTCTGCATAATGCCGTCCTGGTCAAAGCAATAGTACTCTCCGTCTATCTTGCGGGTACCGTACTCTCCGGCGCTGCTGTCGCTCGGCACGTATTTCTTTCCATTGGTTCCAAGATAAAACCAATACTTTCCGTCGTCTGAGCCGCCGGCACTGTCATACCCCGGAACAACCCGGTCATCCTGATCGTCATAATCGTCCGGCGGAACCAGCTTCTGCCACCCGGTGCGCATCACCCCGTCTGTCCCCGTATAGTACATATCGTCCAGGATCCATCCCAGCTCCATGCGTCCGGCGCCGTCAAAGTGATACCACTTGTCGTCTATCTTCTTCCAGGTGTCATTGATCATCTTGCCGCTGCTGCCGAAATAGTACCACTCGTACTCCCCATCGCTGCCTGTCAGCTTCAGCCACTTATCCGTGAGCATGATCCCGTTGCTGTCCACATAGTATTCGCTGTCCACCCAGTCGTTCACGGCCATCACACCGCTGCCGTTCAGATACCGCCAGAGGTTATCCGCTCCTTTTTTCCACTCATTGTAAACCTTGCCGCCATTGGCATCGTAATATACCCAACTGCCGTTCTCCTGGCTCCATCCTTCCGCCGCCATGGCCGGAACCGTGGCCATACCAAAGGACAGGGCTGCCGCCAGGGCCAATATTGCCGCTGTTCTTTTCATCATAACGTTCAGCTCCTTTTCCTGTAATCTATTGTAACAGGGCCGCTGGGATTGTTCAACCTATTTTATCTTTCAATTATATTACGAAAATAGCGGAGCCGCCGGCGAGGCATCGGTTGATGATGATTGGTCGGAGGATGATTGGTCAGACGGGCTCTGCGGATTGACAGCATCCCCTGTATTAGGCTATACTTTAAGGAAAATGAGGCCTGCGTTTTCAGCTGCGGCCGAGAAAGAAATATGCCCCTTTCATGGGGCGGGAAATGAGGTTTACCTATGTGGCTTGCTGACGATTGGAAGGATTATGAGATTATTGACTGCTCCGGCGGCGAAAAGCTGGAGCGCTGGGGAAAGTATCTGCTGGTGCGTCCGGATCCCCAGGTCATATGGGATACGCCCCGCTCCCTGCCGGAATGGAAGAAGAAGAACGGCCACTACCACCGCAGCAATAAGGGCGGCGGACAGTGGGAGTTTTTTGATCTGCCCGCACAGTGGTCCATCGGCTACAAAGGGCTTACCTTTCATTTAAAACCCTTCAGCTTTAAACACACCGGGCTCTTTCCTGAGCAGGCTGTCAACTGGGACTGGTTCGGCCCTAAAATCGCTGGCGCCGGACGGCCCATCAAGGTCCTGAACCTTTTTGCGTACACGGGAGGAGCTACCCTGGCTGCGGCAAAGGCCGGAGCCGCGGTTACCCATGTGGACGCCTCCAAGGGAATGGTCACCTGGGCCAAGGAAAACGCCCAGGCCTCCGGTTTGGAGAAAGCCCCCATCCGCTGGATCGTGGACGACTGCGTCAAATTTGTGGAGCGCGAAATACGGCGGGGCAATACCTACGACGCCATCATCATGGATCCCCCTTCCTACGGCCGCGGCCCCAAGGGGGAGATTTGGAAAATTGAAACCGCCATCCATCCCCTGATCCGGCTGTGCGCCCAGCTCCTATCCCCGGATCCCCTGTTTTTCCTGGTGAATTCCTACACCACGGGTCTGGCCCCCTCGGTGCTCAGCTACCTGCTCGGCGTCGAACTTCTCCCAAAGCTGGGCGGAAAGCTTTCCGCCCAGGAGGTAGGGCTGCCGGTTTCCTCTACCGGCCTTGCTCTTCCCTGCGGTGCCTCCGGGCGCTGGGAGTCTTAATTTTTAATACAGATTCTCCGGGTCTTCCACGAGCCGTTCCACATCCAGGCGCCCCCAACCCTGGTGGTTCTTAGGCAGCCCCATGTCCACCGCCCGCTCCCTCAGGCGCAGCTTTACATCCCGGTTCGTCATGAATGGATATTTTTCCAGCAGGAGGGCAATGGCCCCTGACACCAGGGGCGTGGACATGCTGGTGCCGGATTTGGGAAAATATTTTCCCGGCTCATTGCTGCAGCTCACTATGCCAGAGCCGGGGGCGACAATATCCGGCTTGCACACGCAGGCCATGGTAGGGCCTCTCCCCGAGTAATCCACCATCCGGTTCCCCATCACGTCCACCTCCTTGTGATCGTCCGAGCAGCCCACGGTGATAACCTTTCGGCTGATCCCCGGCGTCGTAACCGTCATAGGGCCCGGGCCATGGTTCCCTGCGGCCACCACAACCACAAGGCCGTCGTCCCAGGCCCCGTTGACCCCGCGGACCAGTATGGAGTTTTCCGTCATATTTCTCCTGGAAAGGGAGCCCACAGAGATATTGACGATCCGGATTCCATACCGCTCCCGGTTTTCCCGGATCCACTTAAGCCCAGCCAGCACGTCCGACGCAAATCCATTCCCCCGATGATCCAGAACCTTTACAGCGATGATGGCGCATCCGGGCGCGACACCCCGATACACCCCCTGGCTTAAACTGCCGTCGCCTCCGATAATCGCCGCGATATGGGTTCCATGCCCGTTGTCATCATAGGGCGCTCTCCGGCGGTTTACCACGTCGTGGAAGGCGAGAATCCTGTCCTTAAAATCCTCCTGGGGATAAATGCCTGTGTCCAGCACAGCCACGCCAACCCCTTTTCCTGTCAGCAGGCGGGAAGCCGGACCGCCCCAGTTTATCTCTTTCCTCGCGTGATTCACGGCCCAAAATGCTCCTTTTTTATTTAGCATATTCCAGAGAGGGCCGCCCGGTTCCAGGAATAGGTTCTTACATTTTACGTGTAAACATTACAGTTTGGGTGACGGCAATTTTAAGAATTCCTTATAGGAAAAGCACCGTATTTACGGGAAAAACCTCCATTTTTGTGATAAGTGTGTGACAAATAAACAGTTTTATTTAATCACACCCGATGCTTTCAAATTTCAGAAATGGAGGTTTTAGGATGAAAATTTTAGAAAAAATGTATGGCCTTATTTACGGAGAGATGTTAAACGGGCCCGAGCAGGAATTGCTGCATAGAGAAATTGAGCAGATTAAAGAGCCGCTTCGGCACCGTAAAGATTTTGAGTCTATTGAGGAGGCCTGCCTGGAGGTGAGCTGCTGCTCCGAGGAGTCTGGATTTATTCGCGGCTTTAAAGCTGGAGTGGCTTTTATGGTAGAGTGCCTGGCTGAGCAGGAATAAATGCTGCAGCCCCGGTTGTCTGCCGGGGCTGTTTCTTATCCTGGTTTCTTATCCTGCTAACCCAGGCCACTGCAGGGCGCCGTCCTGGTTGGGCGTCAGAGTTACCGGCTCGGTGAGCATCCGGCCATCATCGTCCATGATGTACCACTTGCCGTCAATGGTTTGCTGGCCCTTGACCATAGCGCCATCATTGCCGAGGTAATACCAAGCACCTTTGTACTGATACCAGGTATTGGTTACCATTAGGCCGTCGCCCCGGAACCAGTACCATTTGCCAGCATCCTCGTACCAGTTGTTTGCCACATACTGGCCGGTATCGCCGAGATAAAAGCGCCAGCCCCCATCCTCCTGATACCAGCCGGATTTAAGCGGGGCCATCGCCCCGGCTACATCGGCCCTAAACTGCTCCCAGGCCTCTGGATGCTCCACAAACCATTTAGGACATATCTTACCAGTAACATCATAATGCCGGATTAAACCGCCTCTTTGCGGATTCAGCCCCCAGCGCTTACAGATATCAGCGCAAAGGGCCACATAGGACTGATAGGTGGCATTCGTAAATTTGCCTGTGGCATCCGGGTGGCAAGCCTCGATGCTGATCGTATAGCTGTTTGCCTGGTTGGTGCACCAGCTGACCTCCTCCTCCGGGATAAGCTGGATAATCTCACCGGCCAGCCCGATGATATAATGACAGCTGGCCTTTGTGGTGTGGGTGATGCGCAGATTCTCAAAATAATTTCGGTTGGCCTGTGCGCTGGTGCCGGGGTTGCCAATGTAATGGCAGGCCACCGCCGTGGTCCTGTCCCTGCGGATGCCAGGGCGGTTGTAATTACTGGCTGTCAAAAACTGCTTATCAATATTCATAAGTTGCCTCCAATCGAAAAGGACCCGGACTGCTCCGGGCAAAGAAAAATCATTTTTATGTATCTTGCAAACTGATTTCGCATATGCTATAATGCCTGTAGGCAAACGAAATAAAGCTTTCCTTCGGGAACGCGAAAAACCCCAGAGTCGCAACCTCTGGGGTTTTTCTATTCCTATTTTTACGGGAAGGCTTAGGCCCGCAGGCTGGTTACCGGTTATTCATCGCCGTCCAACCATTTGATGATGTAGTGGCAGGCTACACCAGCCGCAACGGTGATGATAAACGAAATAAAGCTTTCCATTCGGGCACCCCCTTCCTGTTGCCAGTATCGGGGCGGTAACATAGGCATTATAGCATAGCTGGTGACTATCCCGCAATTAGAAAAGGCCCGGATTGCTCCGGGCCGGAACTTCTGTTGCGATATCGCAACAGCTTACTCCTCGCTGTCATCAATGCCGTTGTAATTCTTATCCCGTGGACCGCCCACACCGCTCTGGTGGATGTCCGGGTGGGGCGCGTCCGTCGGCGCGTTATACAGATATGGTGTCGGCTCCTTCTTCCCCTGTACGCCGGGTCCCGCGTTTACATATCCTCCCATTCCAGGAATCTTATCTGCGTGCTTATCCGTTACATGTGACATAATCATATCCTCCTTATTGTTTTATTTGTTTTTGATTGTTTTGTTTCTGCCGGCTTTTACCCTGGCCGGCCCGGGAGATGGCGGATCACCCCCTTATTTGAGCTCCGGCAGGCCCGCCACACTGGTCAGCAGGGACAATATGCCTGCCAACACAGACGCGGAGGCCACCAGGGGCCAGTTGACGTCTCCCATCGCCGCAGCCGTGCCGATGGTGGCCACGGCCGTCTGGGCCACAGTCTTGACCGCGCGCACGCCCGCGGCCTTTATCCATTTCTTCGCTTTATCACTCATGCATTTTCACCTCCTCTCACTCCTCCGGATCTGTATCCCAGCGGCGCATTTTATCATACAAGTCATGGGCGACATCATTGCCGCCCAAGTCTGTATATGCCTCATAAATCTTTTTGACACTCTCCCGGGCATAGATAGGTATGTAGCCCCTGTCCTTATACTTATTGTAATTTGAAACGATGCTCTCCCGCAGGATGGCCTGTATGCCTAGCTTTACGGCCTCGTTTTCTTGGTGGTAGCTCTTAATAACTTCCAGGTCGTTTTTGACCTCATCAATTTGCCGTTGCAGGCCATTTCTGATCGTGATGCTCTGCTGATGGTAGTCCCCCAGCTTCTCTGCATCCTCAATCGCTTGTTCCTTCATTTCCGTTTTTCGCAGGTATCCCCGCAGCCACGCATACAGCTTTTTCAGCTGCGGCACAATGTATCCCGCCGCCAGGATAAAAATAAGCAGGTCAGTAATCCTGACCTGCCCCAGTAACTGCCAAAATGCTGTCTGATTGTCCATCCCTAGTTCCTCATCCTGCCAGGAGCTTCAACAGCTCCGCTTTTTCCTTGTCTGTCAGGTTTTTATATCCATCCAGTATGGCTTCTGGCTGTTCCCCCTGGCCTTGCCGGATTTTAAGCGCCCGCAGGATAATAATTTTCTGTATGTTGCTAAGCAATTTCCGCACCCCCTATCATATCCGCCATTGCAATGGTAAGCTCATCATTCGTCTGCGCAAGCTGTGCGATCTGCTCGGCCTCCGTTGGTATGTACTCTGCGGGTTCCTCCACATCCCCGTCAACCTTATAAAAAATACCATCCCTATACCTGTCCCCAATGCCTACCAGCCATTTATATTCATCAGCGACTGCCGAATCGCCATAAACAGCGCGGGCCACCCGGTTTGCCTCCTCATAGTTATCGCACATAGCTATATTCTGGACAACACCGTCCGGATCCACCATGATATATGGTTTTGCAAGCTCTCGTTTCATCATCGCGTCCTCCTTTAATGTAGTCTAAGTAACACTATGCCAGATGCACCATTCCCTCCATTCCCTGCAAGGGACGTTCCTCCAGATCCTCCACCGCCGCCACTGCCTGTATTGGCCGTTGCGGCAGAGCCATTTCCTCCTCTTGCACCAGATCCAGAGCCACCTCCGCCGGATCCCCCAGCTCCGCCATACATAAGACCGGATATATCAAATCCACCGCCGCCGCCGCCACCAGCATATAATGTTCCTGAAGATTCACCAAATGCACGAGTAGTTGTTCCTTGGCCTGTTCCGCCAGCCCATCCACTTCCACTGTAAGCATTCCCAGTTGCCGAACCGCCATTACTTGCTCCGTTAGTAGGTGGATTTCTTACATGTGAACTTGACATATCAGGATCATACCAAGCTCCACATCCGCCGCCAGATCCTCCAGAACTTCCCTGACCTCGATCATATGCATAGGTTTTACTCCATCCCGAACCGCCTGCGGCAGATGCAAGCACACTTCCGGATCTTGACACGGAAGATGTTCCTCCATTTCCTTTGATGTTACTGGCAGAAACGCCTGCACCGATTATAATGGCTAAGGATTGGCCACTAGATATCGCAATATTTTTTTTGGTAATAGTGCGGCCACCCGCGCCACCTCCGCCTCCACAACAATTAGCAAAATTACTAGCGTTATTTCCGCCGATTCCACAACTCCCGCCTCCAACACAAAATACATCCATAAGCGTATAGCCTTCTGGTATGACATATGTCTGAGAGGACGTAAATGTTTTATTTATCTGTCCTGCGGTTGCTCCCGTAGCATTAAGAACATCCCCGGTCATTTCTCCTGCCGAACATGTCACATACGGATAAATGCTGAAATAATACGTGGTGCCCAGCGCCGGCATATCCAGATAAACGGATGACATGCCCTCGGAGGCCGTATTATTTCCCGCCCCCTTATAAATCTGTGTTCCTCCCGTCTTTCCTGGGTATCCGCTTGTGCTGTAACGGATGTAAACACCGCTATAGGGCTTTCCGACGGCCGCCTTGGGATTCTTCCAGGTAGCAAGCACCCGCTTCCCGGAAGAGACGGCCACGCTAAAAGACAGCAGACTATTTACTGTCATTGTCCCTATACCCGGCTCATCCCCGCTGTCAGAAGTTACCGCTGTCTCTCCCGCAAGCACATGGGCAAGCATTGCTGTACACTCATCGCTGGCCGCTCCGCCGCCTGCTCCTGTCATTAAAATTTTGCCCAAGAATATCTCCCTCCTTATAATTTCAGCCCCACCACGATATCTGTGGCCGGCTTTTTATATACCTTAAATGTTACGGCCCCGTCTCCTGCCGTCCCTGTACCGGATGCCACGATGCCAAAAGCCTTATTATAGGCCTTCTGTGTTCCCTCCGCAGCCCCGTCCTCCAACAGGGACACCAAAACAGGAAAATCATTTGCGGTAATTCCTTCCACAGTCACTGTCTGGGCATAAGGAACAGTGTCCCCAGTCCACCCTGTGGCTGGGAGAGAAACCTGGATAGGCGGGGCATCCTTTTGGCTCATATGTTCTTTGAGATAGACATCGTTATTTACCAGCTTTTCAATGTCCTTTGCCATTTCAACACCGTCCGCAATGGTACTGCGGTCCCATTGCCGCACATCCGCCGTAAATTCCGGCGGATTTTTTATCACAAATGCCATACTTCCCCTCCTTTAAAAGATCTCATCCATCTCAAATATAAACTCCATATCCCCATCTTTTCCTTTTGGAAGGAAGGTTTTATACGCCACCAGGTCCCCATCCTCGTCAAACAATCCCTGCTCCGATATATTTTCATTCGCAAGCTCTGTCTTTTCCAAGGTTACCGTATACCTGCAGGTTGTCTGCTCCTCATTTATATAGGCATGGCTCTCAATATTCTTCTTTAAAAGCTCATTTTTCAGCGCCGTCTCCTCCCCGGTTGTCCCAATTACCTCCCCGCCCGAATCAACACCGCCGTTTCCAAAACCCATCTTCGCGATTTTAGGCAGCGCCGCATCCCCGGAATGGGCCATGCAAAGCTTCTTCCTGCCAGTTCTTGTAATTACGCCATCAGCCATCTCCATACCATCCTTTCATAAGTCATAATCAATCACATATGCATCTAAAACCTTTGTCCCATCCAGCCGGAAACTGCCGTCCAGATACCAGAGGTCATGCTCGGCCCGGAGGCGGCCCTGGGCGCCCGTTGAAACCTCCGCGGAGGACGGGAGCGCCATCCTCCCGGACTGACCTGGTTCCCTCTGACTGCCCGACACAAACCATACCCCTGCGCCTGTATCCACGGCGGCAGGCGCAGACAACGCCAGCCTTTGGGACGCATCAGCAGCCAAAACAGCTGCGGCGTAGGACTGCAAAGCCAAACGCGCTGGATAAAACTCAATATCATTTGACAAATACCCGTTAAGCTGCTTTGTCCCATCTAAAAGCCAGGATCCGTCCAGCCGTAAAAAGGCCTGGTTTCCCCTGGGATAAAAGCCGGCTACCAGCGTGAGGCGGCTGGCTGTCTGCACATCTATCCGAACATTTGTCGTCAGTATAAACGACAGGCTTTCCAGCCAGGAGCGCACATTTTTATAAATGTCAATCTGGGCCCGCACCTCCGCCCCGTATCCCAGCGGTACAACCACATCCTCCGGCATTCCGGCATAGGCCCTAAAATAATATGGATCCCCGCCATACTGCATCCATTCCTTGATATACCCGCCGGCCAAAACCGTAGCCATATATTCCGTAAGAACCGAAGGAGTTCCAGCCCGAATATGCCACAAAAACGCCTGGGCCACCAGCCCCTCCCGCACCTTCCTCGGGAGGGCCTGGCCGTAATACTGGGCGTTAAGCTCCAAAGCCATCAAATCAAGAACCGCATCCGGCACATCTCCAATTCCCGCGTACAGCCGAATTCCCAAAGAAAACTCCTTAAGCCGCCGCATCGCGTTTCCAAGCGCGAAGCTGACCGCCCTGCTCTCTGGCCCCAGCAGGTTATAAGGCATAATATGCCGTATTTCCCCATTCGTAAAACTAACCATCCCGCAGCCCTCCATACGTAATCTGAGGCTCGCTGGTTACGGCAACCTCCTTGTCTGCAAGCTCCGTATAGACTGGTTTTACAATCTCTACTGACTGGGCCCCGGCTTTCATAACCTCATACACCAGCTGAGACGGGGTAATATCGCGGCCAATCTTTTTCTGCCAGGCAATGTAATTCCGGCAGGCCGTCTCCACAGCCGATTTGATGCTTTCCTCCATATCCATGTCCGATTTGCGAATATAATAGGTAAAAGCAATCTCATACTCCGCCACCTCCGGCCCCTTCACCACTACCTTATCGGTCAGCGGACGGAGGGTTTCCGATGTAAGATAGGCTTCCAGACTCTTTATCACCGTTTCCTCCGGCAGTTCATTGTCCACCATAATATAAATATCTACTTCCCCCGGGACATCCGATGTAACCTCGCACTCGCTGATAGATGAGTTAAAGGTTTTTACCCAGTATTCATAGGCGGCCCTGGATCCGGCTGTGGAGTATTTCTGCGGGGAAAGATAAATCCGTTCTGCAAACTCCTCGTCCGTCTCCCGCTCCATGCCGCCGCTTGTTGTCTCCGTGTTGGTCACGCTGAGGGTGTATGGCTGGGGATCCACCAATACCGTGATAGTCCCGGCCAGAAAACCATTTCCTGCGATTCCGCTGGTCTGGCACACCGCCGGAATATCTGCGGACAGCTCCCCTGCCGGGATTGTTCCCCGCTCCGCCGTCTCAAAATACAGCTCCGCCCCCTTCACACGCACTCCTTTAGGGATAATGGCATCCCTGGTAAGGGCAGCGGAAAGCGTAAACCGGATTTTTGTGGAGGCCGGCTTCGCCTCATTCCGGCTTATTCCTTTGAGGGCTGCCAGATTGTCCAGAAAATCCCCGGTACTATACTTTAAAAGCCCCATTTTCCCCGCTCTGTCCTCATACTGATAACCCTGGTACACCGCCACAGCACAGGAATAAAGAATCAGGCGGCAGGGATCTGCCTGGGCCAGTGAGACGTCCTTTCCTGTCTCCTCCCTATATTTCTCCTCATAATCTTTAATCATCTGTTCCTGGAGCTCGGTAAAGCTCACCGCATCAATAAAGCTTATGTCCGGATACTCCTCCACCTTTTTTAAGGTATCTGACATCATTCCGCCCCCTTTCCCGTAAAATAAATATGGGGCATCATAACGCCCTCCTCGTGCTGAAAAATGATATTCTTTATCTCGACCCGGGGCTCATATTTCTCCACTTTCCGAACGGCCTCCAAATAAAACAGATTTTCCGCAGCCTCCGGCACTTCATCCAGGCATTCCCAGGAGATTCCAAACTCCCGATCCGCCGGCTGGCTTCCTGCCTTTGTAGAAAAAAGCGTGGCGAGCGTTCGCTGCAGCTCCTTCTCATTTTCCGTGTTTTCAATCGTAATTTTAAAACGCTCCATGGCCAGCCTCCTTATACATACTCCTGAAGCGAAAGGGAAACCGTGGCCTTATAGATCTCACCGCCCCGCAGGATGATATCATACGCCTGGGTACACTTTGTAATCGTCCATCTTCCAGAACCCATAACCTTCTTTCCAATTACGAGGTCATAGGCCTCCGCTGATTCCGCCATACGCTCCAGCCTTTTTAACAGTGTCTTTGGCTTGGCCCCTAGGGAGGCGTCCAGCACAATCTCCAGGGAAACCTTCTGCAGCTGGGCCCCGCCATATTCCACCAGGGGTTTCTGGCCGATGCGGTCCATCGTATTCCAATCCGCTGAAATTTCCTGTTTAAGCCCCTGAAAGGTAAGCACCCTATTTTCCGACACTCGAAACCGGATATCTCCCAAAATTCCTACCATTCCTAAATTCTCGCCTCCAATGCCGCCACCCGGCGCTCCAGCTCCAAAAGCTCCGAAAGCGTCACAGCCCCCTGGAGATTCGAAAGCCGTATCTCCGGCCCGCTCACCATCAGCACATTATTCGCCAGCACCGCCTGCGCGCTCTCCGAAAAGTTTTTTTGATAAACCACGTTCTGAGGCGGCGGCTGTGCCTGTCCCCAAAACCGCCCCATGATAACCCCTGCGCTGGTATCATTCGACAGGTGAAGCACAAGGACCTGATCCCCCACCTTAGGCGGCGCGTACTCAGCGCCAAAAGCAAACAGCTGCAGGAAAGCAGTCGTCGCAGCCCTGTCCGGGTAATACACCCGCGCGGTTCCATTTTTCACATCAACCGCCGATATGGTTCCAACCCTTATCACATCATCCATGCCGCACCTCCTAGGGAATTGTCAGCTGCAGGCCCGGCCATATCCAATACCCATCATTAGATCCCGCCTTCCCGTGGCGCTTTGCATCCGCCTCAATGGCTGCCGCATTGGCTGCATAAATCTCCGGGTATCTGGCCGGACTTCCATAAAACCTCTTGGAAATGTCCCAGAGGGTATCCCCTGACTGAACCACATAAATCCCTGTGCCGCCGCTCCCCTGCGCTGCATCTGGCTCGGCCTGGGCCGTCTCCTCCGGTATAAAACTTACGTTCACCTGCATGGCATAGGACTTCCGCCCAATGCTGTGGGACACCTTTTCCACAAAATACTTCCCGTCCATCCTTCCAAAACCGGAAAGCTGTACCGTCCGGGTTGCCGAAATAGAGAGCTTGGGCGGCAGGGTAAGCTGCATGGTCCGCTCCTTCCGGTTCGCGTTCCGTATGGCCGCCTCCCCGATAAGGCGGGCGTCCGCCTCGCTGTCCGCTTTCTGATTCGACTTATAGATGCGGCCCTCCGTCCCCACCAGAACATCCACCGTCTTTTTCGTGTTGGGATCCGTATAGCTCACCTTTGCCCCTGTATACGTGCCCTGCATCGTGCTTCGGTAGCTCCATTTGGATACCTCGGACGGCGTAAGCACCAGGACCGGCGCCGCAGCGGAATATTTCTTATAATCCCATATCACCAGGCGGTTTGCGTACACCTTCATCCCCAAGCCGTACTTCTCACAGATCCCTTTAAGGAATGCGCTGTCTGTCCGTTTGCTCTGTTCCATTTTCGCCACCTGGATATCCCCATTCGCCTCATATGCCAGGGTCAGGCCGTATTTTGCGGCAATCTCCGCCCCGATGAGCCGCACGGTCGCCGCCTCCCAGGTCTTTGTATTCTCCGTCTCCTTAAAACCCGTGCTGACCGGGGACGATACGCCGTTGATCTCCCCCATGAGCGGCGGGGCGGAAAATCCAAAATCATCCACCACAAAGGAACCGCATATGACCGTCATCTTCTCCCCTTCATAATTCCAGTTCTCCAGGATAATGGACGGCTGGATCACGTCTCCTTTTACGGGCAGCCAGGCACTCACCCATTTTAAATCCCGGTCAATGACAGAAAAGGATATCTCGTCCGACGCGTCAACCGCGTCCGTATACGTAAATTTCTCTATATACGGATCCAGCTGCTGCCATACCTCTACTCCGTTATAGACAATGCTGAGGGACTTTTTACGCGCCACCGGTCCCGCCCCCTTCCTCCGCCAGTATCCTCCAGGCAGGAAGATCCTCCTCCTGTTCCAGTGGAAGCTCGGGAGTGTTTACCTCCACTCCGGCCGGGAAAATAAAATAATCCAGCAGGTCAAAGTTATGGGCCATCAGGTAATCCAGATGGCGCTCGGCCCCGTATACCTTTTTCGCTATCATGTCCCAGGTGTCGCCCTGGATGGTTTTATAGACGGCCATGTATATCACCAGCTCCTTCCTTAAAAATGGGTATAAAAAGAACGCCCCTGCGGGAAGGACGTTCTGATTATCAACGCATGCATTGACTTTTCTTTGAATAATATGTATTATGGAGTCCGCTAAGAAATCGAATGTATTCCATAGCCAAAGCGAACCCCTAGAGAGGCCAGTCCCTGGGGGGCTCGCTTTGGCTAACTGTTTTTATCCTTTTAATTTCTGATAGATCTCAGCAATTCCCATTCGCAATACATCCGATTCAGACAACCCTAATATCTTACAGCAATATCCCAGCTTTTCAACATCGTCTTTCGACATTCTCGCGCGCTTCACGATAGTTTTTGGGTTGTCTGTCGGTCTGCCCATCTTCTTTTTTTCTACTGAAATCACCTCTTGACTCTTGCCATTCCACAAAATGTATGCTACATTTTATTTGGGTGCTGGCGGCGGCAAGTACCGCCAGCTTTTTGGGTCTTAGCCTTGCTTATTTATTAAGCAGGGCTTTTACTTTTTCTCTTGCTTCCTCAATATCCCTACATTCATTGAGAATTTCAAGAATCTTTCGCGTTTGATTTTCTTCCGCGACTTCTTTAAGCAGTTCGCCTACATTCATTTCTTCGTCCATTCTCTTCTCCTTTCCGGCTTCTTGCCTGCCTTACTCGTCAAGGTTTATTTGACTGTGATTATATTATAATTTATGTAGCTACAAAAGTCAAGAGGTTTTTCAAACTATTTTCACGCCTCCCCTGCATCTAAAAAGCCGTCCGGTACGTCTCTCTCCTGTACCGCTCCATATACTCCACAAACTGCTCATACGCGGCCCCCAGCCCTGCGGATACCCGACTTTCCACGCCGTCCCCGCCTGTTACCTGGATGACCGGGCTGAACACCGGAGCAAAGGAAGATGTGCTGTTATCCGTCAGCCCTTCCGTGAAGGTCTCATACATGCTGTCAAAAGCTCCGATTCTCCGCCCCGTCTCCTGCCACAAATCAAAAGAGCGGTCCGAATTATTAAGGGGGATCGCCATCTCCGGCCCTTCCTCCGCAAACCAGGAGAGCGTTGGGGAGGCAATCAGGCCGCCCTTGGCGTGCTTTTCCGGCTCCTTTCCCATATCCATTCCGCGGATGGTGCGCAGGTTTACGCCTACTGTTCCGTTTACAGTAAAGCCTGTATCAAATCGCCGGTCAAGCTCACTCTGCGTATCATCATACAGCTGTCCCACCGCTGTATTGATAGATTCCTGGTTATCCATTATGCTCACGGCTATCGCATCCGGGATGGCAGCGCCTTTACTCTGGGCCTGCGAAATAATCTCCGCATATTTTGGATTATCTGCTACAGATTGGGACATCATATACATGATTGCATCCTCGTCGCCTGCTATTGTTCCGATGATGGCCGCATCATTCAATCCCGCTCGAATTGACTCTGGAATTTTCTTTCCAGCTTCCCTATAACTGATAGCCAGTTCATTCAGGCTTGCAAACTGTGGCTGAGCTCCGGCCCAAAGCTCCTCAATCGCGTCCTGTGTATCTGCGCTGATTTCATCCAATCCTAGGCTTTTTCTAATAACCTGTGGATCAAATGCTACGACCGCATTACCTCGC
Organism: uncultured Enterocloster sp.; assembly: GCA_944384065.1. Lineage (GTDB taxonomy): Bacteria > Bacillota > Clostridia > Lachnospirales > Lachnospiraceae > Enterocloster. Next base: position 3,593 of record CALWRY010000036.1, on the reverse strand, counting down.
ATACCCAGCATATCAACAATAGATTCGTCTACAGCCTGCGCAAAATCTGCCTGCATCTGAGGCAGCGCTTGGTCTATTTCCTCCCTGTAGGCATCTATAATAGACTGCGCCGAAAAATTTAGCCCTTCTGACTGGCCTGCCATGCTCTGAACCTGAAATGCATCTGCCGCCTCCTGCTTTCGGCTCTCATATTCCCCCGCAGAGATTTCTCCTCGCTGATACTGCATGCTTAGGTTGGCATAAACAGCTTCTGTAGACTGTTCAAGCGCCGCCTGCCGTCCTGCAAGCGCCTCACTGATTTCCTGCTGCAGATTCTGGAATGTATCTGTATCCAAATTTCTTCCGGCATACTGGGCCCCAATTCGCTCCAGCCTTGCATCAAACTGTGCCTGGGATACTTGTTCTGTAATCGTCGCAAGCTTTTGCTGGAGCCCCTGGATTATCTCCGCCTCATCCGGGGCAATGATGCCGTCCTTCATCGCCTCGCTGTATGCATCGCCCAGCTGCTTTCCTAGATCCTTCACTTCCCCGTTTATGGAATCATACATTTCATTAAATCCGTTTAGGATTTCACTTCCTCCGGCATTATCAGCTCCAAAAACAGCCTGCACACTGAGCGTCGCCGTATACTGGGACTGCTCCACGATATCAATGGCCCCCTGCACCATGCCGTCAATGGCATCCGCATAGGATTCCATGTCCCCGTCATCCAGTTCAAAGCCCATCCCAATTTTCCAGTTGAGGCGGTCCAGCTCCTTGCCCGCATCCCCAAAAGCGTCAGCCAGCTCCTGAGTTTTCCCCAGGCTTTCAATCGCTTCCCCAACCTTTTCAAAATTCTTGCTCTTGACGATCAGCTGGGCCGTCTCCTCCAGCTCCTCCATCGACAGGGTGATATCTCCAAAATGCTTATCCAGGTTCGCCTGGGCAGCCTCCTTTTTAGCGGTCTTAATCGCCGTCCCGATTCCAACAATTCCACCGATTGCAAGCCCGGCCGCCGCCACCGGCCACGCACTGATCATCCCCGACAGACTGCCCAGAAAGGCCACGCCGTTCTTAGCTGCCTGCACCGTCTTAAAGGTTCCAAAAGCCGCCGCAATCCCCGCAAGGGATCCGGTAATCACCTCCGGATTCTCCAAAAACCACGCGCCAACATCCAGGACCGGCTCAAATCCGTCCCGGACGGCATTTCCAAACTGCCTGGCCTTCCGCTGGATGGTGGGCATCTCTTCAGAAAGATCCTCAGTAAAGCCTTCCAGCCACGCCGTCGCGTCCTGGGTGACCTCCCGAAGCCCCTCGGATATGCCCCCGTAGATCTCCACCCCGGTTCCTTCCGCGGCACTCTTAAGAAGCTCGATGTCCCCGGCCAGGTTATCAATACGCACCTGGGCCATCTCCTGGGCGGCTCCCGTGGCATTATCAATCTCCCGGGTCAGGCTCTCAAAATCATCCTGGGCCGTATTGACAATAGCAAGCAGGCCGCTCATACCCTCTTTCCCAGCGATGCCGGCGGCATACTCCGCCCGCTCCGCCTCCGTGAGGCCGGCAAAACCGCTGCGGATATCCCCCAGCAGCTCCCGCAGGGGGATCATCTCCCCGCCGGCATCCGTCAGGGACAGCCCCAGCTTATCCATATAGCCCAGCATCTGATCCGTCGGCTTCGCCAGGTTGGTCAGCATGGTGCGCATGGCCGTGCCGGCCTTCTCACCCTTGATGTTGGCGTTGGACATCATGCCGATGGCGATGGATACATCCTCAAAGCTGTATCCCAACGCTCCGGCCACCGGAGCCACATACTCCATCGCGTTCCCCAGCCCGGCCACATCCGTGTTGGTGGCCGCCGACGCCATCGCCAGCACATCCGCCAGGCGGGCCGCCTCCCCGGCCTCACGGCCAAAGGCAGTCAGTGTGCCCGTCACGATATCCGCAGAAAGGGCCAAGTCCTCCCCGGACGATGCCGCCAAATACATAACGCCCGGCAGGCCGTCCAGCATCTGTTTTGTGCTCCATCCCGCAGACGCCATGTACTCCAGCCCCTGTCCTGCTTCCTCCGCTGTAAACTGCGTCGTGCGGCCCATCTCCTCCGCCATCGCGGTGAGCCTTTCCATGTCGCTCTCCGAAGCCTGGGCAATGGCCTGGACCGTGCTCATCTGTGACTCAAAGCCCATGCCCACGCCCACAGAAGCCCCGAAGGCGGCGGAAATTCCTCCGGCGGCCGCCACACCGCCCTTAAGCACAGCCCCAAACACACGGTCCGACATTTTTCCAAGGGCATCGATCCCCTTGGTATCCATGCCGAAAAAAGATTCCGACAGCGCCTTGGAGGAAAGCCCCGCCTGCCGCTCCAGGCTGCTGATCTCCTTCCTCGCCCTGCGGATGGAAGCGCCCAGGGAGGCGTCCGTCCCGCCGGATATCACAATTTCAAGCTCATAATTCTTTTTTCCCGATGCTGCCATCTGTCACTTCCGCCTCCTGTTCCTCTCCCGCTTTTCTTCACGCGCCAGCTCCTCTGCCTCCTCCAGGATCCGCACCGCCTGGGATAGGGGAAGATCATAGAAAAACTGCGGGCCCGATTTTGTGTAACGGCCCGCAGCCACATACGCCCGGTTGACTTTTCCTATATCACCGGCGCACCTTATTCCGAAAGATAGAAAAAACGGTACACCCGGTTTTTCAGATAGACCGAATCCTTAGCCTTAAGCTCCATAATCGCTTCCAGCGGGTACCCGCACACCCGGGAAGCTACCACCTGGGCAAAGAGCAGGGTGCTCTCCTGGAGCGCCACCCCGCCGCCTCCCTGGGCCGCATACAGATCATAAATCACATTCAGCTCCCGGCCCGTCATCTCCCGCAAGCCGGTCATATCCAGCTGGCTGATGGATGTGCCGCCGTATTCCACCGGCTGCTGCAGATGCAGCACCAGATAATCCTTCTTTGCCGTCTCATTCTTTATCGGCTCTACTTTCTTTTCCATCTCTGCCTCCTTAGCACATATTCCTCACTTCGGCCATGACATCCCTGCCGTTTATCGTATACACGCCGTTAAACCGGTCAATCTCCAGCATGACCTTGCCGTCTATGACGACTTTAAAATAGCTGAGCCCCAGCGTCACGCGGGAATCCATCTTTGCCCCGGCCTTTAACGTTCCAGGGGTAAACTTTTTTACAATCCCGCGCACAGAGATGGCCAGCTGCTGATACTTCACCGCCCCGGTGCCCGGATCCGTTCCCTGGAGTGCGCCGTTGAACGACAGATCCGCAGTCTCCGTTGGATCCATGACGGAAAACACATCCTCGCAAAGGGACATAAAGGCCACTTCCAGCTCCATGTCCTCGATGAGTCCCACCACCGGCATAGCCATGTTGCCGCCCGTGCCTGCGCCTTCCCTGGTATCCGTCAGGTTTGTAACCTCCGGCATGGTGAGCTCCCCGGCCACGCCGATCAGCTTATTCCCGCTCTTGTACGCATTAAATCGGTTAATCAAATGTGTTCGCATGCCTTATCCCTCCTGTGCCATCGCATTCTGCAGGGCGGTAATATCAAACTCCATCGTCGCGTTGATATACTCCGCCGGTGTGTAGGGAGCGAAAAATAC
>CALWRY010000035.1 GCA_944384065.1 uncultured Enterocloster sp. | reverse complement strand
CCGTTGATCATTTCATCCAGCGTATTCAGAATCAATGGATTGTCGTCAACAATCGCAACACTCAGCTTTTCCACTTTCCCTACCTCCTAAAAACATATTGTGTCTTGATCCGGCCGGTGATGCGGCTGCCTGATTCGACTTAAATCAGCCGCTTTTACATTATATATATTTCCAACTTCTTCCTGCAATCCTTCATGGTCGCAATTTTAGACAAGGCGCGGACCATTTTCGCCATCTATCCCCAAAATATGGAATAAAATGTCGGATCTTCCGGTTCTTTCACCCATATATTGCGAAATTTGTCTGTCGATTTTTTTATTCCTCCCGCAGCTCCCCAAACTCCTTTTTCTCAAATTCCTCGATGGAGATGGACTTTTTGTTCGGATTGGCGAACACAAAGATTTTGTCCACAGTCTCCAGATAGTTCTGGATCTTGTCGTTGGTGGCGCTGATGATGGCCTGAAAGCCCAGGCCCCGGATGAGCTTTATGCAGCTGGCCACCTTCTCCGCATCCATCTTGGAAAATGCCTCGTCCAGGACGACCAGGCGGATGGTGGGGTTTTTCCTGATGCCGGGCTTCCGGTCGATCCGGTAGGCCTGGGCAAAGCTGGCAAGCAGGGCCACGTACAGGGGATTCTGCCCCTCGCCGCCGGAATTTTTCTTGATCATCCGGCTTAAGCGGATCTTTATGGTCTCATCCTCGCTGTCGATAATCTGCTGCATATCGAAGGAGAGGTACGTCCGGTAATCCGCGTATTTCTCCATGCTGCGCCGGGCCTGCTCCAGCTCCTGGGCAGTGGCGTTTTCCGGCGGGATAAAGATATTGATTAAATCGTTGATCATAGGGCCGTAGCGGTCCTCGTGGGCCATGGTAAACAGGTTCAGCTGGTTGTCCAGGCCGATGTCGATATCCGAGGGGTTGATCTCTAAGGATTCATCCATAAACATGTCATAATACTGGCCGTCCGCCCCCCTGTTTTTTCCGATGTAAAACTGGTACCGGTCCTTTCCGAAATCCAGCTGGCTGATGATCCGGTTCAGCTCATCCTTGCGGATCAGGGCTTCCTTGATGGCGCTGCGGATCTTGTACATAAAGTCATCCTTAAAATGCTCCACCGCAATCCTTGCCTGGGCCGCCGCCCTGGCCCGAAAGTCCTCCAGCCTGTCGTCATTTAACAGGGCCAGAAGCTCCCCGTACTCCTTATTGTCCTCCGACGTGGGGGAGAAGCCCCGGTGCTGGTACTCCCGCAGATAGTCCATGCGCAGCTCCAGAAGCCTTTCATACTCCCTCTTTCGGTCCGCCTCCGCTTTCTCCCGGCGGGACTGGCAGTCCGCTGCCAGCTGTCTGGGGCGGCGGGAGGGATTTTCCTTTAAGAATAGGGCAAAGGACGTTTCCAGCTCCTCATTCTTCACAAACTGGCTCTCCCGCCTGGCCAGCTCCTCATTCAGATCCAGGAGGCGCTTCTGCTCGCCCTCCTTCTCCCTCTCCAGGCCGTACTCTTTTCTTTCCATCTCCCGGAGCACCTCCCTGCGGCGGTCCAGAAGCCCTGCGAGGGCCTGGCGCTCTTCTTCCCACTTCTCCACGTTCTTTTGCCTGAGCCCGGCGATCTGGCTTTCCAGATCCTCCTTCTGCCGAAGGGTTTCGCTCAAGGCCTCCCTGTCCGTCTTCCACTCCCAGTAGACAGCGGTCTCCTGCCCCAGGTATTCCAGGGCCAGAATGCGCTCCCCGTCCTTTTTCTCAGCCAGAAGGGGCGCCTCCCTCTCCCTAAGCTCCTCCAGACTCTTCTCCAGGAGCCGGATTCTGCGGCGCACGCTGCTCTTTCCGATGTAGGCGGAGGTGGTGTAGTAGGCGGGATTGATGCGCTGCAGCCGGTAGCCGTGATAGTACATGCAGTCCTTGGTGACGCCGGTGCGCTGCCGGCGAAGCTCTCCCGTGTCCCCGCACTTGACCACATTTCCCAGGAGGAAGTCAATGTAGGCCTGGACATAATCCCTGCCGGACGTTACCTCCTCTGACAGGGCCCCGGGCAGCGCCCTCCGGCTGTCCTTTAAAATCTTCTCTGTGTCCAGAACCGCCTCCCGCCAGAATTTCCTTCCATCCAGCTGCTCGTAGACCTTCAGGGCCGCCTTGGCAAACTTGGGCTCCACCACCAGGGCCAGCTTGTTGCCTCCCATGCAGCCCTCCACAGCGTCCCGCCAGCTCTCGTCCCTTATGTCCAGAAGGTCCGCCAGGATCTCCACCTGGACGCTCTTTCCCGTCTCCAGAAACAGTCCCCTCTGGATCCGGTCCCTGGCCTCAATAAGCTCCTTCGGGTAGGCCTTTTTGCCGCTTTTCAGCTGGGAGAGCTCTGCCTCGGCCTGCTCCCTGCTGCGCTTTATGTCCCGCAGGGCTGTCTGGATCTGGGAAAGCTCCTTCCCTATGTCCTCCCGGATTCCCGCCAGATCCCCCTTCAGCCGTTCCAATGCCTCCCGGCTGACGGTTCCCTCCTGGAAAGCCTCCAGATCCCAAAGGGTCTGGTTGGAGACGCAGTCCTCCTCCTCCCAGGCCTTTAAGGCCCCGGCCGTCTTCTCCCACCGGCCTTTGCCCGCCATAAGGCGCTCTATGAGGGAATTAGCGGCCGCCAGGCGGGCCTTTTTCTCCTCGTAGCCAGTGCCTGCGATCCGGGTGAGAAGTTCCCCGCTTCTTCGGGTCAGGTCCCCGATCTCCTCCTCCAGCACCTTTTTCTGCTCCCCGCTTTTTTCCTGCTCCTCCGACAGGGCCTGCAGCTTATAGCCGCTCTCCGAAACCGCCTCCCGCAGCTCCAGAAGCGCCAGCTTTTCCCCGTAATAGGCCGCGCTCTCCTCCTGCCTTCTGCAGGCCTCCATGGCCTCATACTGGCTGCTGATGTTCTTTAAGCGCCCGATCTCCCGGCAGGTGTCCTCAATCTTCCTCTGCATGCGCCCGTATTCCATGACGCTGGCCTGCATCTCCTCAATGTGGATGTCCTGCTCCGTGCAGATGTACTCCTTCACGAAGTCCTCCAGCTTGATGTTCATGCGAAAGGGGATGGCCCTCCGGAAGAGAAGGGGGAATTTCTCCGGATCCAGCCCTCCCAGATAGCACTCATAGAGGAGCTTGCGGAATCTCTCATTGTGGGATCCAAAGTAGCAGGTCTCCTTTGTAAAATTCGTAAGGAGCCAGTTTTTCACCTCCTCGGTGGACATGGTGCGCTCCTCCTCGGGCCTGCGGTAGGCGTGATCCGCAAGAGGGCCCTTGTGCCAAAAGAACATCCGGGAAATCTCATTGGTGGCCGTCTCCACGTCAAAGACCACGCCCACGCACTGGCAGTCCCCTGTGTCCGTCCGCTTAAGCTCCAGCACGATGGTGCTGGAAAAGTTCTGGCTGCGCAGATAGGAAAATTTTTCATCCTCCCCGATGTTCACCATGCCCCGCAGGTACTCGATGAGGCTCCGGTCCGAATCGTCCGCCGCCGCCTTGTTGAAAAATCCCCGCCCGTCCGTGTTGGCGTAGAGCACGATCTGCATGGCGTCAATGACCGTGGACTTGCCGCTTCCCGAATGGCCCGTAAAAAAATTGACTCCCTCGTGGAAGGACAGGACGCGGTGCCGGATATAATGCCAATTGTTCAGACAGATCCGTGAGAGAGCCTCAAAACTCTGATTCGCTGGTGTCGTTTGATTCATCTGGTTCATCCTCCTGTATGTCTCCTTCGCCGTAAGTTCCGATGAGCTCCCTGGCGTCGTCTCCCATGAGAACCACATGGATGGCCGGGTAAATCACCATCTGCACCGGCCCCTCCAAATCCTCCAGCGGATCCAGAAGCTCAATCATCTGGTAGCGCTTGAGCAGGCTTAAGCTCCTTTTTATCTCCGTGGGGGAGGGCTGCCGCTTTAACAGGCGGTACACCGCCAGCTTTTCATGGATGGCTCCCAGGGAGGTGACCGCGTTCTCCGAGGGGGAAGCCGCCATCATCTGCTCGTCGTAGATCAGCTTCAGCACCAGGATATAGAGGGTGGCCAGCTTGGGAAGCTTCTCCCCAACCACCTGCTCCCCCCGTATATAAATAACGCCCACAGAGGTATTTTCTATCACATCAATTCCCATTATGGAAAAATAGGCCCGGATAAACTCCAGGTGCCCGGTGCACTGGTAATACTCCGGGTTCAGGCGGCTGCGCCCCGTCTTTCTGTCATACTTCTTTTCCAGGATAAAGGTCTGGCGGTACAGGGTCCGGATGGTTTCCCCCACCTTCTCCTGATCCTCCTGGGTCAGCTGCTCATAGTATTCTATCATTCCTCTTCCTCCCCGCCCGTTCTTTTCCCTTGCCGGCGCTCAAACACCAGCCGGGGATACCGGTAGCTTCCGTTGTCGATCTCCTCTTCCTCCTGGACCCGCACCCGGTAGGGGCTGTCCCTTCGCATGGCGTCGTCATAGGCCAAAATCAGCTTTTCAAAGTCCTCATCCCCCCGGATGGTGTCCGCTCCCACCTCCAGGCGGCCGTCCCTCATCCGATCCATGATGAAGCTTTCTATCTCCCTGCGGCTGTAGCGGTTTTTCAGCTTGTTCATCCGCAGAATCTCCTCCCGGGAGAGATCCTTCTCCTCCTCCTCCCGGCCCATTCCCTGCACAAAATCCTCCCTGGGGCGGCGTTTCTTGTACAGGGATCGATCCGAGATCACGGTGAACTGGGACAGATTGAGCCGCGCGGACACCTTCTCCAGCTCCTCCTCCAACCGCCCCGTTTCCCCGGCCTCGGACAGGCGGCTCAGGATCCGGATGACCAGGCCCTTCATGCTGTCCTCCCGGTTCAGGAGATAATTCATTCGCGCCACCGTGGCCCGCACATAGCGGGTATGCTCCTTATCCATATTGGAAATACGGTGCTCGATGTCGTCAAATCCCCTCTCAATGAGATCCAGCTGCTCCTCGATATCCTCCGCTGTCACGTCAAGTCCCCGCAGATTTTTATTTTTCGCGCAGACCGCCTGGATCCAGTCCTCATCCTGGCGCATCCGGGCGATCCACCGCTTGATGTCCGTCTTGTAGAGATAAAAATTGTCCGATGTCTTCAGGATGTGGTATTTTTTCTCCACAATCTCCTCCACATAGCCCCGAAGGTGCTCCTCCAGCACATCCCCGTAGCTGTGCTGCTCCAGAAGATCCCCAAAAAAACGGTCCATATTGTGAAGCATGTCCTGGAGGGACTTGTTGAGACGCCGGGTATTGACCACCGCGGTCTTTAAAAGGGACAGATTGGCCCTGGGGTCGTTGAAAAATGCAAACACCAGGCCATAGATGTTCTGAATATACACCTGGGTTTCATCCTCCTCTTCCCCTGCCAGGCGCAAAAAGGCGTCCACGAACACTGCCGCGTAATCCGGGATCACGATGTTCACGGTCATCTCCCGGTAGTCGTCCACCTTCCTGAGCCATCCGGTGCGCAGAAGCCAGTTCAGGATCCGGATGGACTGAGGCTCCAGAAGGTCAAAATCGTCCTCCCCCTCCTCCTTTGTGAGCTCCACCTTCCTGCGGGCAAAATAATCGCTGAGGGTGCGGACACAGACCTCCCGGCTCAGATAATAGTTGCTGTACTGGTACTCCTCATTGATCTGCAGAAGCGCCTCTATGTAAATCTGCCGGTTCCCTGACCGGAAAAGACCCCAGAACGCGTCTGGGATCTCTGAAAAATGGTTCGTCACACTGCTTCCTCCCGATGTTTTAATTGGCCGCCATGTCCTCGGCCAGTATCCCGTAGCCCCTGGCCGCGTCCTGGACAAAGACGTGGGTCACTGCCCCCACCAGCTTTCCGTCCTGGAGAATCGGGCTGCCGCTCATGCCCTGGACAATCCCCCCTGTCAGCTCCAGAAGCCGGGGATCCGTCACCTTGATCACCATGCTTTTGTTCTTATGGCCCGCATTCAGATCCACCTTCTGAATCTCTATGGCATAATCCTGAGGCTCCCCGGACACGCTGCTGCGGATACAGGCCGGCCCCTGCCTCACATCCTGCCGCCTGGCAATCTCCACAGGCTCCCCCGAAAGGCTGTCCAGAAACTTCTGATTGACCGTGCCGAAAATTCCCTCGTTTGTGTTCTTCTCAATCTCGCCCATCCGCGACTGAGGGCCATAGTAGATCACGCCGGACAAAAGGCCGGGGCTTCCCACGCTTCCCTTCTCGATCCCCATGATCTGGGTGGTGTAGAGGGAGCCCTCCCCGGTCTCCACCAGCTCCCCGGTGTCGCTGTCGCTGATGCCGTGCCCCAGGGCGCCGAAGCGGCCGTTCATATCCACATAGGTGATAGTCCCGATCCCCTGGGTGTCGTCCCTGACCCAGGCTCCCAGCTTATAGTCTCCCTCCGCGCTCTTCACCGGTTTGAGGCTTACATCGATGGCCTCCCCCTCCCGCCGGACCGTGACCACAGCCTCCTCCCCCTGGGAGCGGTTCACCGCCTCAATCAGTTCTTCCTTTGTGTCCAAAAGCGTTCCGTTGAACGCTTCAATGTAATCCCCGGACTTAAGCTTCCCGTAAGCCGGCTCCCGCTCCATGCCGTCCTCCCCGGTAATGCGCCCGGTTCCAATCACCATGATGCCGTCGGACTTCAGATAAATCCCGATGGGCTCCCCGCAGGGAAAAGCATACCGGGTATCCACCACATCCACCTGGATGTCTTTGAGCTTAATGAGCCCAAGGAGCTTTAGCTCCACCTGGTAGCTGCCCTGATCCCCCGCCATCATGGAAAAGCTCTCGTTCCGGCTTATGGTGATCTGATCCGCCGGGATATTGCTCTCCCCTCCCAGGGAAACCTCCCGGCTCTCGCTTAAAATCGTGGCCGCAAAGGGCAGCTCAAATGAAAAACGCTCCTCCTCATTTTCCAAAATGCTCACCCGATCCGGAACCGCCCGATCCATGGCATACCAGGCATATCCCATGGCAGCGGCTAGGGACAGCCCAAACAGGCGTCCCAGCCACCGGTACACATATGACTTTCCCTTCATCTCCTGCCTCCTCATCAACTGCATTTCATGTTTAGTATGAACGAGCAGGAGATTTTCAATCTGTTTTATTTTGTCCTGTCTGCCAATTCCTTCATTTCATATGCATTTTTCAAAACAGCGTCCGTAATTTTAGCGCCGCCCAAAAGCCTGGCCAGCTCCTTTACGGAAGCCTCCCGGTCAAGCTGCCGTATGGTTGTCACAGTCTGGCCGTCTCTGGCAGATTTTGCTATTTCAAAATGAACATCCGCCATAGCGGCAATCTGGGGCAGGTGGGTGATGCATATGACCTGGTGGGTCCGGCCAATGTAGGCCAGCTTCTCCGACACCATCTGGGCGGTGCGGCCGCTGATCCCGGTGTCGATCTCGTCAAAAATCAGGGTGGGAATCTCATCCGTGTCCGCCAGAACCGTCTTGATGGCCAACATAATCCGGGACAGCTCTCCGCCGGAGGCCACATCCTTTAAGGGCCGCAGGGGCTGGCCCGGGTTGGTGGAGATGAGGAACTGGGCCTCGTCGTAGCCTAAAGCCGTGAAGTGGGGGAGCCGCTCAAATTCCATGGAAAAGGCCACATCCAGAAAATTGAGCTCCGCAAGCCCCTGGCGGATGGCCTCCGTCAGCTTCCCCGCCGCCTCCTTTCTCACAGCGGAGAGCTGTCCGCAGGCCGCCTCCAGGCGCAATTCACAGGCGGCGAGCTCTCTCTCGGCCTGCTCCCTGCAGGCGTCGAAATTCTCCAGCTCCCCAAGGCGCTTTTTCTTTTCCTCAAGCCCCGCCTCGATCTCCCTCACGGTTCTCCCGTATTTGGCCTGGAGATTGTGGATGCAGTCCAGCCGATCCTCAATCTGCCGGAAGGCCTCCTCGTCAAGGTCCAGCCCTTCCAGATAGGCGGATATCTCCCGGCAGGCGTCATTTAAAATCGCCTCCCCGTCGTAGAGCTGATCCCTGAGATTTTTAAGGCTCTCGTCATACTGGGCCGCCTCCTCCACAGCTCTGACAGCCCCGGAGATTCCCTCCCACTGCAGGGCCTCGTGGGCCCGTCCCAGATTTTCCCCGATCCGCTTTCCGTGGACAATCAGGCGGTGCCTTGCGGTCAGCTCCTCCTCCTCGCCCTCCTTTAGGGCAGCCTCCTCGATCTCCTGGATCTCAAAGCGCAGGAAGTCCATCTCCCGGATCCGGGCGTCCCTGTCCATGGAAAATTCCTTAAGGCGGCCCAAAAGACCCCTGTATGTCTCGTATTCCTCCGCAATCTGAGTTTTTAACGGCTGGGTCAGAGGCCGCGCGTAGGCGTCCAGAATTTCAAGATGCTTGGATTTGTGGAGCAGAGACTGATGCTCATGCTGCCCATGAATATCTAACAAAAGCCCGGTGATCCGCCCCAGGCGGGCCGCAGTCACCGTCTCGTCGTTGACCCGGCTGACGCTGCGGGAGGGCGTTATCTTCCGGGATACAATCACAAGGCCGTCCGGCGTGGGCTCAATCCCCGCCTCCTTAAGGGCCCTCTCCTTCTCCTCCCCGGATACGGAAAATACCAGCTCAATGTACGCGTACTCCGCTCCCTGGCGGATGCTGTCCCGGGAGGCTTTTCCGCCCAGGGCCATGGTGACGGATCCGATAATAATGGATTTGCCCGCCCCTGTCTCGCCGGTCAGGATATTTAACCCCTCCCCGAATTCCACGTCCGCCCGCTCAATCAGGGCAAGGTTCCTCACGTGCAGTTCCAGCAGCATATATAGCCTCCCTTCCTCAGCTCTCCACCATCTTCTTGAGCTTCTCCATAAGAATAATGGTATCGTCTACGCTCCGGACCGCGCACATAATGGTGTCGTCCCCGGCAATGCAGCCCACAATCTCGTTGAAATGTATGGCGTCCAGGGCGGCTGCCACCGCCATGGCCATCCCGGACACGGTCTTGATCACCAGGATGTTCTGGGCCATATCCATGGACACAAAGCCGTCCTTTAAGATGCGTATGTACTTGATGGCGGATGTGCCCCTGGGGCTCTCCAGAACCACATATTTTTGTCTCCCGTTCTCCGCCTGTACCTTGGTTAGCTTTAACTCCCGGATATCCCGGGAAACCGTGGCCTGGGTCACATTGAATCCGGCCTCGTTTAACATCTGGGCCAGCTCCTCCTGGGTTCCGATCTCATATTTTCCGATCAGCTCTACAATCTTGCTGTGGCGCTCCACCTTCATGTCTATATTCCTCCCAAATGATTGCTGAGATTCTGCATAAAAGAGACCTGCTTCAGCTTTATCATCACTGTCTCCAGCCGGGACGGCTCAATGCAGACCCAGTCCCCCTCCTCCAGCTTTACAAAGGTATCCCCGTCAAAGGCAGCCACCTGGCCGCTGTTTGCCACCTCAATCCGCACCCGATCCTCCGGAGCCAGCACCAGGCTCCTGGCGTTTAACGAATGGGAGCAGATCGGGGTCAGCACCATCATCCTGGCCGCCGGGGATATCACCGGCCCCCCTGCGGACAGGTTGTAGGCTGTGGAGCCTGTGGGCGTGGACACCAGAACCCCGTCCGCCGAGTAGGAATTCAGGTACTCGTCGTTCACGTACACGCTGTAGCGAAGCACCTTTAAGGGGTCGAAGCGGGTGATGGCAATCTCATTTAAGGCGATGTCCTCCAAAAGGAGCTCCCCGCCCCTGAGGGCCTTCCCCGTGATCATCATCCGGCGCTCCAGCTGGTACTTGTCCTCCAAAAGGGCGTCCATGGCCCAGGCAATGTCCTCCTCACGGCTGACCTGATTTAAGTAGCCCAGATGTCCTCGGTTCACCCCCAGAAGGGGGATATTTCTCCCCGCCAGATCCCTGGCCGTCTGGATCAGGGTGCCGTCACCGCCGATGGTGATCACGCACTGCACCTCCTTTGGAACCGTCCCGCTGGAAAAGCAGACCGCCCCATGGCTTTCCAGATACGTGAGGATCTGATCCCGGGCCTCCCCGGCATACTCTTTGTTGTAATTCGCGATAATGTAAAAGCAATTCATCTCGTGCCTCTCTAGTCCAGGGCCTGATGGGCCTCGTCCACCCGCCCGGCCGCCAGGGAGGCGAGCGCCTCCGGCAGCTCTTTTCCGCAGGCAGGCCCGCCGCTCTCCCCTGTCCCCGATCCCTTTTCCAGGTGGAGCAGATACTCTATATTTCCCTCCGGCCCCTTGATGGGGGAGTATTCCAGGTGCAGGATCGAGAATCCTAAGGACAGGGCAAATTCCATCACCTTCTCAATAACCTCCCGGTGAACCCCCTTGTCCCGGACCACGCCCTTTTTGCCCACCTTCTCGCGGCCCGCCTCAAACTGGGGCTTGATCAGGCAGACAATCTGTCCCTTTGGGGCCATAAGCTCCCACACCGGGCCCAGAACCTTTGTCAGGGAGATGAACGATACGTCAATACTCACAAAGGAGGGGGGCTCCCCGATGTCCGCCGGCGTCACATAGCGGATGTTGGTCCTCTCCATGCACACCACCCGCTCATCCTGGCGCAGCTTCCAGTCCAGCTGTCCATGGCCCACGTCCACCGCGTAGACTTTAGCCGCTCCATTTTGAAGCATGCAGTCCGTAAACCCTCCGGTGGATGCCCCCACATCCATGCAGATCCTGTCCTTCAGATCCAGGCCGAAGCAGGCCATGGCCTTCTCCAGCTTAAGCCCGCCCCGGCTCACATAGGGAAGGGTATTCCCCCTCACCTCGATAGAGACGGTATCCTCAAAGGCCGTCCCCGCCTTGTCCTCCTTCTGGCCGTTCACATAGACCACCCCGGCCATAATCAAAGCTTTGGCCTTCTCCCGGGAGGCCGCCAAATTTCTCTTCACCAAGAGCACATCCAGGCGCTCCTTCATCACCCAATCCAACCTCCCTCTTTCATGGTCCGTATAATGGAATCACTGTCAATCTTAAGCGCCTCCCTGAGGAGAGACACATTTCCATGCTCCACATAGGCGTCCGGCAGGGCAATATTTAACACCTTCACCTGGGGATAGTGGGCATGGACATAGGCCGTCACCCCAAGCCCGTATCCCCCCTGGAGCACATTCTCCTCCATGGTCACAATCAGGCGGTGATTGCTTGCCAGGCGGTCCACCAGCTCCCGGTCAAAGGGCTTTACAAAGCGGCCGTTTGCCAGGCTGCAGGCATACCCTTCCGCCTTAAGCTTATCCCGCACATGCTCCCCGGTGCTCACCATGCTGCCAACAGCTAAGAGGGCTATGCCGGACTCCTCATAGAGCATCTCCCCCTTCCCGTAGGCGATGGGCTGGGAAAACTCCTTTAATCCCCTGTAGGCCGTCCCCCTGGGATAGCGGATGGCCAGGGGCCCGCCGTACTCCATGGCGAATTCCAGCATGGCCCTGAGCTCCCACAGGTTCTTGGGAGCCATCACGCTCATGTTGGGGATGGAGGTCAGATAGGAATAGTCGAAAATTCCCTGATGGGTCTCCCCGTCGCTTCCCACTAACCCCGCCCGATCCACAGCGAATACCACGGGAAGATTCTGGATGCAGACGTCGTGGAGGATCTGATCGTAGGCCCTCTGGAGAAAGGAGGAGTACACCGCCACCACAGGCTTCAGCCCCGCCAGGGCCATACCCGCCGCGCAGGTCACCGCATGGGCCTCCGCAATCCCCACGTCGAAGAAGCGGCCCGGGAATTTCTTGCCAAAAGCGGAAAGGCCCGTGCCGTCGGGCATGGCTGCGGTCACAGCCACCAGGTTTTTGTGCCTCTGCCCCAGCTCGCAGATCTTTCGGGAAAATACATCCGTATAGGTGGGATATTTCTTCTCCTCCAGGGGCTTTCCCGTCCTGACGTCAAATGCCCCCACGCCGTGAAAGCGGCTGGGATGCCGCTCCGCGGGAGCGTACCCCTTCCCCTTCTTTGTCAGGACGTGAACCAATACCGCGTGGTCCAGGTTCTGGGCTTCCTTAAGGACCTTGCACAGTTCCTGGATGTTGTGTCCGTCCACCGGGCCCAGGTAGGTGATCCCCATATTTTCAAAGAGCATTCCCGGAATAAAAAGCTGCTTGATGCTGTTCTTGGTCCGCTTGATCCGGTCGATCATGGCCTGTCCCACCACGGGAACCCGATCCAGGGCCGTGGCCACGCTCTTTTTCAGGCTGTTGTAGCCGCTTCCCGTGCGCAGCCCTCCCAGATACCGGGACATGCCCCCCACATTCTCGGAGATGGACATATTGTTGTCATTGAGGACAATGATAAAATTCTTCTTTATCTGGGCCGCGTTGTTTAAGGCCTCGTAGGCCATGCCGCCGGTGAGGGCCCCGTCCCCGATGACAGAGACTACCTTGTAGTTTTCCCCCAGAATGTCTCTGGCCTGGGCAATGCCCAGGCCAGCGGATATGGATGTGGAGCTGTGGCCCGTGTCAAAGGCGTCATAAGGGCTTTCCTTTCGCTTGGGGAAACCGCTGATCCCTCCATACTGGCGCAGCTCGTCAAATTCCTCCATCCGCCCGCTGAGTATCTTGTGGGTATAGGACTGATGCCCCACATCCCAGATTACTTTGTCCTCCGGAAGATTCAGGGTGCAAAACAGGGCAATTGTCAGCTCCACCACACCCAGGTTGGAGGCAAGGTGCCCTCCCGTGCGGCTGATCTTCTCTATCAAAAATTCCCGTATCTCCTGAGCCAGAGCCGTCAGCTCCTCCTGGGACAGCTCTTTGATCTCCTCAGGCCCCTTTATCCTTTCCAATATCATATGCGTTTATTTCTCCCTGCCCGCCAGGAAGCCAATCAGGCTCTCTAAGAACTCGTTGCTTCCCAGCTTATCCAGATCCGCAGCCGCCTCCCTTGACAGCCGCTCCGCCTCTTTCTTCGCCTTGTCCAGGCCTTCCAGGGTCACATAGGTGGTCTTCTTGTTCTTGGCGTCGCTTCCCACAGGCTTGCCTGTGGCGTTCTGGCTTCCCTCCACGTCCAGGATATCGTCCCGGATCTGGAAGGCCATGCCGATCTTTGCCGCCAGCTCCTCCACAATCCGGCAGTCCTGATCCGCCGCGCCGCCCAGGATGGCGCCGATAAGCATGGAGGCCTCGATCAGGGCGCCTGTTTTCAGGCGGTAGATAAACTGCAGCTTATCCTTGGGGATAGGTCCGCCCGCCAGCTCCACATCCACGGTCTGGCCGCCGATCATGCCGTACACGCCGGTCTTTCGGGCCAGAATCCCCATGGCCTGTCCCACCCGGGCCATCTCCTCCTGATCCTGGGCTGCGTCAAAGGCCTTGGCGGCTGTCTCCATGGCGTACATCATAAGGGCGTCCCCGGCCAGGACGCCGATATCCTCGCCGTACTCCGCCCAGGTGCTGGCTTTGCCCCTGCGCATCATATCGTCATCCATGCAGGGAAGATCGTCGTGCACCAGGGAGGATGTGTGGATCATCTCCACAGCAGCCATAAAGGGCTTTACGGTATCCAGAACCGTACCGGTAAACAGGCGGCATGTCTCCTGCATAAACAAGGGCCGAAGACGCTTCCCCCCGGCCCGCACGCTGTAGTTCATGGCCTCCAGAATGGTCTTCTGATCTCCCTTCTCCTGCGGCAGGTAGGCCTCAATCAGAGCCTCCACTTCCTTGGTTCTCTCATCCAGCTCTTTCTTAAATGTTTCCTTCTCGCTCATCGTCATCACCCTCGCTCAATATTAAAATCTGCTTTTCTACTTTATCAATCTGTCCGCTTAAGGTCTTTACCAGCTTCATTCCTTCCTCATATCCGGCAAATGTCTCCTCCAGGGAGTGTTCCCCTGCTTCCAGCTCTTTTATGATTTCTTCAAGCCTGACAAAATTTTCCTCAATCCCCGGGCTTCTCTCCTGGGGCTCGTTTGCCTGGGCCTTGGCTTTCCTTCCCGGCATAGCTGTCCCTTCCTTTCTCAGGTGCTTTCTTCGGCTTTTTGCCGTTCTCCTTCCTCCCCGGCAGGCTTATCCTTTGCCGGCGCTGTCTCCTCCACAAGGGCTTTCAGGCTGCCGTCCGCAAGCCGCACCCGGATCCGGTCCCCCGGCTTTGTCCGCAAAACGGATCGGAGCTGCCGCCCCTCTTCGTCGGTGACATACCCATATCCCCCGCACAGCCTTTTGAGGGGAGAAAGGCCCTCCAGACGGCCTGCGTCCAGGGCCAGCCGGTGCTTTTCCCCGGTGAGGGCCCGGCTCATCCCCTGCATTAGAGAATCCCGCCCATCATCCAGCCGCTTGCGGCAGTCCGCTGCCTGCTCCTTTATCCGCCGGTTAAGGCGCTCCTCCAGATCCGCCAAAAGCTGCCTCTTTTCATCTATCCGGCGGCGGGGATCGCAGAGCATCAGCCGCATATGTCCCTGATCCAGGCGGCTCCTCTGCCGCTCCAAAGCCAGAAGCATCAGGCGGTTCAGCCGGTGAGCGGCCTGCCTTCTTCTCTCCTCAAACTGACGGTAGTCAAATACTGCTAACTCCGCCGCCGCCGAGGGCGTAGGAGCCCTGAGATCCGCGGCGTAATCCGCAATCGTCACATCCGTCTCATGGCCCACAGCGGAGATCACAGGGGTCCGGCAGTTAAAAATGGCCCGCGCCACACACTCCTCGTTGAACGCCCACAGATCCTCTATGGATCCGCCGCCTCTGCCCACAATGAGCACATCCATCCCCATCCGGTCCAGGATCTCAATTCCCCGGACAATGCTTGGGGCCGCCTGCTCTCCCTGAACCAGGGCCGGGCACAGCACCAGCTGGACATAGGGATTCCTCCTGGCGGCAATATTCATGATATCCCGTATGGCCGCTCCCGTGGGGGCTGTCACAATTCCCACCC
Organism: uncultured Enterocloster sp.; assembly: GCA_944384065.1. Classification (GTDB taxonomy): domain Bacteria; phylum Bacillota; class Clostridia; order Lachnospirales; family Lachnospiraceae; genus Enterocloster. The sequence continues at coordinate 7,924 of CALWRY010000035.1, read as the reverse complement.
GCAGGGCATAGCGGGGAATGGGCTGCTTGTAGGATGGGTCAAACATCCCCATCTCCAGAAGCTCCTTTTTAAGCTTCTCAAACCGGGCATACAGATCTCCCATACCGGCCCGCTCGATCTTTCGCGCGTAGAGCTGATAGCGGCCGTCCCTCTCATACACATCCACTGTGCCTGTGACCACCACCTGCTGTCCCTCAGCCAGCTTAAAGTCCAGCCCCTTTCTCTGCCCTGAGAACATGACGGCGGCAATCTGAGCGCCGCCGTCTTTCAGAGTAAAATAAATATGGCCGGATGTGTGGTATTTACAATTAGAGACCTCGCCCTTAACGGAGATACGGTTCAGAGCGAAGTCCTGGGTAAACATGTTCTTTATATATGCCGTTACCTGTGATACGGTATAAATGCTGCCCATCCTAAGGCTGTCCTTCCTCCTCGGGGATAAACTTGGCCAGGATGCCGTTGACAAAAGAGGGCGAATCCTTCCCCCCAAACTTCTTGGCAAGCTCCACCGCCTCATTGACAGCCACTTTCACAGGAACCGCACTGTCATACTCCATCTCATACAGGGCAAGGCGCAGGATAGTGAGCTCCACCTTTCCCATACGCCGTGTCTTCCACCCGGAGGCCACCTGGTCAAGCTTGGCATCCAGATCCGGTATCCGATCCATAACCGCCTCGGTTCTCTCCCGCAGATAGGCGCCGTTCTCCGGATCCAGATCCACCTTGTGAAGAACCTGAAGCACACCCTGGGAGTCCTCAGCGTCCTCCTCCGGGGATGCAAGGTACTGTCCCAGCTGGGCCTTGGCCTCCTCCCTTGTTGGATAAAAATCCGCGGAAAACAGCATCTTAAAGCAGTGCTCCCGCAATTCTCTTCTGGTCATTCTTTCACCTTGTACGCAAAGCCCCGGCTTTCGGGGCCCATGCCGATCCCGTGTACATTTTCCTTTCTCTGGTCTTCTAAAAGCCGCCTGAGGACTGTATCTTCCATAGGCTGAACAGTTACATTATAGCAAACCGCCTGCATAAAAACAACAAAAATGTGGCGGCCGCTCAGCCCTCGCTCATGTTCACCCCTGCCACCCGGATGTTCACATCCAGGACAACCAAACCCGTCATATTCTCAATCGCGGCTGCCACCTTCTCCTGAACCTGGCCGCAGACTGCCGGAATGCTGTATCCGTACTTAATAGAAAGCGTCAAATCCACGGAGACATGATCCTCTGTCACCGCCACCTTCACGCCCTTGCCGGGATTCTTCGCGCTCAGCTTTCCTGTAAATCCGCTGCCCGTGCTGTCCACCCCGTCTACCTCTGAGGCCGCTAACCCCGCAATAATGGCCACCACCTCGTCGGCAATGCGCACCTCTCCGATCTTGTCCTTTCCCTGCCGCACCTGGGCGCCCCGCGTTTCATCCGCCATTTTTTCTACCTCCCATTCTGAACTTTTATGTTTATTATAACAAATCCCCCCAAATCTGTATAGGCCATTGTAAAAAAGTTGCCGCCGGAACTGCTGACTGCTGCATTACGCGAAAATCCGCCGGACAAGATCCCTTTACGGATCCTCCCCGGCGGATTTTCCCGTTCTTCTCTATTCCGCCATATTTAGGAGCGTAATGATAATCTGGTCCGCCCCCACCTCTGTCTTTCGCTTCACAATATCCTCAATCTGCGCCCTCTGGGGATCGGTGATGGAAGAGGCGTTGATCACCACATCCACCTTATCCTGGCTGATGCTCACTACCGGATCCGCGAAACCCTTGGCGATAAGAAGCGTCTCCGCCGCATTTTCCTTCTCCGAGATCTCCGTCATTTCGATCATATCCTGGATGGCCTGCTGTTTGGACGCCTCGTCAATACTGCTGCTGTTGATGAGATTCATAAGCGTTTCCTTGTTGCGCGCCCGCACCTGCTCTCTGGAGAGCTGCACATTTGCTATGTAGTCCGCCACGCTCATGCCGCTGGTGAGAACCGCCTCCCCAGGATTTTCCAGGCCGGTCTGGGAAGCGTCCCCTCCGTTCTCTGTCTGAGATGCCTCCCCTGTATTTTCCGCCAGGGAAGCCTCCTCCATGTTTTCCGCCAGGGCCAGCTCTCCCTCTGTGTTTGGCGCTGCCTCCTCCACCCCGGCTGCGAACTCCTCCACATCCTGATCAAGGCTTGGTATCTCCGTCAGGCTGTCTTCTTCCATCAGGGAGGCAGCCTGATTCTCCGCCAAAATGTCCTCATCGGAGATATCCATGGCCCCCGCCTCGTACACACCGCCCTCCGCCAGCTCCTGTTTCCCGGCGTAATTCAGGTAGCCGGCCGCCGCGATCATAACCGCAAGGGTGGTTATGATAATCTGGTTGCGGCGGAAGAGGCGTTTCATGTTCACGTCTTTCATGTGGTCCTTCACCTGTTTGATGCTTCTGATCTTCATGTCCTGCGCTCCTTTTTTATTCCACCCGCTTTAACACTTTTATTTTATGTGGCGGAAGGCCAAATAATGCTTCCATGGCCTGAGAAATTTCCGACTGGACCGCCGGGCTCCCCCCTCCCTGGGCGCTGATCACAATCCCTGCAATCTCCGGCGGCAGCTCCTTTTCCACAATGGGGGCGGCCCCTGCGCCGGATCCCTGGCCGGTGAGAACCGTGCTCTCCTCCCATTGGCTCTGGGAGGCCTCCCTCTTTCCCCCGGAGGCGTCCGTCTCAAGGGTGGTGTCCGTGGAGCCACTTCTGTCCACCCGTAGCACCTTTTCCCCGGAAGATTTGAGAACTACCATCACATCCACCTGGCCCACACCGTCCACGGATCGCAGAATCCCCTCAATCCGCCTCTCCAGCTTATCCTCATAGGAATCCCGCGATTCTGCCTTCTGGGAGGCAGAAAGGGCCGTCCCGCTCCCCTCCGGCCTTTCGCCCTCTGTCTGCCCGCTCTCCTCCCGCCCATTCTCTGCCGCCCCGGTCCCGGATCCGCCTCCCGGAAGCGGGATGGCAATTATCATGAGGATAGCTCCGGCTCCGAGAAGGGCCAGCCATTTTTCTCTAGTCATCCGATTCCACAATCCGGATATCCGACTCCTCCAGTCCATACCGCTGCGCCGCCTTTCCTATAAAATCATCCAGCCCGGAGGCATCCCCCGGTCCGTCCTGCCTTTCCATTTCCCCGATGCGCACCGTCTCCACCCGGATTTCCCTGCCAGGGGCCAAGGCCTCCCTAGCCCCCGAAAGGCGCAGATTTACCTGCCGGACCTGCCCCCACTTCTCCCCCTCCTCCCAGTATTCCACCTGTATTTCCGGGGACATCACCCCTGCCTCCCGGGCCATCTCCTCCAGGTCCGCCTCCACGGCCTCCCGGTAATGGAGAAGAATCTCCTCCCGCCTCCGGCTGTCCATCGCCCACATTTCCTTCTCTAAATCCTCCGCCTGGGCCTCCAGGGAAAACCGCCGGAACATTCCCTCCACCTGATCCTCCAGGTGAAAGCCTCCGAGAAATGGCCGGACAACTGTCAGGATCAGGAGAAGCCCGGCAAAAAAACGGATGTAGGGCTCATATTTGGCGTCCGCCAGGAGATTGGCCGCCACCGACAGAAAGAGCATAAAGTAAATGATATTTTTTACCCATCCAAAAAGGGCTTCCATCGACAAACCTCCCCGGCACCCAGGCGGGGCTTTCCCGCTCTGGGGCGTGTTTGAGGGATGAATGTTCAAACACGCTCTACGCCGCAAAATAGCTCACATTGGTAAATCCGCAGGTAATCGCTATAGCTAACAGAAAGAGGAACAGGGAGTAGAGCTGAATTTTTAACAGCATTCTGTGGCCTCTTGCCACACCGGCCACGCAGGAAACCATGCGCTTGTCGCAGATCGGCTCCATAACAGCAGCCGCGCACTGATAGAGCACCATCAGCATTCCCAGCTTCACAGCGGGCGCCAAGGACAAAAGGCCCAGCACAATAACCCCTCCGGCCCCTATGCTGTTTTTCACCAGCACCCCTGATCCCAGCACCATGCGGGCAATGGCCCCGGCGCCTGCCCCCAGACCCGGGATCATTTCCAGAAGGCGCCCGGCGCCTGCCCTGGCAGCCCCGTCCGCGTAGGGGAGCACCATGGCCTGGATCAGGTGAAACCCCACGACCAGGCCCATCAGGGTTTTCAGGCTCCACTCCACAGCCTGCTCCAGAAGCCGGGTGAGCTTTGTGAGAAACGGCTCCTTCACCGCATGGCTTCCCAGAACCAAAAGTACATATATTTTTACCAGGGAAAGGAGGATTCCGCCGCACAGCCATTGGACCAGGGCCACGGATCCCAGGGCGGCCTCATAGAGCGCCAGGGCTGTCACGCTTCCTCCCGCGAAGGCCACGGCGAGAAAATAGGCGGGCATCAAAAGCCGCATAAATTCCAGGATCTGATCCAGCGCCTCCCGCGCCGTCCCCAGGCCTTCCAGGAAGCTCCCCGCAAGGCAGGTAAAGAGGAGAAGATAGGAGACAAAAAATCCTGCGTCCGAAATCTGTCCCCCCTTAAACGCCGCAGAAATATGGGTAAAAACCGCCCCCAGGATCCCCACGGAGACTGCCTGGAGCAGAAGCTGCCCGCCTCTTTTTGCCTCCCCCAAAAACAGAGTTTCCACCCCCCGGCCGGACAGGAGAAGAACCTGGCTGAGATCGCCGGAGGCCACAGCCTTCACCAGATCCCAGAAGGAGAACCCCGTCCCCCCGGCTCCGACCTGCCCCAGAAATTCATCCAGTTCTCCAAAAGCATCCTCTAACCCCAAGATATCTGTTTGGGACGCCAGAGCTGTGCTGGAAAAGACGGGCAGGAAAACCGCAAAAAAGCGGCCAGGAAAACCCCAAAAAGCGGCGCGGCCAGAGAACGGGCCAGTCCTCCCTGCATCCATATTCCCTTTTTGCCCCACTCCATCCTCTCACCTCCCTCCCAGGGCCGCGCCCGGCTACTGCAGAAACTGTTCCAGCGTTCCGAACAGGGCCAGGAGAATCGGCATGCTCAGGGCCAGAATAGACAGCTTGCCAAATATCTCAATCTGGCTTCCCAGAGATCCGTATCCCGCGTCCCGGCACATACCCGCTGCAAACTCCGCCACGTAGGTGATCCCTATCATTTTCAGGAGCGCCTCCAGGTAGGGCTGGCCGATCTGAATAAAGGCCCGGATCTCCTCAATGGCCTTGAGAATGGCCGCAAGCTTTGACGCGCCGTAAAAAAAGATAAAAATCCCGGCAGCCAGCACCACATAGACGCCGTACTCCCCCTTCCCGCTCCTTAGCTGGACGGCTGTCAGCACTGCGGCTACGCCTGCGGCCGCTATGGTTATCATTGACATAGGTGCCTCCTTTGCCTACAGGGCGAACAAGCTCTTCATTGTCTCAAAGAGATCGTATATGTACGGCAGAATCCAGAAAAGTACAAGCACCAGACCGGCCAGGCTGGTGAGGAAGGCCTGCTCGTCCCTTCCGCTGTGCTTTAAGACCTGGCAGATCACAGACACCAGGATTCCCACCGCCGCTATGCGAAATATCAGATTTACCTCCATTCCTCTCCCCTCCTAACAGTCACAAAAGAATAAGCACCAGGAACACGCCGCCTGCCGCCCCCAGGCTCATATAAAGCCTGCGCCGCTCCCTGCTGTGGAGCCGCAGATATTCGATGGACAGATCCAACTGCTCCAGATAGAGAAGAATGGTCCGCTCCTGCATGTCCACATCCAGATATCCCAGGTGCTCCCCCAGTTCTTTAAACTGCTCCCAGTCCTCCTTTTCCAGCACGCCAAGCTCCTTTTTCCCCCTCTCCACAGCCCTCTCCCATATCTCGTCAAGACTCTCTCCGCCCCGGCCCGCGATCTCCTCAGCGGCCTGGGCGAATATCTGCCCCAGGGCCCCTCCCTCCCTCTTTCCCACCCGCAGCATTGCCTCGTCCAGGGCCGCGTGTCCGTAGGTAATCTCCCCCTTTAGAAAATACACCATCCGCCTGAGCTCCTCTAAAGCCCGCAGCCTTCCCTTCCACCGGAGGGCGAGCCAGCATCCCAGGCCCCAGGAGGCAAAGAGAATTAAAGCAGCCCCTATCCATTTGCCAATCATGTCCTCATCCTCCCCGCCTGAGAGCTTTTCCTGCCCCGTCGTAAATCCCCTCCACCCGGCCGGCCTGCCCGCCCCTGGAAAGGAGAATAAACCGCTTAAAAAACCCCTGTTTTACCAGCCGGCCAAGGCCCGCTTTTCCCTTTATTTCTTCCATGCTCTCCCCGTGGGCCGTGGCCGCCAGGGAGCAGCCGCAGTTTCCCGCGTATTCAATGGCCCGGGCTTCCTCCTCCCCTCCGATCTCATCCACCGCGATCAGCTCCGGAGACATGGAGCGCACCAGCATCATCATGCCCTGGGATTTCGGACAGCAGTCCAGCACATCCGTGCGGCATCCCAGATCATTCTGCGGCTGCCCCTCATAGCAGGCCCCCAGCTCTGACCGCTCATCCACCACCCCCACGGATATGCCGGGGAACCACCTGCCGGAGGCCCCCGCCCGGCACCCGTCCGATGCCTGGCGGATAATATCCCTCAGCAGGGTAGTTTTCCCGCAGCGGGGCGGGGAGATAATGAGGGTGTTCAGGAAACGCCCGTTTTCCGAGTAGAGAAATTCCATCACCCGGTCGGCGCAGCCCTTTTTTTCATGGGCAACCCGCACATTCAGAAAAGAAATGGAGCGCATCACCCGGATCTGCCCGTTTTCCGCCAGAACCCGTCCGGCCACCCCCACCCGGTGCCCTCCCCGGATGGTCAAAAAACCCTGGCGCAGCTCCTCCTGGGCTGCGTAGAGGGAGAAGCGGCCCATAAGCTCCACGGTCTCCTCAATCATGCCCCTCTCCACGATAAAGAGCCCCTGCGCCCGCCTCCCCTCCCCGGCCGGCTCCAGCCTTCCCCCCTCTGTGAGGGCCAGCTCTCTGCCGCCGCACAAAACCATAAGAGGCCTTCCCGCCCGCAGGCGCAGCTCCTGAATTGCCTCCGGATCCGCCCCCGACCGCTCAAGCCGCTCCCGAATCCCCCTGGGAAATATTTTAAAAATCTGCTCCTCCCCTGCCATGCGCCCCGCCTCCTTTGATCTCAATATATGAGACAGGCTCCGGTTTATACCTGGCAGCGCCCTTTGCAGTGCAAAAAATGCATCTTGACATTAATACGATTTCGTACTATAATCCAGTTGAAAAATACGATTTCGTACTATGCCAAGCAGCGCCGCTGCATACAGGTGTGTTTCTGAAAGGGGTTGGTTTTATGGATGAGCCGCGGGAGGCCATGGAACGACTGGTGGTATGCCTAAACAAGATTGACGGACTTTATTATATGAGCGCAAAACGGCGGGGCATCAATGAGAATGCCCTCTGCGTCCTCTACGCTCTGGACGACGGGAAAACCCACTCCCAAAAGCAGATCTGCGAGGAGTGGCTGATCCCCAAGACAACGGTGAACACCATTATACGGGAGTGGCAGAAGGAGGGGATTATCGTCCTGATTCCTGAGAACCGGGGACGGGAAAAGAACATCTGTCTCACAGATAAGGGCCGCGCCTGGGCAAGGGAGCTCCTGACCCCGGTCTACCGGGCGGAGCAGGCCGCCATGGCGCGCACCGTTCAGGAGTTCTCCCCGGAATTTATCCGCGCTCTGGAGCATTTCTGCGGGTATCTCCAGGACGCTTTCGGGCAGCCCTCCTAAACAGCTTCAGATTTGACGGAAAACAATAACAGAGGTGTTTATGAATTCAGATATTCTTTTTTCTAAAACGCCGCCTGTGAAGCTCTTCTTCACAGCGGCCATGCCGGGGGCTGTGAGCATGCTGGCCTCCGCCCTTTACCAGCTCTTTGACGGAATTTTTATCGGGCATTTTCTGGGGGAGACTGCCTTCGCGGCCTTAAACTTCTCCATGCCCCTGGTCATCATCAACTT
>CALWRY010000034.1 GCA_944384065.1 uncultured Enterocloster sp. | reverse complement strand
GATATTCAGTTGTCAATTTTCAGTTGGGATCTCATTCATTGAGATTCCGAGAAGTTATAAAAAACCGGCAAACTTCGCAGATCAAAATTGGTAAAAAATTTTTACCAATTTCTGTACCAGATTTTTACCAGCTTTTCTGCAAAATCAGTTGATTTTTCTCCTCCCGCCTTAATCCCCCAGAGACGCAAAAAACGCTGGCACCATGCGGTTTCCAGCGTCATTTGCATCTCTATGAAATTCGGGATTACTGTCCCATCTGCTTCGCCACTTCCTCAGCGAAATTCTCCTCTTTCTTGGCAATGCCCTCGCCGGTCTCGAAGCGGACAAACTTCTTAACCTTGATGTTGGCGCCGTTGGCCTTGGCCACGGAGGCAACATACTGGGAAACGCTCTGCTTGCCGTCCTCAGCCTTCACATATACCTGATCCAGCAGGCAGATCTCCTTGAGCTCCTTGTTGATGCGGCCCTTAACCATTCCCTCGATGATCTTGTCGTTGGCATCGGGCTTCTCGTTCTTAGCAGCTACGGTAAGGATCTCCGTCTCCTTGGCAATGTAATCCGCGCTCACCTCATCCCGGCTGGTGAAGGTGGGCTTTAAGGCTGCTGCCTGCATCGCCACGTTCTTAGCCATCTCCTTGATATCATCGTTGACCACATCGGTCTCAACATCAACGAGAACGCCGATCTTGCCGCCTGCATGGATGTAGGAAGCCACGAAGCCGTTGGCCTCCTCCACCTGCTCGAAACGGCGGATATTCATATTCTCACCGATAATGGAGATCTGGGAAGCCAGAGCATCCTTCACGGTCATAGTCTCGTCCTTTGCCCACTTCTCAGCCATGAACTCGTCCAGATCCTTGGCAGTGGTGGTCAGCGCCTGGGCGGCAACGTCAGCCACATAGGAGCGGAACTTTTCGTTCTTCGCCACGAAGTCAGTCTCAGCGTTTACCTCAACCACAACAGCCTTCTTCTCGTCCTCTGTCATAGCGGTGGCCACAATGCCCTCGGCTGCGATACGGCCAGCCTTCTTAGCTGCTCCCGCCAGTCCCTTCTCTCTCAGGAACTCAACGGCCTTGTCCATATCTCCCTCGGTAGCTGCTAACGCCTTCTTGCAGTCCATCATGCCGGCGCCAGTCATCTCTCTTAACTCTTTTACCATTGCTGCAGTTACTGCTGCCATGTCATATCCCTCCAAAAAATGTTGTTTATCTTCGCGCAAGGCAGGCCGGACCGCCCGGCTATAACCGTCCCCGCTCCGCCTGCCAGCCTCTATACTCTCTGCTGCTTACGCTTCAGCGCCCTCGAACATCTCCGTATCAACGGGAACCTCGATCTCCATCGCGCCCTCTAATACCTCGCCCTGCTTTGCCTCGATCACAGCGTCCGCCATCTTGGAGACAATCAGCTTCACGGCGCGGATCGCGTCGTCGTTGCCGGGAATCACATAATCCAGCTCATCGGGATCGCAGTTGGTGTCAACAATGCCGATCAGAGTGATGCCAAGGGTGTGGGCCTCCTGGATGCAGATGTGCTCCTTCTTGGGATCTACCACGAAGATCGCGTCGGGCAGTCTCTTCATCTCCTTGATGCCGCCCAGGTTCTTCTCTAACTTCTCCCACTCCTTCTTCAACTTGATAACTTCCTTCTTGGGAAGCACATCGAAGGTGCCGTCCTGAGACATAGACTCGATCTCCTTCAGTCTCGCAACACGGCTCTGGATGGTCTTAAAGTTGGTGAGCATACCGCCCAGCCATCTCTCATTTACATAGAACATGCCGCAGCGCTCTGCCTCAGCCTTGATAGCCTCCTGCGCCTGCTTCTTGGTTCCTACGAACAGAATGGTGCCTCCCTCAGCGGCAATGTCAGATACGGCCTTGTAAGCCTCGTCCACCTTGCCAACGGACTTCTGCAGGTCGATGATGTAGATGCCGTTTCTCTCGGTGTAGATGTAGGGAGCCATCTTGGGGTTCCATCTTCTTGTCTGGTGGCCGAAGTGCACACCTGCTTCCAGTAACTGCTTCATTGAAATTACGCTCATGTTTTTCCCTCCGTTTGTTTGGTTTTTCGCCGGAGCTGTCTTCCGGTTCTGGGCCCCGAAAATGGAGATATCCAAAACCTTTCCGGCATCTTCCGCCTGCTTCTCACACTTCCCGGAGAACCCGTCAAATGCCGGGCACCATTCCGCAGAATCCACAGACGTGTTTTTTCAGCCTTTCTACTATAGCATAAAAAAAACAGGCTTGCAAGCACTTTTTGCAAGCCTGTCTCCATCCTTTTCTCCGCTGCTCTCTCCCTGCAGGCGCCTCACTTTATGTTTGTGTTGGCGGCCTTGATGGCTTTTAATTCATCGAATACCACATCGTTCAGCACCTTGATATACGTTCCCTTCATGCCGGAGGAACGTGACTCAATAACGCCGGCGCTCTCGAACTTGCGGAGGGCATTCACGATAACGGATCGGGTGATCCCCACACGGTCGGCAATCTTGCTGGCCACCAGGATTCCCTCGTTACCGTCCAGCTCCTCAAATATGTGGATAATCGCCTCCAGCTCTGAGAAGGACAGAGTGCTGATGGCAGACTTTACAATCTGCACCTTCCGCGTCTCCTCCGCATTCTCCTCATTCACAGACCGCATCATCTCCAGGCCCACCACGGTAGTGCCGTACTCGCTCAGAATGATGTCATCAATGTCATACTGGCTGTCTGACTTGTAGATGAACAGGGTGCCCAGCCGCTCCCCTGCGATATCAATGGGAGTGATAATCGCCTGATACTTCTTCACATTCTCCTCTGCAAAACCCAGGGTAGCCAGATTCACATTCTCCTTGGTGGAGAGAACGCTCAGAAGGCGCTCATTGAGCATTTTGTCCACATAGCCCCCTACCTGATCCTCGATCAATTCCTCGATCTCATCCACGCCCGGCCAGATGCTCACTCCCAGCACCTTGCCCTTTTTGCTGATTACCAGAATATTGGACAGCAAAATTTCGCTGAGGACTTTGCAAATGTCATTGAAAACGACTTTATGAGAATTATTGTTATGCAGCAGTTTGTTGATTTTCCTCGTTTTGTCCAACAACTGAACACTCATAAAACGAAAACCTCCTTATCCAGATTGTATGATGACAAATGCTCCACTACTACATGAATTTTAGCACAATTTTTCAACATCTACAATAGTTTTTTGAAGTTTTCGATTATTTTAAGATTTTTGTATTTTCTTGCGATCTTAGCCGCACCCAAAGAGTATCATCTTTGCGGCTGCCCCTTCGGCCCGGCCTCTACTGCTCCTTTTCCGCCTTGTCCATGCGGTATCCGCAGGTCTCATTGGCGCACAGAAGCTTATTTCCCTTCTCCACCATATAGGATCCGCACTTGGGACACTTCGCAGTGGACGGTTTCTGCCAGGAAAGGAAATCGCACTCCGGATTATTCTCGCACCCAAAGTAGAGCCGGCCCTTCTTGGTTTTCTTCCGCACCACCTCGCCTCCGCACTTGGGGCAGGGCACGCCGATCTTTTCCAGGTAGGGCTTTGTATTCTTACACTCCGGGAAACCGGGGCAGGCCAAAAACTTGCCGTGGGGCCCATACTTGATAACCATGTGGCGGCCGCACTGATCGCAGATCTCATCCGTGACCTCATCCTCGATCTTTACCGTCTCAAGCTGCTTTTCGGCCTCGTTCACCGCCTCGTCCAAATCCGGATAGAAATTGCGCACAACGGTCTTCCAGGCCACGCTCCCGTCCGCCACCTTGTCCAGAAGAGACTCCATGTTGGCCGTAAAGCTCAGATCCACAATGCTGGGGAAGCAGGTTTTCATAATCCGGTTCACCACCTCGCCCAGCTCCGTCACGTACAGGTTTTTGTTCTCCTTCACCACGTACCTTCTGGCGATGATCGTGGTAATCGTGGGCGCATAGGTGCTGGGACGGCCAATCCCCTGCTCTTCCAGGGCCTTTACCAGGGAGGCTTCCGTGTAATGCGCCGGCGGCTGGGTAAAGTGCTGGGAGGGCTCCAGCTCTTCTAACGCCAGCTTTGTTCCCTTCTCCATCTTCCCGATGGCGGAATTCTTCTCCTCCTGATCATCCGCCTCCACATACACGGACATAAAGCCGTCAAAGGACAGGCGGGAGGATGAGGCGGTAAAAATCTGGCTCCCGCCGCTGATTTTCACATTGGTGGTCTCGTACACAGCCGGCTTCATGCGGCTGGCGGTAAAACGCTTCCAGATCAGCTGGTAGAGGCGGAACAGATCCCTCTGAAGGGATTCCTTCACCACCACAGGGGTCAGACGGATATCCGTGGGACGGATGGCCTCGTGGGCGTCCTGAATCTTAGCCCCATTCTTTTTCTGGCTCTCGCCCTCCGCCACATAGGTTTCCCCATAGTGCTCCCGCACGAACTCCCGGGCCGCAGCGTCCGCTTCCTCCGCCACGCGGGTAGAATCGGTACGCAGATAGGTGATAAGGCCGATGGTCCCGTGGCCCTTCACCTCCACGCCCTCGTAGAGCTGCTGGGCCAGGCGCATGGTCTTCTGGGTGGAGAAATTGAGGGCCTTGGAAGCCTCCTGCTGCAGGGTGCTGGTAGTAAATGGGATGGGCGCCCGCTTCACGCGCTCTCCCCGCTTTATCTCCTCCACCGCATAGGAGCAGCCATCCAGCTCCTTCAGGATCCCGTCTAACTCCTCCCTGTTGTGGATCACCCGCTTCCCCTCTGCGGAGCCATAATATCTGGCAGTCAGGGGTTTCTTAGCCCCCTCCGGCACAAGAAATGCATCCAGATTCCAGTATTCCTCCGGAATAAAGGCATTGATCTCGTCCTCCCTGTCGCAGATCATGCGAAGGGCCACGGACTGCACCCGGCCTGCGCTTAATCCCCTCTTTACCTTGGCCCACAGAAGCGGGCTGATGCGGTATCCCACCATGCGGTCCAGCATCCGGCGCGTCTGCTGGGCATTTACCAGGTTCATGTCAAGGCTTCTGGGATTTTTTAAGGAGGCCTTCACTGCATTCTTTGTAATCTCATTAAAACTGATGCGGTACACTCCCTTGTCCTTAAGCTCATCCAGCTTCAAAGCCTTCATCAGATGCCAGGAAATAGCCTCCCCCTCCCGGTCCGGGTCCGTGGCCAGATAAATCTTATCCGCCTTCTTAACTTCCTTTCGAAGCTTAGCCAGAATATCACCCTTCCCGCGTATGGTGATATACTTAGGCTCATAATCATGTTCCGGATCAAAGCCCAGCTGGCTCTTGGGAAGATCCCTCACATGCCCGCCGGAGGCGTCCACCTCATAATTCGACCCCAAAAATTTCTTAATCGTCTTAACTTTTGCCGGTGATTCCACAATAACCAAATGGTTCGCCATTGTAAAACTCCTTACTCCCGTTCTATACTTCTTCGGCCTCCCCCCGCCCATAATACAGCCCATCGGTCCGGACTGCCCAGCCTGCAAGCTCCAGCTCCAAAAGAATCCCCATTGTCTGGCTCACAGAAAGACCTGCCGCAGCGGCAATCACCTCCGGATGGCGAGGTTCGGAATCTAGGCAACTATACACCATTTTTTCAATCTTTGCAAGTCCCTTGTGTTCTTTTCTCCCGGATACTTCCATTTTTTCCCGAAATATTCCCATTGCCTCCAATACCTGTGCGGAGGAGACAAGCAGGTTTGCGCCGTCCTGTATCAGCTGGTTGCAGCCCCTGCTCAGCGGGTCCGTGATCCGCCCCGGAAGGGCAAATATCTCCTTTCCCTGTTCAAGTCCCGTCTCTGCGGTAATCAGGGAGCCGCTCTTCTCCCTGGCCTCCATCACCAGCACCGCGTCCGACAAGGCACTGATAATCCGGTTCCTCACAGGAAAATGCCAGGAAAGGGGCTGCTCCACCGGCGGATATTCCGAGATTACGCCGCCCCGCTCCAAAATCCGTTCAAATAGATGGCCGTGGGATTTGGGATAGCAGATCTCCACCCCGCACCCCAGCACGGCAAATGTCTCCCCTCCTCCTTCCAGGGCTCCCCTGTGCGCTTCCCCGTCAATTCCCAGGGCCAGCCCGCTGATAATCTGCACCCCGGCCTCCGCCAGCTCCCTCGCCATTCTTCCGGCCGCGCGCCCTCCATAACTGCTGCAGGATCGGGCCCCCACCACAGCTGCCGCCGGCCTTTGGCTGTCAGGAAGCCTTCCCTTTACATAGAGTCCCATAGGATAGTCATAAATATGCAGAAGCCGTTCCGGATATTCCCTGTCCAAAGGCGTCACAAACCAGATTCCTCTCTCGCTCAGCCCATAATACGCCTCCCTCTGGGCGGAAAACTCCTTTTTCCACTCCTCATACCGGGCCGCGCTCTGGCTGCCCCGGAAGATTCCCCGCTCCTTAAGCTCCTCTCCTTCCATATAATAGGCCTTCTCAAAGCTGCCTGCCGCCTCCCCGATTTTCCGGATGGAGACCGCTCCCAGCCAGGGGGCCTGACAGAGCCAGAAGAGAAATTCCCTTTCCCGCTCCAGAGCCGGGCCCTCCAAAAAAATCCGTCTCGCCCCCGGCTTATCACTCCCTCCTGCGCTCATCCTTTTCCCCATAAACGCTCCTCCAATGTCCGGTAGCCGAAGGCCTCCGCCAGATGCTCCCTGCGGATCTCCTCCTCTCCGGCCAGATCCGCGATGGTCCGGGCCACCTTCAGCACCTTATGATATCCCCTGGCGCTGAGCTGCCGCATCTCGTAAACCCTCCTTGCAAACGTCTCCTCCTCCCGCCCCAGCCTGCAGAACCTGGCAATCTCCTTCTGTCCCATGCGGCTGTTAAAGCGGATCCCGATCCCTGCGAAGCGCTCCTCCTGCCTCTTCCTGGCCCGCTCCACCCGGCTGCGGATGGAGGCGGAGCTCTCATTGCGCGCCTCCTCCTGCTTAAGCTCGTCAAAGGTGATGGGCGCTGCCTCCACGCAGATATCGAAGCGATCCATAAGGGGCCTGGACAGGCGGGATAGGTAGGCCCGTATGTCCGCCTCCGAGCAGCTGCACCGGCTCCTGTCCGGATAAAATCCGCAGGGACAGGGATTCATAGCTGCCGCGATCATAAAATCCGCAGGGAGCTCATAGGTCCCTGACGCCCGTGTAATCGTCACTCTCCCCTCCTCCAGAGGCTGGCGCAGGGACTCCAGGGCCGCCCTGCCAAACAGCGGCAGCTCGTCCAGAAACAGGACGCCCCCGGAAGCCAGGGACAGCTCCCCCGGCCTTAGCACACTTCCCCCGCCTGTGAGCCCGTGAGGCGTGACCGTGTGATGGGGGCTGCGAAACGGCCGCCTTGAGAGGAGCGGTCTTCCCGGGGGAAGCAGCCCGCATACGCTGTACACCCTGGATATGGCAATATCCTCCTCCCGCGTCAGCCCCGGCAAAATCGTGGGCAGCCGCCTGGCCGCCATGGTCTTTCCGGTTCCTGCCCTTCCACTGATAAGAAGGCCGTGCATTCCTGCCGCAGCCACCTCTGCGGCCCGCTTTAAAACCTCCTGGCCGTTGAGCTCCCGGTAATCCACGGGGTAAGGCTCCGGCTCACTCCCGTCCTCCGGGGCTTCAAAAAAATGAATAGCAGCGGGATTCTTAAGCAGCTCTGCCAGCTGCCCGACGGAGGAGACCCCCACAATTTCCATCCCCTCAATCACGCTTCCCTCCCCGCAGCTTTCCTCCGGCAGGAAGCAGCGGGAAAGGCCGTATTCCCTGGCCGCCATCACCAGGGGGAGAACCCCATTTACCGGCTTTACCCGTCCATCCAGCCCCAGCTCCCCCAAAACCAAGCTGTTCTTTAACCCCTCCATGTTCAGGAGGCCAAATGCCCCCAGCACAGCAGCCGCAATCGCCAGATCAAAGGCCGTGCCTCCCTTGCGAATACCTGCCGGCGAGAGATTCACCGTAATTTTTTTTGCCGGAAGGCGGAAGCCCGCGTTCTTGAGAGCTGTGCGCACCCGGTTCTGCGACTCTCTGACCTCTGTGGACAGCTGCCCGGAAATGTTAAAAAACGGAAGGCCGTCCGACACATCCGCTTCCACGGAGACAATATAGCCGTCAACCGCCTGTATGCCTCCGCTGTAAACCTGCGTAAACATAGATCACGCCCCTTTCCTGTTGTATTGACCCCAAGCCGTTCAACAAAAAATACTTTGTAGGAACATCGCCGCAGATAGGCGGCTGTCGGATGAAAGAAAGGCTGCGGAAAGCCGCGCCCTTTTAGAATCCCCTGGGATCTGCCCAGGGGGGATTTCATCAGAGTATCTTTACTATACAGGAAAATCTGGAAAAATGCAAGCCTTACCCCTGAAACTCTGTCATATACCGCCGGTACTTAAGGGGCAGATGAGTCCGCTGGCAGACCGGGTTGTGCCTCTCCTCAATGGCCACCGAATTAAAAAACGTCTTCCAGAGCCGCTGATAGGCCGCCTCATCTCCCTGGGCCTGCAGACAGGCCTGCCAGGGGGATGCCTCCCCTTTCCGGCCTTCTTCCCGAGCCAATTCCCGATGCAAAATAAACCAGCTCTTTCCCGCCGGATGGACAGCTGCCTTTCTCCGGTTTTCATCGCAGATGATCCAGTTCTCCCCCGGCATCCGATCCGCGAAATGGGGGGAAACCAGGGGGAGCACATCATTCTCCGGGCCAATCCTGCTTATCAGCATATCCCCCGGGACCTGGGAAAAGCGGATGAATTCGGTCAGACAGTGGCTCTCATTGTACACCCTGCGGGACAGCCGGAACACCTCATAAACCGCCTCCTCCTGGAGCCGATCCGCCGCTTCCCGCCCCAGCCGGAAGGCCTCGATCAGAAAGCGGTAGATCGCGTCCGCCCGTCCCGGCTCACAGCTTAAAGCTGCGGCGTAAACCTTCCGAAAGCTGTCCCAGGACAGCCTCTTCTCCATAGCCTTTAACACCTTTTCCGCCTTTTCCCGCGAATCCGCTGCATCCACATACTCAGAAAAGAGCTCCATATCCTGGTTCGCGCCCCGTATCTCCAGGCGCACGTTCCCGTGGCCCTTTCCGCTCATCCAGGCATCATAGATCCCGCACAAAATACTCTCAAACTCCGGCCCGCATACATATACCGTCATAACGCTTTCCTCCAAAAACACAATCCCAGCAGAACCGTTCAGCGCCCTCCCTTTTCCCAGACCCTGAACCGTCAATTCAGGTGGAAGTCGTCAAACAGCGACATCTGGCAAAAATCTTCCCTGTGGGCAATCTCCCACGCATCCCGGCGCCCGTCCCCTGTGAGGGCCCTTGCAATATAGTCCGCATCCAGCCGGGTCCCCTGCTCCATCTGTCCCTGGCAGGTGATAAAATGCCTGGCGCGCTTTAAAACAACCCCCATCTTCCGAAGGGCCTCAAAGGTCAGCGCCCCCTGCCGCCTGGCAGCCATAATCCGCCTTGCGGACTTGACGCCGATCCCCGGCACCCGCAAAAGCGTCTCATAGGGCGCCCGGCTCACCTCCACGGGGAAGCCCTCCATATGTCCCAGTGCCCAGTCGCACTTGGGATCCAGGAGGAGGTTGAAATTCGGCTTCTTCTCCGAGAGAAGCTCCTCCGCCCGGAAGCCAGAGAGGCGCGGCAGCGAGTCCGCCGGATAGAGGCGGTGTTCCCGCAGAAGAGGCGGGCCGCCCGTCAGGGCCGGAAGGGCCGGATCCTCGTTCACCGGTATATAGGCGGAGTAAAATACCCGCTTAAGCCCAAAGTTTTCATACAAGGCCTGGGTGACGGACAGCATCTGAAAATCGCTCTCCCCCGCCGCGCCCACAATCATCTGGGTGCTCTGCCCTGCGGGCACAAAGGGGCGCCTCTCATAGGCGGAAGCCGGCAGAACCAGAGAGCTGGCCTTTTGCACGTGTCTCTCCCCCTTTTCCTGCGTCCCCGGCTTCCCGCAGCTTAACGCCTCCCCCGCAGCCAGCGCAGGCTGGATCAGGGAAGCGCCGCCCGCAAAGCCCGCCCGCTCCGTGGGAAAGGTTTTCCTATACCCCCGATCATATCCCAGCAGCCGGCTGGACCGGCTGATCCCCTGCTGCAGCTGCCGCATGGGCTTTAGGATCTTCTCCCTGGTCTTCCCCGGAGCCAGCCGGGAAAGGCCCTCCGCTGTGGGGAGTTCCAGGTTAATGCTCATCCGGTCCGCAAGAAACCCCAGCCGCTCCACCAGCTCCGGCGAGGCCCCAGGAATCGTCTTCACATGAATGTAGCCGTTAAACCGGTTCCCCACCCGCAGCTTATGGATCGTCTCGTAGAGAAGCTCCATGGTGTGATCCGCGCTGTAAAGAACGCCGGAGCTTAAGAAAAGGCCCTCGATGTAATTCCTCCGGTAAAACTCCATCGTAAGGCCGCACACCTCCTCCGGCGTGAAGGAGGCCCTGGGCAGATCGTTGGAACAGCGGTTGACGCAGTACTTGCAGTCGTAGATGCACTGGTTGGTGAGAAGGATCTTGAGCAGGGAGATGCATCGCCCGTCCGCCGAGAAGCTGTGGCAGATGCCGGCCTGGGCCGCGTTCCCCAAACTCCCCGCCCGGCCCCTGCGCCCCGCGCCGCTGGAGGTGCAGGACACGTCGTACTTGGCCGCGTCCGTCAGTATGGCAAGCTTTTCCTGTATGGATAAATGCTCCTGTATCAGCATATTGTCCTGTTCCGTCCTGTCTGTATGTTTTTCGAATATATGTTCGATACAGCAATCATAACACATATACCGCTGAATTGCAAGCTCCACAGAAATAAAAATATTGTTACTCCTCAGCCGTGCTTCTTCCTGACCGCGCTTATGTGCGGTCGGGAAGCCGGGATTGTCATCCCTATGCGGATGTAGCCCCCTCCCTCGTATGCTCTCTCAAGCAAGCTTGGAACACCTACGGGGGCCTATATCCGCGCGCGGCTGAGGAGTAACAAAATATTATAAATTCATTGAAAAATAATGCATTGTTTTCTCGCCCCGCAGCGTATATACTAGTCAATAAGAGCAAGACGGCCAAAAGCGGTTTTCAAACACGCTCCAGGCTGCTTTCGCACATCTATACGCGCCCTTTGCGGCGCAGCCGATTAAAAGGAGGAGAAGTTATGGCAGTTTTAGTGACCGGCGGAGCCGGGTACATCGGAAGCCACACCTGCGTGGAGCTGTTGAACGCAGGCTATGAGGTGGTAGTTGTGGACAACCTCTACAATTCCAGTGAGAAAGCGCTGGAGCGTGTGGAGCAGATCACAGGGAAGAAGGTTACCTTCTATGAGACTGACCTGCTGGATCAGGAGGGCGTTAAGAAGATTTTCGACCAGGAAAAAATCGAGTCGGTCATTCATTTTGCCGGATTAAAGGCCGTGGGCGAGTCCGTACACAAGCCCCTGGAATATTATCACAACAACCTGACCGGAACCCTGATTCTCTGTGACGAGATGCGAAACCACGGCGTAAAGAACATCGTGTTCAGCTCCTCCGCCACGGTTTACGGCGATCCGGCGGAGATCCCCATCACGGAGAACTGCCCCAAGGGCGAGATCACCAATCCCTATGGCCGGACCAAGGGCATGCTGGAGCAGATCCTCACGGACCTGCACACAGCGGATCCCGAGTGGAACGTGATCCTGCTTCGCTACTTCAACCCCATCGGCGCCCATGAGAGCGGCCTCATCGGAGAGGATCCCAAGGGCATCCCCAACAACCTGGTTCCCTACATCGCCCAGGTGGCCGTGGGCAAGCTGGATCATCTGAACGTATTTGGAAATGATTACGACACCCCCGACGGCACCGGCGTCCGCGACTACATCCACGTGGTGGATCTTGCCAAGGGCCATGTGAAAGCCCTTAAGAAGCTGGAGGACAAGGAGGGCGTAAGCATCTACAACCTGGGAACCGGCAACGGCTACAGTGTGCTTGAAGTGCTCCACGCCTACGAGAAGGCCTGCGGCAAGACCTTAAAGTACGAGATCAAACCCCGCCGGGATGGGGACATCGCCACCTGCTACGCGGACTGCACCAAGGCCAAGGAGGAGCTCGGCTGGGTAGCCGAGAAGAATATCGACGACATGTGCGCCGATTCCTGGAGATGGCAGTCCACGAACCCCAACGGATACCGGGACTAATGTAACACCAAACGCAAGCGCAGCGCCTGCTTTAAAAAACGGCCTGCCGGAAACATAGAAACTTCCGGCAGGCCGTTTTTGTATTGTTATTACCGCTCATCCATCGGCACATAGTCCTGATTTTCCCCGACGTACTTGGTGGCCGGGCGCATGATCCGCCCGTCGTAAAGCTTGTTCTCCAGGTTGTGGGCCAGCCAGCCCACCATCCTCGCAATCACAAAGAGGGGAGTGTACAGATCCCTCGGGATCCCCAGCAGATGATAGGCAAATCCGCTGTAAAAGTCCACGTTGGTGGGCAGCGCCTTTCCCTTCCGTTCCGCCATAACCTCCTGGGCGATCCGCTCAAAGCGCATGTGGAAATCCAGCTCCTCCATCATATGCTTCTCCTTGGCCACCGCCTGGCAGTACGCCCGAAGGATATCCGCCCTCGGGTCGGAAATCGTATACACCGCATGGCCAAAGCCGTACACCAGGCCTGTGCGGTCATAGAGCTTTCCGTCCATCAGCTTCTCCACAGTCTGACGGATCTTCTCATCGGAAGCCCCATAGCCTCCCGTCTCCTCGAGAACCGCGTCCTTCATCTCCGCCACCTTGATGTTGGCGCCGCCGTGGCGGGGCCCCTTAAGGGAGCCGATGCTTCCGGAGATGGTGGAATAAATGTCCGTCCCCGTGGAGGAGATCACCACATTGGTAAATGTGGAGTTGTTGCCGCCGCCGTGATCCGCGTGGAGCATGAGCAGGGTATCCAAAAGCCCTGCCTCCTTGGGGCTGAACTTCTGGTCCTTGCGCAGCAGGCTTAAGAAATTCTCCGCAATGGAGTACTCCGGATTGGCATAATGGATAAACAGGCTGTCCCGGTCATAGTAATGCACCTTGCTCTGGTAGGCATAGCAGGCGATAGAGGGGAGTTTGGCCACAAGGTTAAGCCCCTTGACTAACGTCTCATAGACATCGATATTGTCCGGATCCTCGTCATAATTGTAGAGGGTGAGCACCGCGTCCTGGAGCTTGTTCATCAGATTCTTCCCCGGCATCCGCAGAAGATTCATCTCCACAAACTCATCCGGAATCTCATAGAAATCCCGAAGCACCTGGCAGAACCGATCCAGATCCCTTTTCTTGGGCAGATAGCCGAAGAGCAGGAGAAAACACACCTCCTCGTAGCCGAAATGGCTTCCCAGCTTTCCCTTTACCAGATCCACAATGTCAATCCCCCGGTAATAAAGCTTTCCCGGGATAGCCTTGATGCCCTCTTCCGTCTCCTCATATCCCACAACATCCGCGATCCGGGTAAGCCCCACCCGGACGCCGGTTCCGTCCTCGTTTCTCAGGCCCTTTTTTACATTATATTCCTTGTACCATTTATTGGGAATCTCCGTATAATTCTGGGACTTCCCGTAAAACTGCGCCAGATAATTCTCCTTTGCCATAGGGCATCACTCCTTTCCCGCCCGCTTCCGGTTAAAGTTAATCAGGCATCCCGCCTTCACAATCTCCCGCTCTTCCTTTGTCATATCCGCGATATAGAGAGAAATCGTCCGGGGCGCCTGCCCTGCCGCCGCAGGGATCACATAGGCGGCAATCGCCTTCATATCGCCGTCCAGGATCGCCTTGATGCCTGGCACATAAATATAATCTCCCACCTCAAATGACGGCTCCCCCTCCATCTGGAAGGGAATCATCCCCCAGTTGATCACGTTGGAGCGGTACCGCTTGGTGGCGTACTCCCGGCAGATATTCGCCAGGCCGCCGATCACCCGCTGGCAGCTGGCCGCCTGCTCTCTCGCGGATCCGTCACCCGGCTTCACCGCGTAGACCAGGCTTCCGATCTCGGTGTCCCCGGCCTTCACGCCCTCATTTCCCGAAATTGTCCGGATCCGGTCAAACACCTCCGCAAGCTCGGGTTCCAGAGCCAGCTCCTCTGCCTCGCCCTTTCCCGTCCGGGCCTTCTCCAGCTTGTCAACCGCCTTGGTGCGTCCCACATAGTCCGGATCTCTTCTGGACAAGGTAAATTCCGCCAGTCCCAGGGGATTAGAGCGGTAAGAGGAGGTCTCCCCGGAGGGAATGAGCTCGTCCGTAGTGGTCACAGGATCCATAATCTTTGAACATACCCGAAGAAGGATATTGTCCGTCAATGGGCTCATGGTAGGCCAGTCCTTGATGTTGGGGCCGTATACCAGCTCCTTCCCGGGCTCCCCTTTTCCCCATCCCATGTACACGCGGTTTTTATAGGATGCGGCGTCAAATTCATAGGCCGGAACATTTCCCCATACATCCATCTCCCATGCGGAGGTGAGCCTTCCGCCGTTTGCCGCCGTAGCCGCTATGGACCGGGCATCCATCAGGGCTACCGCCGCCATCTGGCCGTTTCCGGGCTTGGAGCCCTCCCGGTTGGGGAAATTCCTGGTGGTGTGGCGGATGCTCAGGCCGTTGTTGCAGGGGGTATCGCCCGCTCCAAAGCAGGGACCGCAGAAAGCTGTGCGGATAATGGCTCCCGCGTCCATGAGATCCGACACCGCCCCCTTCTTCACCAGATCGGCGAACACCGGCTGGGAGGAGGGGTATACGGACAGGGAAAATTCATCGCAGCCGCAATTTTTCCCCTTCAGGGCCGCTGCGGCCTCCATAATATTCGAATAGGTGCCTCCGGCGCAGCCCGCGATCACCGCCTGCTGGACCATCAGGTTCCCGTCCTTGATCTTGTCTAAGAGCGTAAATGACGCCCGTCCGCCGGACACCTTCTCTGCCTCCCGCTCCACCTCACGGAGAATATCTCCGAGGTTCTCCTTCAGCTCGTCAATCTCATAGGTGTTGCTGGGATGGAAGGGCAGGGCAATCATGGGCTTCACCGTGGAGAGATCCACATACACGCAGCCGTCATAGTAAGCTACGGGCGCGGGATCCAGCTTCTTATAGTCCTCCTCCCGGCCGTGGAGCTTCAGATACTCCCGGGTGTCCTCGTCCGTGCGCCAGATGGAGGAAAGGCAGGTGGTCTCTGTTGTCATCACGTCCACGCCGTTGCGGAAATCCGTGGTCATGGAGGCCACGCCGGGGCCTACGAACTCCATCACCTTATTTTTCACGTATCCATTTTTAAATACAGCCCCGATAATGGCCAGCGCAATATCCTGAGGGCCGGTGCCGGGCCTGGGCGCCCCGTCCAGGTAGATAGCCACAACCTGGGGACGGGCTACATCGTAGGTGTCGCAGAGGAGCTGCTTCACCAGCTCGCCGCCGCCCTCTCCCACAGCCATGGTGCCCAGGGCCCCATAGCGCGTGTGGCTGTCTGAGCCCAGTATCATTTTTCCGCAGCCCGCCATCATCTCGCGCATGTACTGATGGATCACCGCGATGTGGGGAGGTACGTAGATGCCGCCGTATTTCTTTGCCGCCGAGAGGCCGAACATATGATCATCCTCGTTGATGGTTCCGCCCACCGCGCAGAGCGTGTTGTGGCAGTTGGTCAGCACATAGGGCAGGGGAAAATGATCCATGCCGGAAGCCTTGGCTGTCTGCACAATCCCAACAAAGGTAATATCATGGGAGGCCATAGAATCAAACCGGAGCTTCAGATGCTCCATATCATCCGATGTGTTGTGAGCCTTTAAAATAGAATAGGCGATAGTGCCCTTTCTGGCCGTCTCCTTGTCCGCCTTCCGGCCGGACAGGGCTTCCACCTTTGCCCCGTCGCTCTCAGGCACAAGATCTTTTCCGTTTACCAGATAAACGCCGCCGTCATACAGTGAAACCATTCTCGCATACCTCCTGAATTTAATATTTAGCAACCGTTCAGACGGCGGGTAAACAGGGGGCCTTTGGGGTATGCCCGCCGTCTGAACGGTTACGCTTTTTATATACTATACCATCAATGTCAAGGCTTTGTCCAGTCTTTATATTGTGGCAGTCACAGTTTTTTAACTGTTATCAACAAAAATTTACAACTTTACCTTGTTGTAGTGCTCAAAAAACATGTTGCATTTGCAACACAAAAGAGTTATGATTGGGTTGCACAGATACCCCGCTCCTATTGGCAAGAATTCAGAAAGGACGATGCACGATTATGCTAGATTACTATCAGACAAATCTATTTAAGGACATTTCCATGGATGAATATAAGCGGCTCCTCTCCTGTCTGGAGGCCCGCGAAAAACGTTTCAGCGCCGGGGAAACCATTTGCAGCTATGACTCTGGCTTTGGGGATCTGGGAATCATCGGAACAGGGACCGCCTGCGTGGTTCGGTATGAATTCAACGGCGCCAGAACCATTCTGGAGCGGCTGAATCCCCAGGATATTTTTGGCAGGATGCTCTCCTACGACTGCCGGGAGCAGGCAGGCGTAAACGTGGTCTGCGAGACCCCCTGCTCCATTCTCTTTCTCAAATACCGCTGCATCAGCGCCACCTGCACCAAGGCCTGCTCCCACCACCAGCAGCTCATTCAAAACCTTTTAAACCTGATCTCGGAGCGGGCGCTGAGCCTCAGCCGCCGGGTGGAGGTCCTCTCCCAGCGAACCATCCGCGAGAAACTCATGTGCTACTTCTATCAGCTCTCCTCCCAGGCCAAGTCCCCCTCCTTTCCGCTGCCCTTCTCCATGGTGGATCTGGCGGATTACCTCTCCATCGACCGCAGCGCCATGACCCGGGAGCTTAAGCGGATGAAGGAGGACGGGCTCGTGCGGATGGATAAGCGGCAGGTGCAGCTGCTGGCGTAGAGACGGGCTTGAACATTCATTCCCGCCATCTGCGCCAAAGAATTATATTTTTTTCCCTGCTCTCCCCACATACCAGCACACCGCCCCTGTCATCCCCAGATAGAACCAGGTAGTCGGGTTGGAAAACCAGGTGGTAAAGAAGGACAGGGCCATATACATGGCAATCTGGGCATAGATCAGATGCTCCGCCATGGTTGCGCCCCTTTTCCTCCACTCCGCCAGCAGGCAGCAGGAAACGCCCAGTACCGCCCCGAAAAGCGCCATTCCCGCCGGTCCAAAGTCATAGTAGGCGTCGTAAAACAGGGTCACCGTGGTCAGCTCCTCCTTTGTGACAAACAGGGGGAAACTCACCAGATCCGGGGCCACGAATTTGAGTCCGGTAAATGCCCACAGGGGAAAGAGCATCCGCCGCCCCCAGGCGTACCCCGTCAGCCCCTCCACCAGGCAATTGAAATTGTCATAGTTGTTGGCGATATACATATAGGGCTGGGTGATGAAAATGGGAGTGGCGCTGTTTTTCATCTCAAAAATGCCGTTTAAGTAGGACACGCTGTGGCTGCGCATCACCGTAAGGCCCAGATAGGCCGGAACCATAAGCGCCAGGAGCATCAGAACATACCGCAGGCGGATGGCTCTGTTGATGGAAATAAATGTAAACAGTGCCATCCCAGCCGCCATAATGAGCTGAAAGCGGGAGACGCACAGCACAGGCAGCGCAAGGCTCAGCACCGCCAACGCCGCTGCCGCCCGAAATCCCCGGCTTTCCCGCAGCCCCATCTTCCTGCTTCTCACCATAGCCCCATAGACCACGGCCATGCTGGGCACAAGAACCGAGGATACGGTAAAATAATGCACGCCCGTCACATGAAAATAGGAGTAGGCGTGAGGAACCCCATAGGAAAAAAGGGGCACAAAGCCCAGCCAGAAAGCCTCAAAGAGAAATGCGGCCCAGGCCAGGCCCGTCACCCCGGCCATAGCTGCCAGAAGGCGTTTAGAATAGTCCGTGCCGGTTCCGGGAACCCTCTCCCCGCCGGATACGCCCCAGGTTCCAGAGGCCGTCCTCCCGCCGGATACGCCCCAGACTGCGCCCCCCGCATCCCGCCGCGCTGTTATCCGCTCTGCGCCCTCATAGGCCAGCCAAAAGGCCGCTGTCCCCAAAAGAAGGCATATCCATGTCTCTGCGCACCAGTCTGTCTGGAGCCTGGAAAGCTTAAAGCAGGATATCCCCTGACCTCCCACAAATGCTAGGCAGAATACCCCCCGAAGATGGATCAGATTCCCTGTGCGCCGGTAATCCCGCATATAAAGCCAGACCGCAGCGCCGATCAGAATAAGCCCGGACGGCACATACAGGTGCCGCCGGGCCAGAAAAAAGCTTAATGCATAACAGATGAGATAAACTGCCATCCGCATTTTCTCCTGTGTCGTCCTTATTTGCCGCCTCAGCCAGCGCAGAATTCCCTCATATACTGCTCCACCTCAGCCGCCGTGGAAAAGCTCATCGCCTTGTCAGCCACAGCCTGAAGCTCGGCAGTGCTGTACTCCGTCACCAGCTTTCTGGTCCGCAGAATCGCGGAGGTGCTCATGCTGAACTCATTCAGGCCAAAAGCCAAAAGCAGCGGAACCATCAGGGGATCGCTGGCTGCCTCCCCGCACATGCCCACCATGATCCCGGCCTCCCTGGCGCAGGAAATAATATGCCGGATGCTTCTGAGCACTGCCGGATTAAAGGTGGAATACAGGTAGAACACTTTTTTATTTCCCCGGTCCACCGACACGCTGTACCGGGTCAAACCATTGGTGCCCATGCTGAAAAAGTCCGCTTCCCTAGCAAAAATATCCGCAATCAGGGATGCCGCCGCAGTCTCCACCATGATCCCCACCTGGATATCCCGCTTATAGGGAATCCCCTTGCTGTCAAGCTCGCCCTTGAGCTCCTCCACCAGCGCCCTTGCCTGGCGGTATTCCTCAATGCAGGTCACAAGGGGCACCATAATGCGGATATTTCCATAGGCGCTGGCCCGCAGAATCGCCCGCAGCTGGGGCTTGTAGACATCCTCCTTCCGGTCCAGGCAGAAACGGATGGCCCGGTAGCCCAGGAAGGGGTTCTCGTCCTTCTCAAGGCCCATGTAGGGAATCTCCTTGTCCCCGCCGATGTCCAGCGTGCGGATGATCACAGGCTTCTCCCCCATGGCCTCCGCCACCTTCCGGTAAGCCTCGAACTGTTCCTCCTCCGTGGGCATGGCGGAGCGGTCCATAAAAAGGAACTCCGTGCGGAAGAGTCCAATCCCCTCTCCGTCATACTGAAGCACTTTGTCCACGTCCTCGGGCTTTCCTATGTTGGCCGCAATCTCCACCCGGACCCCGTCCTTTGTCACTGACGGCCTGCCAATGTATTTCTCCAACTCCCGCCTCTCTTCCATAAACTGGCTGCGGCGCCCCGAGTAGATCGCTGCTGTCTCAGCATCCGGGTTCACATACACGTCGCCGGCGCCGCCATCCAGAATAATCGCATCCCCGTCCTGCACACCCGCAAGAAAACCGGTCACTGCCACCACGGCCGGAATCTCCAGAGCTCTCGCCAAAATAGCGCTGTGAGAGGTCTTTCCCCCAAGCTCTGTCACAATCCCCGCCACATTTTCAGGGCGAATCCCCGCCGTCATGGAGGGAGTCAGATCCCGGGCTACAAGAATGCTTCCCTTGGGGAGGGAGGAAACATCCACGGAACGGAGCCCCAGAAGCATCTTCTGCATCCGGGTCTTGATATCCCGCATGTCCGCAGCCCTCTGCTGCATCAGCTCGTCCCCCATAGAGGCAAACATATCCGCGTACATATTGCACACGTTCTCTATGGCGATCTCGCTGTTTACTCTCTCGTTGCAGACAGAATTTTCAATCTCCCCCGTGAGCATGGGATCCGACAGAAGCAGCATATGTCCCTGCATAATCTCTGCCTCCTTCTCCCCCACACGGGAAGCCAGATCCTGGGCCATCCGCTCCGTCTCCGCAATGGTTTTCTCCAGCGCCCCCTTAAAGCGCAAAAGCTCCTCCTCCGGATCGGAAATCTCCCTTCTCTCAATTACCAATTGTTCCTCCTCCACGATCACGGCCCTTCCGATGCCGATCCCTGGGGAGGCGCCTGTTCCCTTATACATGCGTTTTCCTCCTTATTAATTTGGTAACTGTTCAGGACGGCGGGAAAACAGGGGCAAAAACAGGCGTTAAGCTTGCTTATAAGCATGCTTTTGCCCCTGTTTTCACATCGGAGGAACCTCCGATGCTTCTTGCCAGGCCATAGGCCTGGCAAGAAGATGCGCCGTCCTGAATAGTTACTTAATTTAATATATCCCCTAGTATAGGCCGCACTAGTATTATTCCCCAAAGCCCTCCTCGGCCAGCCGCAGCATGGCCGCCAAGGCTTCCTTCTCATCCGGCCCGTCGCAGACAAACTCAATCTCGTCGCCGCTCTTTACGCAGGCGCCCAGAACGCTGAGCACGCTCTTTGCGTTGGCCGTGGTATTCCCCATCCTGAAAGAGACCTTGGACTTATACTTCAGGGCCTCCTTGCAGAGCACACCCGCCGGCCTCAGATGAAGGCCTGATGAATTTTTTATTACTGTAGACGCATTTACCATAATTCAATCACTCCTATTCTTCCTCAGGGGAGACGCTTTCACTCTCCCCCGTTTCATCACTTGCTCTTGTTCCGGTTCCGCTCTGTCCGTGCCCTGACGGGCGGGATTCCTGGCCATCCGGCTCCTGGGCTCCCCGGCTCTCCTCTTCGTCCGCCGCATCTCCGGATACTCCCTCCGGCCGGTCGTGAACAACAATCTGAAGGCTGTCGTGGCTTACCACCTCGTAGGCGGCCCCCAAATCAAAGGCAACCGTTCCCTCATGGACGCCAGGCCCCATGCCGCTCACGTCAACCTCGCCGCCCAGGGATTCCTCGTCCAGCTGATCCAGATCCTCTGCCAGTCCCCGGATCACCACCTGAATGGAATCCTGCTCGTACTGGTAGCTGTACTGGCTGGATGCACCCACCTGGCTGAGCTGACTGGTCTCCAGCATAAATGTCCGCTCCTCCAGCGCCTCCACCTTGAGCACGATGGTGATCTGGCTGTCCGAGCCCATAAGCTCTGCTCCCTCCGGCAGATAATCATTCAGATCCAGGGTGACCTCCCGATCCCCTGTAGCCCCGTCCAGGTTGAGAACAGACTGCGGGATCGTGATGGAGGTGACCTCCGCCAGATCCGACTTAAGGCCCACCACTTCCACGGAATTGATGCTGCTCTCGATTCCCGTATAGCGGTATCCCTCCGCCACGGTTCCCGACGGAGTCTCGAAATTCAAGGTCAGATTCTTGGTGCGGAGAATCGGCAGAGAATACTCCGCCTCCGTGCGGCTCAGGGTAATCCTGTCGTCCAGCGCAATCTCATTTCCATTGGAATCATAGCACTTGATGGGCAGTGTCCCCGACATATCGGAGTTTGCCCCCTCCACGTTGATGGAAATTCCCACGGTGCTGATCTGACCCACCAGGGATACGGGACCGCTGACATAGATCCGCGACGGGGAGATCGTCACACTTCCCTCCCTATACCCGCTCTCCGCATGCCCCTCCAGGTAGGCGGTCAGCTCAAACTGCTTGCGCTGCAAATCCTCTGTGTCAACCCGCACAACTGCCGGCCTTGCCGCAGCGGAGATGATCCGGCTGTTGTTCACCTCGATTTTCACCGGCACGGCCCCTGTGGGCTCATACATCTCCGCCAGATCCACATAGGCCCTGAAGTCCGAACTTGACACTCCTCCGGAATCCTGCACCCGTATCTTATAGCTCACTGTAATGGTATCCACATCGCCGATAATCTCGTAGGTCTTCCCGTTGGATGTGAGGACGCCGCCGTTGACGATCTCAAGAGGCACCTCCCGGCTGCCGTCCGTCTCCGGATTCGCAATATTCACCACTGCCAGCCACACAAAGAAGGCCAGGAAAACGGATATCAGTTTCAGTCCAAGATTATTTGTCAGCCTTTTTCCCATTCTTCCGCCTTCCCTTCCATAACTTAAACCGATTGGCCGGAGCCTCCTCGTCCTTCTTCAGAACCGAGAGAAGTTCGCGCAGGGCCTCCGCGCTGTCCACTCTTGTCAGGGAGCCGTCCTCGGCCACAGACACCCGCCCTGTCTCCTCGGACACCACAATGGTCAGGCTGTCCGTGGACTCGCTGACGCCCACAGCCGCTCTGTGCCGGGTCCCCAGCGCCTTGTTGATGGACATATTGTCCGACAGAGGCAGGTAACAGGTGGCCGCCGCCACCCGGTTGCCCCGGATCACCACAGCCCCATCGTGGAGGGGAGTATTGTGCTCAAAAATATTTATCAAAAGCTGGCTGGTAACCAGACCATTGATCTCGATTCCCGTCCGCTCAATCTCCTTTAAGGAGGTCCCGCGCTCAATCACCATCAGGGCTCCTGTCTTCACCTTTGCCATCTCAAAGGTGGCTCGCACCAGCTCGTTGATGGTCTTGTCGCTGAAGGCCAGCTTCTCCTTTCCGTCGTCAAAGGACAGGAGATTGGAGAAAATATTTTGGCTTCCCAGCTGCTCCAGGGCCTTCCTCAGCTCCGGCTGAAATACGATCAAAAGAGCGGTCACCGCTATGGTTGTGAAATTTCGTATAATCCAGGAAATCGTGGTCAGCCGCAGCACTGAGGCCGCCACCGCAAAGGCCAGCACTACCAGAAGGCCTTTCAACAAAATCCATGCCCTGGTATTCTTGATCCACACCAGGATCTCATAGACCAAAACCGATATAATCACTATCTCCGCCAGGTTCCTCACGGTGATCCTTGGCAGAAGGGAAAGCCAGGAAGACGCGTTCCTGAAAAGCTCCGCTATTGCATCCACTGCCAAATCACCTCCCCGGCCTCAGCCAATACTTGTCTCATCGCTCTGTTTTCCGCTCCCTTGCGCCCTTTTTCCGGGCGCTGATTTTCTGTACCTTTACCTGGGTGGTGCTCACTGTCATCTTGGGCACCGCCTTCACATAATAATAATAATCGTCGTCTTCAAACTGCACATGCTCCGTCCGGGTATAGTCGACGGAGAATATAAAGAAGTTATAGATAAGTCCGATAACCGCTGCCAGAAGGAGGCCGATTATGAGCTCTCCCGGC
>CALWRY010000033.1 GCA_944384065.1 uncultured Enterocloster sp. | reverse complement strand
GCGTTTCAGCTTGTGTTTACTACAAAATATATGAACTTTTCAAGGTGCTATAGACAGGCTTTTGACCCCAATATCATATATATATAGGTAATACTTAGCAATCTCCGTCAAATTTTTTCTTTCTTTAAATAATAGTGTAAATACCGTATATCGCTCCCCAAATTTTCTTTCTGACTGTTCTAATGAATAAGAAACATATATAGAAATCTGAATTTCAATGCTTTCTCCACCGACAACTATATTGTGTGTTACACAGTACTCTTCAAATGGTACAGTCACCAGCGATGGTACTCTCGAATAATTATTTTCGCGTAATTTTTCTTCAAATTCTTTTTCAATTTTAAATGCTCTACCAGGACTAAAAAAGCAATCTAAAACATTCACTGAAAATTTTAACGAATCAAATCCTGTCACTCGCTCGGTTCCTGTACTATTGGTTCCAATAATCCATCCCTTTACTAGAATTTTCTGTCCCTCATAATAATCGCAGCCAATAAAAAAGATTTCTCTATTTGTACTAGTAACGCCCGATATTGCATCGAAATGAACACCATCTACTGGAAATTTCCAAGATATCGGGGTTTCTGGTGCCAATATTACTTGACTTCCATCAAAAAAGAATTGTTTCTCCTTTCCATTAATGTCTACAAATCCTGTAATCATCATTGTTCATTTCCCCATTCATTTGATTTTCCAAACATATATTTTAGCTACTTACCATATTCGTAAATGTTTCATAGCCCAATACCTTCCATAACCTTTACGATCCTCTCCTCCACATTTCCCTTTACATACGCCGGATTTAACCGGCCTTTTGCATATGCCAGATATGTCCCCTGCGTTCTGCTTATCAATAGATCGGTAAAGTATCTCTCCCAGCTGAAATACTCCCGGCTGTCAATATGCTCCCAGGGCGATTCTAAAAGTGCAGGAATTTCCTGATCTCCCAGCACCCCTGAACTTAATACCAACCACTCGAATGATTCTGGAAGATACAGATAAAAATTGGGTTTTACGCGAAGCAAATCCATAAGTTTTTCCATCTCACTCCCTATCGCCGCTCCATCTGCTACAGCCAATATGGTCTGATCGGATTCTTCTGCCAGCGCTGCAAACAAATTGGACTTTCCTCCCGCCGTCACACAGGAGAGCCCTCTTTCCCGGCAAATATGGTCGAAAAACTCAAAGCCGGCATTTGAATCCTCCGCAACAAGCTTGTCCGGCCGAACCTTCCGTGGCAGTATCTCCGTGCTATAGATTTTATACATCTCATTATATGTGCGTTTCAGAGTTCCATATTTCCCGGAATTGCGGATACCATATATTTCTTCCACACTATACGGCAGCATAGGCAGGCTCTCCCGAGTCACAATAACAAAGTAGTTATCAGACCCACGAATTGCCTTTGCAAACTCCTCCGAGGCCACAAACCGGTTGCCCTCATCAATAAACAAAATACTTCCCTGGAACAGATCCATCTGGGACTTCCAATTTTTCCCTTCTATTACACTGCAGGTAACCGGACAACTCATCTCGATTCCGCTGTCTCTGCCATCCTCATAATATTCACGGATCATATCCACCAGGGTAGTCTTCCCCGTAGCGCTGTCACCTTTGATAACCGTAATATTCCGTTTTATTTCAAAATCATAGCGGAGCTTATTGTTTTGGATGCGTATTCTGTATTTCCCCTTCATTTCTCCCCCCTATACGTATCGCCCAGCTACCAATATCAGCTCGGCCATGCTGTGAACAATCTGGTCTGTATTCAGAATATGGATCGTAAAATTTCCGTCTCCGAAATCCATCAGATGGCGGAGATTTACCGTAATATTCCTGTTTTCCCCCATCTTTAAGAGCCACTTTGCGCAGTTGTCTCCGCAGGCAGAGGCATTGAAAACCTGAGCCGGCCTATGGGCGATCAGCATCAGCGTCTTTACGCCCCCCGATAGGCTGAGAGGCGGAATTTTCCCAAGAACCGGGCTGTCAATGATCCCGCTTCCCAGCACAACCGACTTGTCCACATCCGCAATCATTTCCTTGGAGAGCGGATCCGTGATCCAGTCGTCCTCATAAACATTTTTAAAATACAGCGCCGTGTTGTAAATCGCCTCCGGCATATCGCCGTAAAATATATTCAACATCTTCTCCCATCTCCTATCTGCGCCCGCCCTGCCTGCTCCGGCGGCTCAGAACCCCCGTTCCCTGCACAGGGCGTCAATGTCCCGCCATCCCATTCCCCGCATGAAATTGGCGGCGTCCTCTATACCGCGCCCCTCAAACAAAATGCTGTGAACGCCCAGGCGCTTGATGCGCTTCCCCAGGCGGGTATTCTTCTTGTTCTCCTCCGCGATCATCGTCAGGTAGAGCACGGAAAGCACAATGTCCGCCTCCCGGGCATCCTCCCCGTAGGCCCCCGCCTCTCTCCCCAAAGTAGACACACCAATCATCAAATCCTCCCCTGTCGTATTCCAGACAGGAACCGTCCGAAAATGTTTTAATGCGCCTTCCCACCCGATTCCTCCTCCCGCTTGAGCCGCCGCGCGGACAGCTCCAGATACTCCCTCTCATTGTCAATGCCTATATACCGGCGGCCCAGCCGCCTGGCCGCCACTCCGGTGGAGGAGCTGCCGCAGAAGGGATCAAGCACCAGTGCCCCGGGCTCTGTCGAGGCCTCGATGATCCGCGTGAGGATGTACAGGGGCTTCTGGGTGGGGTGCTTCCCCTCGGTCTTCTCCTTGGGGGAGGTTAAGGGGCCGGGCCAGACGTCCTTCATCTGCCGTCCGCCGTTCTGCTCCTTCATAAGGGCATAATTAAAATAATGCCTGGCTTTCTTCTCGTCCTTTTGCGCCCACAGGATGGTCTCCGTGCTGTGGGTAAAGCAGCGGCAGGCCAGGTTGGGCGGCGGATTGGTCTTCTGCCAGGTAATGTTGTTGATAATCTTAAAGCCCTCCTGCTCCAGGGCCATGCCAATGCTGTAGATATTGTGCAGGGTGCCGCTGATCCAGATCGTCCCGTCCCGGGTCAGAACCTTCCGGCAGAGCCTTATCCACCTCCGGTTAAATGCGTGCTTCTCCTCTAATGAGCCCGCCTTGTCCCAGCCGCCCTTGTCCACAGAAACCATTCTCCCGGCCTGGCAGGTAATGCCGCCGTTGCTGAGAAAATAAGGGGGATCCGCAAAAATCATATCCACGGATTTCTCCTTCATGGTTTCCAGAAGGGAAAATGTATCCCCGAGCAGCAAAACCTCTCCGTCCCCGGCGAAAAAGGGCGCAGGCGGTACTGTAAATACATCTGTTAAATTCATCGCTCTCACCTGTCAAAGTTCGTAATGATCACTTCTCTGCCCACCCGCTTTGAGGCGTCGCGGTTAATGCTTCGCCTCACGTCTATCTCCTCAATGGCAAATCCCTGGTACAGCTCATGCACAAGGGGAACGTTGTGGTTGCTGAGCATCAGGTAGACACCCTTCTTATCCAGCCGCCCAAACAGCTCTGCCAGACGGCAGTGATCCTCATAGGAAAACCCATCCTTTGTATAGTCCGTAAAATTCGCCGTCTGGCTCACCGGCACATAGGGGGAATCAAAATACACAAAATCACCGGCCTTTGCCGTAGCGCAGGCCGCCTCAAAATCCCCCTGGCGGATCTCCACATTTTCCTCCCTGAGATACCGGCCGATGGCCCGCAGATTGTCCGCGTCGATGGACGATCCCTCCCGCCGGTTATTGTAGGGGACGTTAAAAAGCCCTTTTGTGTTCACCCGGTACAGTCCGTTGAAGCAGTGCTTGTTGAGCCAGATCATCAGGGCCGCGCACTCCGCGTCCAGCCTGCGGGATACAATTTTTTCATTGTACGCCCTGCGCAGGGACAGATAGTACTCCTTGTCGCAGGGAACCGCGTCAAATGCATTGACTGCGGCAATCACTGCCTCCGCGTCCGCTTTTAACTGCGCGTAAATATTGAGCAGCTGCTCATTTACATCATTGATCACCGCCCTCTCCGGCTGAAAGTCCAGGAGAAAGGCGCCGCCCCCGATAAACGGCTCATAGTAAGTCCCAAAGGATCGGGGCGCCCGTTTTCTCAGCTTGTCAAGGAGCTGCGTCTTTCCGCCCGCCCATTTCACAAAGGGGCTCATCTTTAAATCCGACATATATTTCCTCTTTCCACGTTTTATCCATTCATCCGCCGGACGTCATACACAAACTGCTTCTGAAAATAGAAAGCGTGATTTTTGTTCGAGACGTAGCGGCCGTATGTATCCGAAAAAATGGGGTGGTAAAGTCCCCTGCTGTCCTTGGCGTCCTTGCTCCGCACCTGGATATGGCGGCCGTTGGAAGTGTGGATAAAACCGTCCGGGCTCGTCTCAATGTGATGCTTCAGCTGCCTGCATATGGAATAATAGTCCGACTCCCAGATGTCCCGCAGGGCGGTGAACCGGGGAGACGCCAGATCAATGTGGATGCTCGGCAGGAACATCCACGTTTCGGGGGAGCCGTCCTTGCAGACCGGCACATAGAGAATATTGCTGATTTTCTCAAACAGATGGGTCTGCCGGAAAGGCCGCTCCTCAATCAGCTCGTCAATCACGCTGCTGATCTGGGTGATAAACACGGTCTCCCTGGGGTTTCCGGAGGCATCGCATTTATTGGTCTTTAACTCTCCGTCCTCAAAATCCAGGTTTGTGCTGGACAGGTGCATCCCCAGGGCCAGCTCAAGAAGCTGCCCGGTTTTCCCCTTGTTGATAATAATCATCTTCATATCGGCGGGGGAAAATAGCTCCCCAAAGGGTGTCCCCGCCAGCTTATTAAATTTTGCGCAAGCTTCCTCCAGCTTCATTTTCCTCGATGTTCCTTTCCGTCTGCCGGAGAAATACGAACTCGTCTTCCCCGGAATATTTTTCGCTGTAAACAAATCCCAGCCTGTCAAAGGCTTTCATGGCCTCCGGATCCCCGGCCCTGTTCTCAGCCAAAAACCGCACCATCTCGCCTCTGGCCATCTTGGCCTCCGTGGCCTTGACCTTTATTTTCTCCCTCCCGCCTGCGTCCCGCGCAAGGCTGCCGAATACCACATTGACAAAGCGGACGTCCGGCTCTAAGAAGGGTTCCGCCCCGCGGCTGTACTCCTTGGAGGCCAGGTTTACGATCACCCGGTCCTTTGCCGTCAGCTCCCTGTAGAGGGAATCCCCCCAGAAGGCGTACAGGCTCTTAAAGGTTTTCCCGCCCGCCTCCAGGAGGACGCCCGCCTGCATCTCCAGGCGGTAGGGCCTGACGCCGTCAAAGGGCCGCAAAATCCCGTAAAATCCCGAGAGGATCCGCAGATGTTCCTCTATGTAGTCCAGCTCCCCGCTTCCCATGATCTTCGGAGCCATATACTGGTACTGGATGCCCTCATAGGCGATGACCGCCGGAGACAAGCGGGCGCGCAGATCCATCTTCTGAATGCGGCTGTAATTCAAATCCGCAATGGCGTCATTGCACTTCCACAGCGCTTTGGCCTGGCTCCGGTCCAGGCCCCGCATATAGTCCAAGAGGATCTGGGTCCTGTCCAGCAGTACCGGCAGGCCCCGCACCTCCAGGAGATCCTCCTCCTCGTTCATCTTTTTGGCAGGCGAAATAATGATCTTCATCCTTTAAAACGCCTTTCCCGCCAAAATCTCCTCGTAATCCTTCAGGTTCTTTTCAAGAAGGGCCGGCGTGTCCAGGCCGTAGGGGCACTTGGACTTGCAGCGGCCGCAGTGGAGACATTCTTTGATCTTCATCATTTTCGCCTGAACTTCAGGGGTGAGCTGGGCCGCAGAAGGAGAGCGGCGCAGAAGCAGGGACATCCGGGCGCAGTTGTTGATCTCGATGTCCACAGGGCATGGCATGCAGTAGCCGCAGCCCCGGCAGAAGTCCCCCGCTAACTCCTTCTTATCCGCCTCGATGAGGGCCCGGATCTCCTCCGTCATCACCGGCGGATTCTCTATGTAGGAGAGAAATTCCGCAAGCTCTGACTGCCGCTGCACGCCCCAAATGGGAAGCACATTGTCGTACTGGGCCTCAAAGGCGTAGGCCGCCCGGGAATTGGTGATAAGGCCCCCGGACAGCGCTTTCATGGCGATAAATCCCATGTCCGCCGCCTTGCATTTTTCCACAAGCTCTATATCCTTTTCATCCGCCAGATAGCAGAAGGGGAACTGCAGCGTCTCATAGAGGCCGGAGTCAATGGCCTCGTGGGCCACAGCCAGGCGGTGGTTGGTGATGCCGATGTGGCGCACCATGCCCTGGGCCTTGGCCTCCTCCACCGCCTCATAGAGGCCGCTCCCGTCTCCCGGCTTGGGACAGAACGCCGGGTTGTGGAACTGGTAAATGTCCACGTGATCCGTGCGCAGATTCTTTAAGGAGGTTTCCAGCTCCCTCTTTAGTTCCTCGCCATTGGAAGCGCCGGTCTTTGTGGCGATATACACCTGATCCCGGATTCCCTCCAGGGCCTCCCCCAGCTTTTCCTCGCTGTCTGTATAATATCTGGCGGTATCAAAAAATGTGATACCTCCCTCAAAGGCCCGGCGCACCAGCGCCACCGCTTCCTCCATGGACACCCGCTGCATGGGGAGCGCCCCAAATCCATTTTTATTTACCACAATCTCCGTGCTGCCAAGTCTTACCTCTGTTCTCATGTGTTCTCCTCCTTGTTCTCCTCCTTGTTTTCTCCCATTGTAACACAGAAACGGCCCGGGGCACAAGAGGCTCCGGGCCGGGACTGCTGCGCAAAATCCCTGGCAGTAACCGTTCAGTTTTCAGCGGACAATAAGTCCTTCAAATCCTCCATGGTCATCTCCCGCTCCTTAAGCAGCTCGCTCACCGCCTTAAACTGCTCTAACTGGATCTGCTCGCAGAGATGCTTCTCCTTCTCCCGCATGGTTTTTAAGCAGTCCTCGTACTGGGTGATGGCAGAGCGGACCTCCGACAGCTCCTCCTGGAGCTTTTGGGCCGCTGTCTTTCTCACTCCCCGCGCCATATACTCTCTCCTTTCCCGCGTATTCTTTTCAAACGCTCTCTTAAGAGTATATGTGCCTTGTCCAGGGGCTATTCCAAAAATTGCCGTCTAATACAGCAGATGCATGATCCCCGCGATAATCGGCACCGCGATCACGGTGCGGACAATGAAAATGAACACCAGATCAAGGAATCCCGTCTTAAACTTGGCCCCCAGCATGGCATTTCCCGCCTCTGTCATAAAGATAATCTGGGAAATGGATAAGAGCACCACGAAGAAGATGGCGGGCTCCGCAGTCACAGCGCTCACCGAGATCGCCGGAAGGCTCACCTCGATAAAACCCAGAAGCACTGCGGGAGCAGCGGCCTCTGCCTCCGGCACGCCAAGCAGGGACAGCACCGGGGCAATGGGCTTTCCCAGCCAGGTAAAGAGGGGCGTCAGGTGCACCAGCGACAAAGTCACAATCACAATGGGAATCATGTAGGCAATGATTTTCTGGGAAAATCGCAGGGAATTGGCCAGGCTGTCCGCAAAGGCCCTGGCGTTAAACTCCCGGGAGCGCAGGGCTGCGGCCCGGACAGCCCGCTCAAAGCGGCCCCCGCCTTCCTGCACCGCGCTGGCTGCGGCCCCCGCCCCCTTCGCGTATTCCTCCGGGAAGCGGGACAGCGGGGGAATCCGCACCGTGATAGCTGTCATCACAAGCACCATAAAAAATGTAAGCCCCAGCATAAGTCCGTACATGTGATCGATGCCGCCCAGGGAGCAGAGCACGCCCACATAACCCACGGAGATGGTGGAGAAGCAGGCGGCAGCGGACACAGCCTCCCGCCGGCTGTACGTCCCATTTTCATAGTACTGAT
This sequence comes from uncultured Enterocloster sp., assembly GCA_944384065.1. Taxonomy (GTDB): domain Bacteria; phylum Bacillota; class Clostridia; order Lachnospirales; family Lachnospiraceae; genus Enterocloster. The sequence goes on along the minus strand of CALWRY010000033.1, from coordinate 15,418 downwards.
CCGTCATATACACGCCCACCGCCGCGCTGACCACATAGGAGGAGAGGCAGTTGATGGCCGCAGCTCCCGGGAGCTTAAAGAGGGGCCGCATCAGAGGCTCCATCAATGTCCCCACGAACTCCACAATGCCGGATTTGAGGATCAGCACGATAAATCCCCCGCAGATGGACACCGTGAGCATCACGGTTCCGGCAAGGCTTAAGATCTGTCCGCCCACATCCGGGTTGGAAAAAATCTGCGCCGGGGGAAGCTTGAACCACACGGCCAGCACCACTGCCAGGGCAATCACATAGAGGGCCAGCTTGGAATTTTTCTCTCCCCCAAGGAAGCTCTCGCAGCCGGGATTTTTTAACACCTTGGCCCCAAAAATCACCGCAGCCAGAGCCGCCAGGGCAAGGAGCACCACATAGTTAAGGCCGCTTCCCAGAACCGCCTTCACGGTATTTACCAGCACCACAACCGGCACCGCAGAGCCGGATACCGGGATAAAATACATAAAAACGCCTATGGCGCTGAGCACGCAAAATTTAACAATGTCTTTCTTTTCTACTCTATCCATAGTGACACCTTTCTTTGAACATTCCGCCGCCTGCGGGCGGCATACATTCAGGGATGCCCCATGCGCCCGCCAGTTTTTCGTGGTTTGGCGGCACACCCGCCCGCCGGGCGCATGCGGGCTTTCTTTCAAACATTCCGCCGCCCTCACATCCCGCAGACCAGCCAGGATACCAGGGAGACAAGGGGGATCGCCACCGCTGTCCTCGCCAGGAAAATGCCGATAAGCTTTCCCGGCCCCAGGGGGATCTCCGAGGCCATGATGGCGTTCCCCGCCTCGGAGAAGAAGATAATCTGGACAATGGACAAAAGGGCCGCAAAAAACCGCGTCTGCACCCCTGCCTCCGTCCCCCCGATCAAAATGGCGGGGAGGCTCACCTCCACAATCCCAATCAGCACAGAGGGCGCTGCCTCTCCTGCATCCGGCACCCCGCACAGGGCCAAAAACGGTTCAATGGGCCGGCCCAGCCAGGCAAAGATCGGGGTGTAGTAGACCAGAGCCAGCACAATGGCCACCGTGGGGATCATTACCCCCAGAATTTTCTGCGCAAAGCCCAGGGACTGGCAGATATTTTTTCCAAAGTCCCTCCAGCAAAAGCTTTCGGCGCACTTGACGCCCGCCTCAAGGGCCTGGCGGGACCGCTCCCTCCAGCCCAGGCGCTCGGATGCCCTGATCTGGCTCCCGCCGTCCATATAAGTATCCGGCAGGAGGCAGAGGGGTGGGATCCGTATCATCACGGCTCCCATGATCAGCACCGTCACAAAGCTCACCGCCAGCAGGATCCCGTACATCTCCCCGATGCGGGCCAGGGAGGCGATCACTCCTATGTACCCCACGCTCACCACGCTGAAGCTTGTGACCACAGAGCAGGCCTGCCTTGTGGTATACCGCTTTTTCTTGTAATACTGCTCGGTAAAATACACTCCCACCGAGGCCGAGGACACAAAGGAGGATAAAATATTTACCGCCGCCTCCCCGGGCAGACGGAATACCGGCTGCATCACCGGCTCCATGAGCACCGCGATGAATTCCACCAGTCCGGATCGGATAATGAAAATCACCAGGCTTCCCGCCGCTGCTATGGTGATGAATACCGTGGAGCCAAGCGTGAGGATCTCCCCGCCGATTCTCGGGTCCCGGAGAATCGGAACGGGCGCGTCAAAAAAGCTTAAGGCCGCTAACAGGATCCCAAACATCCAGATCGCCGGGCGGAGCCCCGTCTCCCCAAACTGCTCCCTGAAAAACGGGACTTTTAATACCCTGCCGCCAAAAAGCCCCAGGCCTAAAAGCAGGCTGGACAGAAACGCCACCCACTCCAGATACCCGCCGAGAACCGCCTTAATGCTGTCGATCAGCCGAACCACGGGAATGACGCCGCCCCATGCCGGAACAAAAAACAGAATAACTCCCGCCGCGCTCAGCAGGACGAATTTCGCCGCAGCCCCTGCCGGGTACTCTCCCTTCATTTTCCTACTCCTCCCCGCCGCGCCGCAGGCGGGCAAAGGCGTCCATCACCGCGCCCTTGGCCGCATATACCTTGTAGTCCCTGTCAAATTCCTTCGCCACATGCTCCTTTATGTAGCGGGAGAGAATCTCCGCGATGTCCATGATGTTGAGCTCATTTAATGCCTTCCCCCGGATAAAATCCTCCGCCTCATAAAACCGCACAGGCTTTAAGCCGATGGCTCCCACAATCAGGCGCATTTCCTTCACCGCGCCGCCGTCCATGGCGATGCCTAAGGCCACGCCGATGCGGGAGATGGTCACTTTCTTGCGGGATCCCAGCTTCACAAAGCTGGTGTGAAGAGAGCAGGGCGGAAGAATAATTCGGACAATTGCCTCATTGTGCGCCAAATGCAGCCGTCCGGGCCCTGCCAGGACCTCATCGATTCCCGCCCGGCGCACTCCCTCGGGGCCCATGATCTCCAAAACCGCGTCGTAGAGATAGAGCACCGGGAGCAGATCCCCGGCGGGGGAGGCGTTTCCGATATTTCCCCCGATGGTTCCGTTGTTGCGTATCTGGAGGGAGCCCACATCGGAGGCCGCGTCCATCAGCGCCGGGAAGCGCTCCCGGACCCGGGGATCCGTTTCAATCTCCGTCATGGTGGCATAGGCGCCAATCACCAGATTTTCCCCCTCCTCGCGGATCTCCTTCAATTCCTTCACATAGCCCAGATAGCAGAGGGCGTCCGGATCCAATGCGCCTAAACGCATCTTGATAATCAGATCCGTCCCTCCGCCGACCACCCGGCTCTTCTCTGTCATCTGTCCTAAATACCCCGGTATCTCCTCCCAGGTCTTTGGCAGCAGTGCGCGCATATCAGCATCCTCCTTCCGCAGCCGTCCGCTTCACGGCCCTGATAATCTGGGTGTAGCCGGAGCAGCGGCAGATATTTCCCGCAAGGGCATTTCGTATCTCCGCCTCCGTGGGATGGGGGTTGTGCATCAGCAGGGCCTTTGCGGACATAATCATGCCTGCCGTGCAGTACCCGCACTGGATGGCGATCTCCTCCGTGAAAATGCGCTGGATGGCGGATAACTCCCCGTTTTCCTCCAGGCCCTCGATGGTGAGAACGTTTCTCCCCTCCAGCTGGCAGGCCAGCACCAGGCAGGAGTGAACCGCCTCCCCGTCGATAATGACTGTGCAGGCCCCGCATTCTCCCTCTCCGCAGCCCTCCTTGGTTCCCGTCAGGTGCAGATCTTCCCGGAGAATATCCAGAAGCCTGCGGTTCGGCTCTGTCTCCAGAACGGTATTTCTTCCATTTACTATAAATGACAGCCTCATGCCTTCTTCTCCCTCTCTTTCTCCTCCCGCTCCGCCAGATACGCGCAGATCACGTCCGGCGTCAGGGGAATCTGATTCATATCGCTTCCCAGCGCGTCATTCACAGCGCCCACCACGGCGGCTGTCACCGGCGTGTGGCAGACTTCGCCGATGGATTTCGCTCCGTAAGGTCCCTCTGTCTTTCCGTCCTCGATGAGCTCCACGCGCACATTGGGAGCCTCGAAGCTGTTAATCAGGTGGTAGTCCTTTAAGCTTCCCATGGGATGTCCATTTGGCTTTGTCACCACGTGCTCTAGGAGAGCCGCCCCGGCGCCCATGAGCACCGCGCCCTGGATCTGTGCCACGCACATCTCCCGGTTGATGGCCTGGCCGATGTCGTGAACCGCCAGGTAATCCAGAATTTTCGTCATGCCCGTGTAGGTATCCACCTCCGCCAGCGCGAAGTGCACGCCGGCCACACCGGGATTGGTATCGGGAACATATTCCTCGCTGACGAATACCTCGTGCTTGTAAATCTGCTGGGAGTCATCGGCAATCCGGCTCCAGGTGTATTTGACCTGGGGATTTTTCTTGGAGTAGACCAGGTCATTTTCCACCACAAGCTCCTCCTCGGTCACCCCAGCCAGTATGCTCACATGCTTTTTCAGCCTGGCCTTAAATTTTTCGGCGCACCGGCACACTGCCTGGCCCTGGACATAGGTGGTCCGGCTGGAGAAGCACCCCACATCCAGGGGAGTGTAGCGGGTGTCGCCCTCGCCCAGGCTCACCTTTTCCATGGGGATCCCCAGGGCCTCCGCCGCGATCATCTGCATGGCTGTCACGGTTCCGCAGCCGTGATCGTGGAGGGTAATGTTCATCTGCACGCTTCCCGTCTCCGTAAGCCGCATGTCCACCCGGGCATAGTCCGTCTTGGAGGGGAAGAAGCTGTTCACATGGGGGCCCACGGACACGCCCATTCCTCTGCGGTAGCGCCTATTTTCCCGGTTGAAGCGCTTATTTTCCTCTCTGCGCTTATCCCAGTCAAAGTGCTCCCTGCCCTGCGTCAGGGCCTCCGCCGCCCGGAAGTTCCCGATGGGAATGTCGCCCAGAGGATCCACATCGCCGGGGCGCATCACATTTTTAAGCCGGATATCCACCGGATCCATCCCCAGGGCCTTTGCGCCCATGTTCATATTGTGCTCAAACATGATGGCCGCCTCCGGGGAGGTCCAGCCCCGGAAGGCGCCGCTGACAATGGTGTTGGTGATGGCGGCCCGGGAGTGGAAATGACAGTAGGGGTATTTGTAGCCCCTGAAAAATTTGTGGCCCACGGTCCGGGCATAGTTGATGGAATTTCCCAGGTACGCGCCGGCGTCCAGCAAAAGGTCGCAGTCCACGCCCTTTAAGGATCCATCCTTCCCGAAGGTGAAGGTTGACTCAAAATGCATGGGGGATCGCCCGTAGGTGGAGACCATGGTCTCCGTGCGGTTGTACACCAGCTTCACGGGACGCCCCACCCGCATGGCAGCGGCTGCGGTCACAGGCTCCAGCACCCACTCCTGCTTGCCGCCAAAGGATCCGCCCATGGTGGTTTTGATCACCCGGATGCGGCTGTAGTCCATCTCGAACAGATCCCCCAGCATGGTGCGGATCCCGTATACGGTCTGATTGGGCGAATACACGGTGAGCTCCCCGCTGTACTTGTCATAGTCCGCCACGCAGGCGTGGGTCTCCATGCAGACGTGATTGATCCGGGAGAGATCCGTCACCGTGCGGACGTCCACCAGCCCCTCCTCCCGGGGTTTCTCACCGGTGGTCATATCCGTGCACTCGAACACTGCCCCTGTGGGGTGCACATTGTCGATGGTTCCCTTTAAGGTTTCAAATACATCCAGGGAGTAGGGGAGCTCCTCGTACTCCACCTGGATTTTCCTCACAGCCTCCCTGGCCGCCTCCTCGGTTTCCGCGATAACCGCGCCGATCCGGTCCCCCACAAAGCGCACATGGGCATTGAAAATCCGCTCCGTGTTGATAAGTTTCTGGTTAAACTGGCTCTGGTAGCGGTTATACTCCTTCTCTGTGGTGTTGAAGCAGTGGATAATGTCCACCACTCCCGGCACCTTAAAGGCCTCTGAGCAGTCCAGCTTTTTTACAATCCCATGGGGACAGCTGGAAAACAGCACCGCCGCGTGAAGCATCCCTTTTAACTCCATATCCCCGGCATACACGGCCCGGCCTGCGGCCTTCTGGCGCGCGTCGTGGATAGGACAGCTCTTTCCTACGTATCTCATTGTGCCTCCTTTATACCAATTTGGTTTGTTTTTGATTTTGGTATAGTTTTTCTAAAGTATATAGTAAGAATTGGTATATGTCAATTAAAAATTGGTATAAAAATTATTTTTTTCACAATGTAACGCAGCAATTCAGACGGCGGGCAGAAAGGCACAAAAAACAGCCGGCCTGCGGCATGTGCACCGCAGTCCGGCCGGATCATCTTTTCTCTTTATTTAATAGAAACCTTCCTGGTCCGGAAGCTGTAGGAATCCCCCGGATGATAGCTTCTGCTGTAGAGCATCAGACCGTCGTCCTTTTCCCGGTAGAACCAGGTCTTTATCTGGAGAATGGGCGAGCCCTCCTTCACATTCAAAATATCCGCCGTGGTTTTCAGACAGAGCAGGGCCTCCACCTGCTGCTGCCGCATGGGGTGGGGCTCCCCTCCCTTCTGCTGGACCAGCTCATGCAGCCCCAGGGTGTAGAAGGATTCGTCCACCTGGGGAAATACATCCTCCCGCATATAGATATCCTCATAGGCATAGGGAATCATATGCAGATAGCGGGCTCTCCGCAGGCGCCAGTATCCGCAGGATCCGTCCTCCGCAAGGCCCAGCATCCGAAACCCGTAGCTCCCCTCCCGGCAGTACCGGCAGTCCAGCAGCCGGATGCTGTCCTCCTCTGTTCCGTCCTCCCTGCGGATCAGCTCATCCTTTCGCACCTTTTCCTTTGTCAGGTAGGTGCCGCTCCCCTTCCTGCGGATAAAATACCCGTCGTACATCAGCTCCTCCACCGCCCGGCGGATGGTCATGCGGTTGACGCCCAGCATGGCCGCCAGCTCCCGCTCCGGCGGAATGGGCCGGTCCGGTATGTAGGTCCCATTCTGTATATTTTCGAGAAGATACTCTTTTATTTTCTCATATTTTTTTGCCACGTGCCTTCCCCCTTTTTGTCTGTCCGTTTTAGTATAGCAAATTTTCTCCATTTTTTACAACCCCCAGCAGCAGCCGTCCGTGCGGCAGGCCCGCCTCAAAAAGCGCCTCCCCTTCTTACCCGGCGTTTTTGCTTGCTCATTTTCCCATCATAGAGTATACTATGTAACAGTTCGGACGGCGGGCAGGACGAGCGGCCCTTGAGACACGCGGACTGCTGCCGGCTGCCGCAGGACAAAAGGAGGCGCATGCTTTATGGCGGAGGATTACATACATCACGCCCAATACTATGAGACGGATCAGATGGGATGCGTCCATCACTCCAACTACATCCGCTGGATGGAGGAGGCCCGGATCCACATGATGGAGCAGATGGGATGCGGCTACAAGATGATGGAAGCGGACGGGATCATGAGCCCGGTGCTGGAGGTGCACTGCCAGTATAAGTCCATGGCCCGGTTTGACGACCGGGTGGCCATCCGGGTATGGCTGAAGGAGTACAACGGCATCCGTATGACTATCGCCTACGAGATGCGGGACGCCCGGACCGGGGAGCTTCGCACCACCGGCGAGAGCCGCCACTGTTTCTTAGATGCAGGGGGACATCCCCTGTCCTTACGGCGCTCCCATCCCAAGTGGGATGCGCTGTTTACCCAGGCACTGGAGAAAGCTCCGCTGCCTGCACACTGACGGAAAGGCTGACTGATTATTATGACAAGAAGACGAACCCGACGAAAGAAACCGCTTCCGGCCCTGGCAGCCCTGGCGCTGGCTCTTATCGCTCTGGCAGCTGGGGGATATAAGGGCGCGCTGCCAGGACCTTTTGGGGATGCCCCCCCATCCGGCGGCCCGCTAACCTCCCCTGGAGCCTCCGGGGAGGGAGCTTTTCACGGCGATGGAGCCATGGCGGTTCATTTTATCGACGTGGGACAGGGCGACAGCATCCTGGCGGAGTCCGGCGGGCATTTCCTCCTCATCGACGCTGGGGAAAATGACCAGGGGGACACCGTTGTCTCCTATCTTGAGGAGGCCGGGGTGGAATCTCTGGACTACGTCATCGGCACCCATCCCCATTCGGACCACATCGGCGGGCTGGACGATGTGATCCGCGCCTTTGATGTGGAGACTGTGATTCTCCCCCCGGTGGAGCACACCACCAAGGCCTTTGAGGATGTGCTGGACGCCATTGAGGAAAAGGACCTGTCCATCACCCTTCCTGTGCCCGGGGATTCCTACGGGCTGGGCGGTGCGGCCTTCACTATCCTTGCACCCCAAAAGGATTACGGGGATGATTTAAATAACTGGTCCGTAGGCTTGCGCCTGGCCTGCGGGGACGGCGCCTTTGTGGCCTGCGGGGACGCGGAGGCCCAGGCTGAGGAGGATATGGCGGCCAGCGGCCTCGCCCTTTCTGCCGATGTGCTGAAAATCGGCCACCACGGCAGCAGCACCTCCACCAGCGATGCATTTTTAAAGGCTGTGTCCCCCGCCTTTGCGGTTATCTCCTGCGGGGAGGGCAATTCCTATGGCCATCCCCACAAGGAAACCCTGGAAAAGCTGGAGGCCGCCGGCATCCAGGTGCTGCGCACCGACCTTCTGGGAGACATCACAGCCCAGTGGGGCGAGGACGGCGTGACCTGGGCGTACAGCGGGAACAACGCGGCGGAGCTGCCCTGACGTACAGCCCCCGCAGACAAGGAGGACGTGCTTATGCGTTGGATTATCGACCGGCTGGAGGATGCTCTGGCCATGTGTGAGGATGAGAACGGGGAGATAACCCCCATTTCCCGTAAAAAAATTCCGGCTGAGGCCAGGGAGGGCGACATTCTCCGCGAGGAGGATGGAAGCTTCATCCTCTCTCCCCAGGAGACAGAGGACCGGCGCCGGGAAATGAAAAAGAGATTGATGAACTTGTTCAAATAAGGAGGAAAAAACCAATGAACCTGATTATACCGGAAAATTATGACCCCCGGCTTACCATCCGGGAGACCCAGGACGCAATCAAATACATACGCGACACCTTCCAGAAGGAGATGGGCCGTGAAATGCACTTGGAGCGCATCTCCGCCCCCCTCTTCGTGGAGAACAGCAGCGGCCTCAACGACAACTTAAACGGCGTGGAGCGTCCTGTGAGCTTTGACATGCCGGATCTGCCCGGAGAGACCATCGAGGTGGTTCACTCCCTGGCCAAGTGGAAGCGCATGGCCTTAAAGGAGTACGGCTTTAAGCCCGGCGAGGGCCTCTACACCAACATGAATGCCATCCGCCGGGACGAGAGCTTAGACAATCTCCACTCCTGCTATGTGGACCAGTGGGACTGGGAGCGGGTCATCACCCGCGAGGAGCGCACCCTTGACACCCTGATGGACACGGTGCGGGAGATCTTTAAGATTATCAAGCACATGCAGCATGAGGTGTGGTACAAATATCCTCAGGCCGTAAAGCACCTTCCGAAGGACATTTTCTTCATCACCTCCCAGGAGCTTGAGGATCTCTACCCCGACAAGTCTCCCAAGGAGAGGGAAAACCTGATTACCAAGGAGCACGGCTGCGTCTTCCTCATGCAGATCGGCGACAAGCTGGCCGGCGGCGAGCCCCACGACGGCCGCGCTCCGGACTACGACGACTGGAAATTAAACGGCGACATCCTTTTCTGGTACGAGACCCTTGGCTGCGCCCTGGAAATCTCCAGCATGGGAATCCGCGTGGACGAGACCTCCCTGCGGGAGCAGTTAAAGAAGGCGGGATGTGAGGATCGGGCCAGCCTGCCCTACCACCGGATGCTGTTGAACGGGGATCTGCCCTGCACCATCGGCGGCGGCATCGGCCAGTCCCGCCTCTGCATGCTCCTTCTGGACCGCGCCCACATCGGGGAGGTACAGGCCAGCATCTGGCCCGCCGCTATGCGGGAGGAGTGCAGGAAGCACAAAATCTATCTGCTGTAGCAGCAATTGGGGCGGCTTCTCTGCCGCCCCTCCATTGCATGAATCAGCTCCGCCATCATCGTCTTCAGGCTGGGAATGACCGCCTCCACGCTGGAAAGCCGTGATGTGCTGATGCACAGGTCATACCACTCCTTCTCCCCCCAGGATTGGCCTACATAAAATTTGTAATATCCGGCCCGCTTTTTATCCACGGAAAGGATCTTTTGGCGCAGCTCCTTAGCAGGCCGTGGTGATGGGCAGCAGAGGGAGCGGACGCCGCTACGCTATGTGGCGGATATATTCCTCCGTCAGCCGCGCAAGCAGCCGGGAAACCCAGGAGGCAATCCCATAGTAGATGGCAAGACCCAGCAGCAGATTTGCCGTCCCGATCCCCAGGATAAAAAACCATATATGCCGCTTTTTCTTTGTCATTGCCTGGAGCAGCATCTGCTGGGCTATGGCGGACGGATTTAAGCTGTCGAAAAAGCTGGCCGTCAGCGTGGTTCCCAATAAAATACCCATGATCCCTTCTCCCTCACTTTCTTCCCATCACAAGTTCAATGGATTCTTTTCCCGTCATATGCGCAGCCGTCATCTCCAGCATGCACAAGGGTGCCCAGTCTTTGTCAATGGCTTTCTCCCTGTTTTCCGCCGTATCCTCCGGCGCGTACTTTACCGCCAGCTTCCGGATGGCGTCCCGTTTTTCCTCGTCGCTTTCCAGGACGCGGATTCTCCCGAACACAATCACGCTCCTGAAATACGTGGTGTACGCTTCCGGTACCACCTGATCCTTCTCCACCACGCAGAAGGAAGCCTTGGGATTTCTGGCTATGGCGTCCAGCTTATGCCCCTGCTTCGCGCAGTGGAAATAAATCTTTTCCCCGTCATAGACATAGCTGATGGGGACCGCGTAGGGATATCCCTCATCCCCCGCCAGGGCCAGGACGCCGGACGTCCCCTCCTTTAGAATTCTCTCCGTTTCCTCCTGTGAAAGCATCTGCCGTTTCCGCCTCATTTCCCGGAACATAAATATATCCTCCTTCCTCTTTCCAGCCGCGCCGGATTTCTTCAAAAAAATAAGCGTCAACTCCGGTATCTTCTTTGGCCTAACGATACGGAATCAACGCGATAAGCTGCCCGGCGGCAAGCTGGATGTCTCTGTATTTCCATGGTATGATAGCACAGGAGGCCTTGGGTGTCAATACCCGTTCTGCTCCGCAGACTGTTTGACATTCAACCGATAAGCATATAATAGTAATGTATCTTTTTTCTGTCATATTCTGACATTTTTATTAATTCTGTTTCTTCGTGAAATTGTATATGATAAAATACATATATTACAGAATTTTCCCAGAAAGGAGATCTCCATGACTGAATTGATCCTTGCATTTCTTCCCATAATTGTGATCATCGCCCTGCTTATTCTCATTCTGACCCAGGGCTACGTAAAGGCTCCGCCGGATCACGCCTACATTATCTCCGGCATCCGCAAAGAGCCCCGGGTGCTCATCGGCCGGGCCGGGCTCAAAATCCCGTTCTTTGAGCAGCTCGACAAGCTGTATCTGGGACAGATTACCGTGGACATCAAGACCGACGAATACATACCCACCAATGATTTCATCAACGTGATGGTGGACGCAGTGGCAAAGGTCCGGGTGGCCGAAGATCCGGAACGGATGAAGCTGGCCATGCGCAACTTTTTAAATAAGGAGCCTGCCAAGATTGCCGCGGATCTCCAGGATTCCCTTCAGGGCAATATGCGGGAAATTATCGGCACCCTGACGCTGCGGGCCATCAATACGGACCGGGATTCTTTCTCCGACCAGGTTATGACAAAGGCCTCCCGGGATATGGAAAAATTGGGCATCGACATCCTCTCCTGCAATATCCAGAATGTAACGGATGAACATGGCCTGATCCAGGATCTCGGTATGGACAATACCTCCAAAATCCGCAAAGACGCCTCCATCGCAAAGGCAGAGGCGGAGCGGGACATCGCCATTGCGAAAGCTGCGGCCGATAAGGCTTCCAACGATGCCCGGGTTTTAGCGGAAACAGAAATTGCCCAAAAGAACAACGAGCTCGCCATCAAAAAGGCGGAACTGCAGAAGGCCTCCGATACAAAGAAAGCGGAAGCGGACGCCGCCTATGAAATCCAGAAGCAGGAGCAGGAAAAGACGATTCTGGCTGCCACTGTGAACGCCCAGATTGCCAAGACCGAGCGGGAGGCAGAACTGCGCAGGCAGGAAGTCACCGTGCAGCAGCAGGCCCTGGAAGCGGAGATCAATAAGAAGGCGGATGCGGACCGCTACGCCATTGAGCAGGCTGCGGCAGCGGATCTGACCCGGCGCCAGCGGGAGGCGGAGGCCAAAAAGTACGAACAGGAAAAGGAAGCGGAAGCCAGGAAATCCCTGGCGGAAGCCCAGAAATACGCCATGCTCCAGGAGGCGGAGGGAATCCGTGCCCGGGGCGAGGCGGAGGCTGCGGCCATTCAGGCCAAGGCCCTGGCGGAAGCAGAGGGAATGGAGAAAAAGGCGGAGGCTTACCAGAAGTACAACAAGGCCGCCATGGCGGAGATGATGATCAAGGTCCTTCCTGATATCGCTGGAAAGATTGCCGAGCCTCTGGCCCAGATCGACAAGATCACCATCATCGGCGGGGACAGCGGTTCCGAGAAGGGCGTCGGCTCTGTGGCGGGCAATGTGCCTGTTGTCATGGCCCGGCTCTTTGAGGCCATGAAGGAGGCCACGGGCCTGGATCTGGCCGACATCATGAGGGCCGAGTCCCTGGAGGCCCAGACCACCCGCAATATCAACCTGACGGGAGCGCCGGATATCATTATTGGGAATACCGGCCAAACGGATGGCGGCGCAAAAGATGCCGCCGCGCAGGATCCGCAGTCCGGGGATAAGCATCCGATGGCGTAGCCGCCTCATTTCTCCCCACCGTGTTATTTGGACAGCGGCTTTGCAAAAGGCCCCCTGTACCCTGGGATATGTCCCGGGTACAGGGGGCCTGACATCACAAATACACGATTATATCCAGCGGCTGCATTACCCCGCCGCAGCTGCACTCTGGTCTGCGCCTGTTCTTCCCATGGCGTCGTAGGCCTGGGCGATGTTTAACATATGATCCCCGATCCGCTCAAAATCCGTGAGCATTTCCGAATACAGAATGGATGTCTCCACGCTGCACCCGCCCTTTCGCATGCGGGCAATCTGGTTCTTCCGAAACTCCTCCGTGATATCGTCCATCTTCTGCTCCAGGGCAGCCGCCTCTGCAAGGGAAAATACTGAGCTTCCCTCCGCCGCCTTTTCCAGAAGCTCCACAGCCTCCCCGCAGACCTCCTCCATAGTTCGAATCTCCTGGGAAGCCGCGGCGGAGAAGGAGAGATTTTTCTCCTGAATGGACACCGCGTACTCCGCCAGATTCATGGCATGGTCGCCGATCCGCTCCACGTTTCCCAGAACTGTATACATCTGGTTGAGGGTGTCCACATCCTTCGGCGTCTGATCCAGGACGAGAATCTTGGATATCTTCTGGGAGAGCCGCACATTGGTCAGGTCAATCTCCTCCTCCCGCTCCGAGATGGCGCTTATGCCGCCCTCCTCCTCCATCCCCTCCTCCAGGGTCTTGAAGCTGGCCCGTACATTTTCCCCGGCAGCCTTCACCATCTCCCGGATCTCCTCCTGGATCTGGCTGATGGCAATGGTGGACACGCCCAGATGATGCTTGGAGGCCATCAGGTCCTCAAACCACTTGTCCGCATCCTTTGCAGGCGCTTTCCCGTCCGGGAGAATCCATGTGGCCAGCCGCGCCAGCTGGGTTCCGAAGGGAAGGAGCAGAACAGTGGTGGTAATGTTGAATATGGTGTGTACATTGGCAATCTGGGCCACCGGATCCCCGGGCGCCAGCTCGGTCATCCACTTCACAAAGGGCAGGAACTGACAGACTCCCACAAAGACAATGGTTCCGATAATATTGAAGGACAGGTGGATGATGGTGGTCCGCTTGGCATTGCGCGTGGTTCCGATGGAGGCCAAAACCGCCGTGATGCAGGTTCCGATATTCTGTCCAAACAGCACATAAACCGCGCTGTCAAGGGTCACCACCCCGCTCTTGGCCAGGGCCTGCAGGATGCCCACAGAGGCGGAGGAGGACTGGATAACCGCGGTAAAGGCCGCTCCGGCGAGAATACCCAGAACCGGATTCGAGAACTGGGTCATAAACCGCACAAAGCCCTCGGAGTCCCGAAGGGGCATCATGGAATCGCTCATCATTCCCATTCCGATAAAGAGAACTCCGATTCCCGCGATAATGCCGCCGATGTGCTGGGCCTTCTTATTTTTGAAAAATACAATTGGCACAACGCCCACAAAGGCGATGAGAGGCGCAAGAGCGCCGATATCCAGGGCGATGAGCTGCCCTGTGATGGTGGTGCCTATGTTGGCGCCCATGATAATCCATATGGCCTGGTTTAATGTCATCAGGCCGGAGTTTACAAATCCCACCACCATGACCGTGGTGGCGGAGGAGGACTGGATAATCGCCGTGATTCCAGCTCCCACCAAAACCCCTAAAAACCGGTTTGCCGTCAGCCGCTCCAGAATCTGCTTCATGCGGTTGCCCGCCACAGCCTCCAGATTCGTGCTCATCATCTGCATTCCATAGAGAAACAGTGCCAGGCCTCCCAACAGGCCCAGAATTAATTCTACTCCCACTTCAGCCGCTCCTTTTTCTGGCGGAAAATATCCTTATCCGTATCTGGATATTTTCCCAGTTTTTTACATAATCTTTACGGTTTCTTTACATGCATACCCATTATACGGGATATCCTAAATGACGTCAATAGCGCCTCAGGCTTCTTAATGTAAAGTTTGTGTAAATTGTATGTAAAATATAAGTTACTCCTCAGCCCGGCTGAGGAGTAACTTATATAAGCCAACCATTCCGGTCGGCGGGAAAACGAAGGAACCGCTTACCGTTTTAGGTGCGGGAGGCTGCGCCCGTCTCCTCCCATATCTCGAGGAACGAGGCCTGGCCGCCGCCTCTGTGAACCGAGATCCGCGCCTTTTGGCGGATCGGGCTGTCGAACCCATCCTTTGTATTGCTGTTCGGGAAAATAAAGTTTTTGGCGCTGGATGTGACGGTGAGCCGCAGCCGGTGTCCGAGAAGGAATGTATTGGAAATCTTGGTGGTCCGCAGATTTACCTCGTAAACCTGCCCTGGCTCCATATACTCCGGATGCTCCTCTCCCCTGCGGTACTTGGCGTCCAGCACCCCGTCCGCCAGCTTGACGGAGCGCCCCTTCTCGTCCACATCCGTCAGCCGCACCACAAAATCCGTATCCGGACAGTCGCAGGATACATAGAGCCGTACCCTGGCATCCCCGGTGACCGTCAGGGGCTCTGTGAGAACCGGCGTTGTGTAGGAGAGAATATCCGGGCGTTTCTCTTCCTCCGTGTAGTCCTCCGGCACCTCCAGCTCATTTTCCGACATATCCACCAGATGGACGGCGGGGTTCTCCGGATCATACACATAGCTGTCCTGTCCGCCCGCTCCCTTTTCCTCAAAGGTCAGGCTGCCTTCCCCGCAGGAGACTCCCTTCCCGCCCGCGCAGCCATTTTCCGCGCCGTCAAGATACAGCCGTCTCGTCCGCCCGCCCTCCGGCGGCCATGCGCCTGCACTCTTCCAGCGGTTTTCTCCCAAGGTGTAATACTCCACCCGGGGCGTCTTCTCTATTCCATTGTCCGCCCCTCTCAAAAAATGATCCAGCCACTGCATGCACAGCAGATCGATGTCATAGCGGATGGCGTCCTCGCCCATATACTGGCCGTGAAGGTCATAGTCCGCATTCCCGCTGTGCTTCCAGGGCCCCAGAATTGCCTTCCAGGATCCCTCCGGCCAGTCCCGCACCAGATCCAGGGCCTCCGTGGTGCCCATTCCGTTGTCGTCAAACCAGCCTGAAAAAATC
>CALWRY010000032.1 GCA_944384065.1 uncultured Enterocloster sp. | reverse complement strand
TATTTAAAAAGTATTGAGATTCAGGGCTTTAAGTCCTTTGCCAACAAGCTGGTATTTGAATTTCATAATGGAATCACAGGCATCGTAGGGCCAAACGGCAGCGGCAAGAGCAATGTGGCGGACGCGGTCCGCTGGGTTCTCGGAGAGCAGCGCATCAAGCAGCTTCGGGGCGCCAGCATGCAGGATGTGATATTTGCGGGCACGGAGCTGCGCAAGCCCCAGGGCTTTGCCTATGTGGCCATCACCCTGGACAACAGCGACCACCAGCTGGCCATTGCCTACGACCAGGTTACGGTGTCCCGCCGGCTTTACCGGTCCGGCGAGAGCGAATACATGATTAACGGCAGCGCCTGCCGCCTAAAGGACATCAATGAGCTCTTCTACGATACGGGAATCGGCAAGGAGGGCTACTCCATCATCGGCCAGGGCCAGATTGAGAAGATACTGAGCGGCCGGCCGGAGGAGCGCCGGGAGCTCTTTGACGAGGCGGCGGGGATTGTGAAGTTCAAGCGCCGCAAGGCCATTGCCCAGAAAAAGCTGGAGGACGAGAGCACAAGCCTCATCCGTGTGACGGATATCCTGGGAGAGCTGGAAAAGCAGGTGGGGCCCTTGGAGCGCCAGGCCGCGGCGGCAAGGGAATATCTGAAGCTGCGGGACGAGCTGAAAATCTGCGATGCCAACCAATTCCTTTTGGAGCGGGAGGACCTGGACGCCCGGCTGGGTGAAGCAGGGGAACGCCTCAAGGTTCTGGCCGGGGACATGGAGGAGAGCCAAAAAAAGGGTGACCAGCTGAAAACAGAGTACGACCGTCTAAGCGGAGAGCTGGAGGACCTGGATAAGGCGCTCATAAAGGACCGGGAGGCCTTAAACGCCGGCGCCATGGAAAAGAGCGCTATGGAGGGCCAGATTGCGGTGCTCCAGGAACAGATTCACACCGAGGAGCTCAACGAGGAGCATCTGGAAAACCGGAGGAAGGCCATTGCCCAGGATATGGAAAACCGCAGGCGGGAGCTTTCCGGCTGTAAGGAGCAGGCCGCAGGTCTCACCGCCCAGGCGGAGGCGGCCGAGGAGCGGCTTAGGGCAGCGGGAGAACGGCTGAAGGCGGCCAGGGAGACGGAGCAGGGCCTGGAGGCAGCCATCGAGGCGGCCAAGGGCAGCATTATCGAGGCCTTAAATCAGCGGGCCTCCCTCACGGCGGACCGGCAGCGCTACGATACCATGCTGGAGCAGGTAAGCCTGCGAAAGAGCCAGGTCTCTCAGCTTCTCCTAAAATCAAAGAGCGAGGAGTCTGTTCAGGAGGAGCAGATTGCGCGGGAGAAGGATGCCTTAAGGCAGCTTCGCGAATCCATTGAGGAGGGCCGCCTAAAGGCCCAGACAGCCGAGGAGGAGCAGGCGGCTGCGGAGCAGGAGGTGCGGCGCTTAAACCGGCGGCTGAACGACAACCAGCAGGAATACCACATGGCCTACACCCGGCTGGAATCCTTAAAAAATCTGGCGGAGCGCTACGACGGCTACGGCAGCAGCATCCGCCGGGTGATGGAGGCCAGGGACCGGGTCCGCGGCATCCACGGGGTGGTGGCGGACATCATCACCACGGATAAGGCCTATGAGACGGCCATTGAGACAGCCCTTGGGGGAAGCATCCAGAACATTGTGACGGATTCAGAGACTACGGCCAAGGAGCTCATCGCCTATTTGAAAAAGAACCGGTACGGCCGGGCCACCTTCCTGCCGCTCACCAGCATCAATGGCTCCCAGCCATTTTCCCGGCCGGAGGCCTTAAAGGAAAAGGGAGTGCTGGGACTGGCAAGCCAGCTGGTTCATGTGGAAAAGCAGTACGAGGGCCTTGCACGGTATCTTTTGGGCCGGGTGGTGGTGGCGGACACCATTGACAGCGCCCTGGCTCTCGCAAGGAAATACCGCTACAGCCTGCGCATTGTCACCCTGGAGGGCGAGCTTTTAAGCCCCGGCGGCTCCATGACGGGCGGTGCCTTTAAGAATTCCAGCAATCTTCTCGGCCGGCGCCGGGAGATTGAGGAGCTGGAGGCCGCCTGCAAAAAGGCGCTTGTCCTGGCGGACAAAACCGGACAGGAGCTTGCGCTGGCTGAGGGGCTGGTTCAGGAGAAGAAGGAGGAGCTGGAGGCCCTCACAAAGCGGCTCCAGGAGCTGGCCATCCAGGAGAACACGGTAAATATAAGCCTTGCCCAGCTGGAGCAGAAGAAGGAGGAAATCCAGGAATCTGCCGGGGACCTGGTCCGGGAGCACGGACAGCTGGAGGAGCAGGTGCGGGAGATTACAAGGAGCCGTCAGGCGGTGCAGGCGGACAGCGAGGGGCTGGAGGCGAGAAGCCAGGCTGCCTCCGGGGAAGTAGAGGAGAAGACAGCCCTTTTGGAGGAGGCAAAAAAGACGCTGGCCCTGCGCCAGGAGGAGCTGGCGGCGGTTCAGATGGAGTGCGCAAACCTGCGCCAGCAGCTTTCCTTCTCCCATGAAAATGAGCAGCGCATCCATGGAGAGATGAAACGGCTCGAGGAGGAGGCCGGGGAGCTGGCGCGGGGAGCCGGCGGCTCCAAGGAGGCGATTGCCGGGAAGGAGCAGGAGATAGAGGCGCTTCGCAGAAAAATTGCGGAGGGGGAGGAGAGGACTCTGGCCCTCACCCAGTCCCTCAAGGAGCGGGAAGAGAAAAAGGCGGCCCTCAGCGGCCGGCAGAAGGGATTTTTCGACGCAAGGGAGGAGCTGACAGCCCGTATCTCCGCGCTGGATAAGGACATTTTCCGCATCCAGTCCCAGAAGGAAAAGCTGGAGGAGCGGCTGGAGACCCTCACGGACTATATGTGGTCGGAGTATGAGATGACCTACTCCGCAGCCAGCGGATTCCGCAGGGAGGAGTACACCTCCCTCCCGCAGATTAAAAAGCTGGCCGACGGCCTGAAGTCCCAAATCAAGGGTCTGGGAAATGTGAATGTAAACGCCATCGAGGATTACCGGGAGATATCCGAGCGGTATACCTTTATGAAGACCCAGCACGAGGATTTGGTGAAGGCCCAGGAGGAGCTGGAAAAGATTATTGAGGAGCTGGACGCCGGGATGCGCAGGCAGTTTTCGGAGAAGTTTGCCCAGATACGGAGCGAGTTCGACAAGGTGTTTCGGGAGCTCTTCGGCGGGGGCCGCGGAAGCCTGGAGCTTATGGAGGACGAGGACCTTTTGGAGGCCGGGGTGCAGATTATCGCCCAGCCGCCGGGGAAAAAGCTGCAGAACATGATGCAGCTCTCCGGCGGGGAGAAGGCTCTCACGGCCATTGCCCTGCTGTTCGCCATCCAGAACCTAAAGCCGTCCCCCTTCTGCCTTCTGGACGAGATTGAGGCGGCGCTGGATGACTCCAACGTGGACCGCTTTGCCGGGTATCTGCACAAGCTCACAAAGAACACCCAGTTCATTGTAATCACCCACCGGAGAGGCACCATGGTCTCCGCAGACCGCCTCTACGGCATCACCATGCAGGAGAAGGGGGTTTCCACCCTGGTATCCGTCAACTTGATAGAGAGCAGCCTCAGCTGATAATACATAAAAGGAGGGATTTGGGTATGGCCGAGGGAAAGAAGGGCTTTTTCAGCCGCCTGGTGGAGGGGCTGACAAAGACGAGAAACAACATTGTATCCGGGATTGATTCCATTTTCAGCGGATTTTCCGCCATTGACGATGATTTCTACGAGGAGATAGAGGAAACCCTGATTATGGGCGATTTGGGCATCGAGACCACCATGTCCATCGTGGAAAATCTGCGCAGGCAGGTGAAGGAAAAGGGAATCAAGGAGCCGGAGGAGTGCAAGGAGCTTCTGATTGAGAGCATCAAGGCCCAGATGGATTTGGGGGAGAATGCCTACGAATTTGAGAACCGGAAGTCCGTGGTGCTTGTCATCGGGGTCAATGGGGTGGGAAAAACCACCTCGGTGGGAAAGCTGGCGGGCCAGCTCAAGGATTCCGGCCGCAGGGTGGTATTGGCTGCGGCAGATACCTTCCGGGCTGCTGCCATTGAGCAGCTCACGGAATGGGCCAACCGTGCGGGGGTGGACATCATCGCCCAGCAGGAGGGCTCAGACCCTGCAGCTGTGATTTATGACGCGGTGAACGCTGCCAAGTCCAGAAATGCGGACGTCCTTATCTGCGATACGGCGGGAAGGCTCCACAACAAGAAGAACCTGATGGAGGAGCTGAAAAAAATCAACCGCATCATTGACCGGGAATATCCGGAGGCCTACCGGGAAACCCTGGTGGTCTTAGACGGCACCACAGGGCAGAACGCCCTGGCCCAGGCCCGGCAGTTTATGGAGGCGGCCAAGGTGACAGGCATTATCCTCACAAAGCTTGACGGGACGGCCAAGGGCGGCATCGCTGTAGCGATTCAGTCGGAGCTGGGGATTCCGGTGAAATACATCGGCATCGGAGAGAAAATCGACGACCTGCAGAAGTTCAACGCGGATGACTTTGTGAACGCCCTGTTTAACACCGGGGACCGCTCGGCACAGTCCTGATGCATACAGAATAGCTAGAAAAACGAAAGGGGAAAAGACGCCATGGATGAGCTGACATTGGAGAAATTTGAGGAGGCTTCCGAGCTTGTGAAGCATGTGACGCTGGAGACAAAGCTGGTGTACAGCGAGTATTTTTCATCCCAGACCGGGAACAAGGTTTACTTTAAGCCGGAAAATATGCAGTATACCGGAGCCTACAAGGTTCGGGGAGCCTACTATAAGATTCACACCCTGTCAAAGGAGGAGCGGGAGAAGGGATTAATCACTGCCTCTGCGGGCAACCACGCCCAGGGCGTGGCCTACGCGGCAAAGCTTGCGGGAGTGAAGGCCGTGGTGGTCATGCCTACCACAACGCCGCTCATGAAGGTGAACCGGACCAAGAGCTATGGGGCCGAGGTGATGCTGGTGGGAGATGTGTTCGACGAGTCCTGCGAATACGCCTACAAGCTGGCCGAGGAGCACGGCTATACCTTTGTCCATCCCTTTGACGACCTGGATGTGGCCACAGGCCAGGGAACCATCGCCATGGAGATTATCAAGGAGCTTCCCACGGTGGACTACATACTGGTTCCCATCGGCGGCGGCGGCCTGTGCACCGGCGTCTCCACCCTGGCGAAGATGTTAAACCCCAAGATTAAGGTTATCGGCGTGGAGCCCGCAGGCGCCAACTGTATGCAGGAATCTCTGCGGCAGGGCCATGTGGTCACACTGCCGGAGGCTACCACCATCGCGGACGGCACCGCTGTGAAGCGCCCCGGCGAGAAGCTCTTCCCCTATATCCAGGAAAATGTGGACGACATCATCACCATTGACGACAGCGAGCTCATTGTGGCCTTCCTGGACATGGTTGAGAATCACAAGATGATTGTGGAGAATTCCGGCCTTCTGACCGTGGCAGCCTTAAAGCATCTGCATGTGGAGAAAAAGAAGATTGTCTCCATCTTAAGCGGCGGCAACATGGATGTGATTACCATGTCCTCCATTGTCCAGCACGGCTTAATCCAGAGGGACCGCGTGTTTACTGTCTCAGTCCTTCTTCCCGACAAGCCCGGCGAGCTGGCCAAGGTGTCCACGCTTCTCGCCCAGGAGCAGGGCAATATCATCAAGCTGGAGCACAATCAGTTCATCAGCATCAACCGGAACGCCGCCGTGGAACTGCGCATCACCCTGGAGGCCTTCGGCACGGAGCACAAGAACCAGATTGTAGCGGCCCTGACAAACGCAGGCTACCGGCCCAAGCTGGTGAAGTTCAAGGGAAGCTACAGCGAGCTGTAAGGGAGGCGGGGGACGCCCATGATTCTTTCAGACAAGCAGGTATCAGAGATACGGGCGGGGCTTTTGGGAAATGTCCGCTATTTTGTCAAGTGGCTCTTTATTTCCCTGGCCGTCGGCACAGTGGGAGGCGCTGCGGGCACAGTGTTCTCCCTGGGAGTGGAGTGGGCCACGGATTTTCGCGGGGAGAATGGCTGGACCCTGTTTCTCATGCCCTTTGCGGGCGCGGCCATTGTCTGGCTCTACCAGACCTTCCATGAGGAGGGGAACCGGGGCACCAATATGGTGATTGAGTCCATCTCCTCCAATGAGACGGTGACGCCGGCCACAGGGCCCCTGATTTTTGTGTCAACCATTCTCACCCACCTAGTGGGCGGCTCCACGGGAAGAGAGGGGGCGGCCCTGCAGCTGGGCGGGAGCATTGGAAATGTATTTGCCGGCATCATCCGCCTGGACGAGAAGGACAAGAAGGTGGCGGTTATGTGCGGCATGAGCGCGGTTTTCTCCGCCCTCTTTGGGACCCCGGCCGCGGCGGGAATCTTTCCCCTGGAGGTGGTGAGCATCGGGGTCATGTACTACGCGGCCCTGGTGCCCTGCATATTTGCCTCCTACACAGGGGTGGGGATTGCCAGGCTTGCGGGGCTTCCGGGGGAGAATTTTCCCATCCCGGATGTGCCGCCGGTCACCTTAGGGAGCGCGGCCTTCATGGTCCTTCTGGGGATTCTCTGCGCGGGCGTGAGCGTGATTTTCTGCATCCTCCTGCACACATCGGAGAAGACCTACCGGAGATGCTTTCCCAACCCCTATATCCGGATTCTGGCAGCCAGCGCTATTTTTATCTGCCTCACCCTCCTTTCGGGCACCAGGGCCTACTGCGGAGGAAGCATTCCGCTCATCGAGGAGAGCGTGAGGGGGGAGGCAGCCGGGGAGGCCTTTCTCCTCAAAATGATTTTTACCGCCGTCACCCTGGGGGCTGGCTTTAAGGGAGGAGAAATTGTGCCTACCCTGTGCGTGGGCGCGGCCTTTGGCTCCGCGGTGGGGAGGCTCTTCGGCGCTTCCCCGGCCCTCTGCGCGGCCGGCGGCATGGCGGCTCTCTTCGCGGGGGTCACCAACTGTCCGGTAACCTCCCTGATTCTGGCCCTGGAGCTTTTCGGGTACGAGGGCATGGAATACTATTCCATTGTGATTGCCGTGTCCTTTGCGCTGTCCGGCTACTACGGACTCTACGGCAGCCAGAAATTTGTCTATTCCAAAATCCGGACTGAATTTATCAACCGGAAATCAAACGAATCGTAAGGCAGGAAAGAGTATGCTGGAGCGTAAGGATGTGATGCCGGTGGCTTTTCTCAAAAAGGAAAGATTTACCGGAAGCCTTAAAGGGATGCGTTACCGCATGGAGATGGCGAAGGAGGGGGAGGAGGCCCGGCTCAAGGTTACAATCTGGCCCGAGCCCTACAGCTTTGACGCCACAAAGGAAGAGGATAAGCGCTGGGAATTCTTCCCGTTCTCTGAGGAGGGAATCTGCGGGGGAGTGCAGTGGCTCAATGAACAGTATGAGGCCGGCAGGGAGCTCTGGCAGTCCCGCTGCCGGCGTATGGGATGAGGTGTTTTGATGAAGCGTACCATTCGTCTGATAACAACGCTCCTTCTGGTCCTGTCCCTGTGGACGCTTCCGGTCCTTGCAAGGCCGGATTGGCCCACAGGCCCAGGGGTCCAGTCGGAGGCGGGGATTGTGGTGGATATGGATTCCGGGACCGTTCTCTTCGGCCAGAACATTCATGTGCAGGAGATACCCGCCAGCATCACGAAGATTCTCACCGCCCTGGTGGTGATTGAGAACAGCAATCTGGACGACCCGGTCACATTTTCCTATGACGCGGTCTACAATGTGGAGGAAGGGGCGGGAAATAAGCTGCAGATTGAGGAGGGGGACGTGCTCACTGTGCGGGAGTGCCTCTATCTCATGCTCCTTCTCTCCTCCAATCAGGCGGCAAACGCCCTGGCGGAGCATGTGGGGGGAAGCCGGGAGGGCTTCGTGGATATGATGAATGCCCGGATTGCGGAGATTGGCTGTACGGAGAGCCATTTTGCCAATCCATCCGGCTTAAATGACGACACCCAGCGGACCACGGCCTATGATATGGCCCTCATCGCCCGGGAGGCCTATCAAAATCCCACGCTCCTGGAGATTAACTCCTCCCTGGAGGCCCAGCTTCCGCCCACCAAGAACCGGCCGAACGGCACCACCTATTATATGGAGCACAAGCTTTTGGTCACGGACGACCCGGCGGATGAGAACTATTATCCGGACGCCATTGCGGGAAAGACCGGCTACACCTCCCAGGCGGGCCAGACGCTTGTGACCTATGCCAGGAGGGACGGCCGGGGCCAGATTACCGTGACCTTAAAGAGCACGGAGAAGACCCACTATTCCGACACCATCGCCCTGATGGAGTTCGGCTTTGACAATTTTTACAACCTGAATATATCGGAAAATGAGACGGAGTACGCGGCCCAGGACGGCCCGGTGGAGATAGGCGGCGTATCCTACGAGCCGGGGGAGCTCTACTACGAGCCGGAGGCCGTCCTCACCCTTCCCAATGACAGCGTCTTTGCCGACGCGGAGAAGACCTTTGTGACGGAGCTGCCGGAGGACCGGCCGGAACATGCGGTGGCGCGGATGGATTACACCTACAATGAGCGGGCAATCGGCCAGGCGTGGCTCCTCACCACAAGGAATCCGAGCGAGGAAGCGGCAGGCCCGGCCACCCCGTCCGTGCCCGATTCGCAGGATCCGGGACCGGAGACAGCGGGAGAGGGAATTTTTTCCCGGCTTCCGGGAAATATTTTTCTTATAGGAGGCACCATCCTTCTGGCGGGCGTTATCCTGGGGATACTTCTCATCTGGCGGAGAATACAGGATAAGAAGGAAGAGGAGCGCATGCGCATCCGCAGGGAGCGGAGGCGGCAGAGGCTGGCGGAGATTGGATGTTCCGAGGAGGAATTTGCCAGACTTCTGGAAGAACGAAAAAAAGGCGATAGAGCCTAAGGAGGATACCATGAGATTATTTTCATTTGGAAAGAAAAAACAGGGGGAGGGATTTGAATTTGCCATCAATGACACCTACGCGGTGAAGGACAGCGGCAGCATGGTGGTCACGGGAAAGCTGAATCAGGGCCGCTTTGCGCCCGGAACCCTGGCTGTCTGCCTGGATCGGGAGGGAAATCCCCTATTCCGATGCCGGATTGAAGGGATTGAGCAGGGGACGCAGATGGTCAAGATCGCCTCAGCGGATTCCCAGGGGGACTATGGGGCCCATTATGGAGTGAGGCTGGGAGGCGTAAGCCGCAGGCATGTGCCGGAGGACGGCTTTTTGGTGTCAGAGACGCCGGAGCTTCTGGAAGCGCTGGAGGAAAAGGAGGCGGCGGCCCCAGTGCCCGCCCGCTCTGCGGAGCGTGAGGAGAACTCCCGTATTCTTGTGGTAGATCCGGAAAAATTCCACAAGGGTGTGCCCCATGAGGAGGAGCAGGAGAATGTTGGCCCGCTGGGGAAAGAGAGGGAGGAGGAGCTGGCCCTTTTCATTCAGGGGGAAGCCGTTGACAAGGAGAAGCTGGAGCCTCTTACCATTCAGGAGACCATCTTTCTGCTCTGCCGCCTTCAGCAGGAAAACCGGGAGGCGGAGGATCCGAATTACAGAGAAAAGGGACAGGCGATTTATGAGACAATTTTAAAGAAACTCCGTGAGGCCCCAGCCCTCTATCTAACGCTGGATGAGGGATCCAGCCTGCCCTTAATTACCGGAAGCACGGTGGACGTCTACTCCAGCCGCGAGCTGGCCCAGAGGGCAGTGGAATTTTACGGAAAGCAGTACCGGCACCTCTTTGTAAAGGAGCTGCCTGAGGGAAAGACCGATCTTCCCGGCCGGATCCACCTGTTCTACTGGCTCTACTATCTGGGCATGGAGCGGATTCTGGTGGACAACGGATCCTACCAGCTGGTGGTGCGCCGCCAGGATCTGATGCCGGAAGCGGCAGAGAAGGCGGCAAAGAGCCAGGTTCCCGTCATCAATCCGGGCCTGCGCTTTACCATGGCAGCCTATCTGGAGGAGGCCCGCTGGCACGTGTCCTACCCGGAGCGGGAGGAGAATCTGAAGAAGAAAAAGGATCGGATGGATGTGGCCCTCCTTGGCGCCCAGTTCCTTGTGCCCATGAAGTATGAGGGCGGGAATTTAAAGCGCGGGGAGAACCGGATCGATATGTCCGGCAGCCAGTCCATGCATTTCCCCAGAGTGGAAAATAACAGGGGCCAATATTTCATTCCGCTGTTTACCGACTGGCCGGAGTTCAGGCGCGGCTACCGCAGAGACGAGTGGGCGGCCGTGGTTCTGGATCTGAAAGGAGCGCTTCGCATGGCGGATAAGGACGGGCTGGTGGTGAACCCCCTGACCGAGAACCTGATTCTGGGCCAGGAGGAGATCCGCGGGCTTAAGGAAAAGCAGGCCCTGGCGGACAGCGTGCGGAGGCACTGAGAGCGCAGTAGGTAACCAAAAGTTTATTTCGTCAAGTAAAAACACTTGACAGCCCGGAATTTATCGTGTATGATACACCCTGGTGGTGAACAAATGGAACGAATTGTGGAGCGAGGCCTGCTGTATGATTTTTACGGGGAGCTTCTGACGGAGCACCAGCGGCGCATCTATGAGGACGCGGTTTTTAACGACCTGTCTCCCAGCGAGATTGCGGCGGAGCAGGGAATCAGCCGTCAGGGCGTTCACGATTTGATCCGGCGCTGCGACAGGATACTGGAGGACTATGAGGCCAAGCTCCATCTGGTCGCCAAGTTCTTAGCCATACGGGATATGGCCCGGGAAGTAGGGCGGCTGGCGGGCGAGTGTCTGGCCACAGGGGATATGGCCCTGGTGGAGGAGATACGCCGCAAGTCCGAACAGATCAGCGGGGCGCTTTAAGCAGGAGGTTTTTGATGGCTTTTGAGAATTTGTCTACAAAACTGCAGAATATTTTCAAGAACCTGAGGGGCAAGGGACGCCTGTCCGAGGCCGATGTAAAGGCAGCCCTGAAAGAGGTAAAGATGGCCCTCCTGGAGGCGGATGTAAACTTTAAGGTCGTCAAGCAGTTCATAAGCTCCGTACAGGAGAGGGCAGTAGGCGAGGAAGTATTCGGAAGCCTCACCCCCGGACAGACGGTGATTAAGATCGTCACCGAGGAGATGGTGAAGCTTATGGGCTCCGACACCACGGAGATCGCCTTAAAGCCGGCGAACGAGATCACTGTCATCATGATGGCAGGCCTGCAGGGCGCTGGAAAGACCACCACCACGGCCAAGATTGCGGCCAAGCTGAAAGCCAAGGGACGCAGCCCTCTGCTTGCGGCCTGCGACGTGTACCGGCCGGCGGCTATCAAGCAGCTGGAGGTCAACGGCGAGAAGGTGGGCATTCCCGTTTTCTCTATGGGGGATAAGAACCGCCCTGTTGACATCGCCAAGGCGGCCAGGGAGCACGCGGCGAAGAACAACATGAACGTGCTGATTCTGGACACAGCGGGACGCCTTCACATTGATGAGGGCATGATGGAGGAGCTCACGGAGATTAAGGAAGCCCTCACGGTGGATCAGACCCTTCTTGTTGTGGATGCCATGACGGGCCAGGACGCAGTGAATGTGGCCTCCACCTTCAATGACAAGGTGGGCGTCGACGGCGTCATCCTCACAAAGCTGGACGGAGACACCCGAGGCGGAGCTGCGCTGTCCATACGGGCCGTGACCGGCAAGCCGATCCTCTACACCGGTATGGGAGAGAAGCTCTCGGATCTGGAGCAGTTTTACCCGGATCGGATGGCCTCCCGGATTCTGGGCATGGGAGACATTCAGTCCTTGATCGAGAAGGCGGCAGCCGAGGTGGATGAGGAGCAGGCCAAGGAACTCAGCCAGAAGCTGCGCAAGGCGGAGTTTGATTACAACGACTTCCTGACCCAGATGCAGCAGATCAAGAAGATGGGCGGCATGGGAAGCATTCTCTCCATGATGCCCGGCGTGGGAAGCCAGCTTTCCGGCGTGGATATGGACGAGGGAGAGCGCTCCTTGAAGCGTGTGGAGTCCATCATCCTGTCCATGACAAAGGAGGAGCGGGCCAACCCGGGACTTATGAATCCCTCCCGCAAGCAGCGCATTGCCAGGGGCGCAGGGGTGGACATCAGCGAGGTGAACCGTCTGGTCAAGCAGTTCGACCAGATGAAGAAGATGATGAAGCAGATGCCGGGCCTGATGGGCGGCAAGCGCAAGGGCGGTTTCGGCGGCCTGGGCGGCCTGATGGGCGGCAAGATGAAGCTTCCCTTTTAATGTGTTAGTCAAACAGGCATTGCCCTGTATGTCTATAGAAAAGAACCAGTATATAAGGAGGTGAATCAACATGGCAGTAAAGATGAGACTTAGAAGAATGGGGCAGAAGAAGGCTCCTTTCTATAGAATCGTAGTTGCGGATTCCCGTTCTCCCAGAGACGGAAGATTCATCGAGGAGATTGGCTACTATGATCCCACAAAGGATCCCAGCGTAATCAAGTTCGATGAGGAGGCAGCAAAGAAGTGGCTGGCTACAGGCGCACAGCCCACGGAGACTGTTGGAAAGCTTCTGAAGATCGCCGGCATTCAGTAATTGCAAATGAGGTGAAGAGATGAAGGAATTGGTCGAAGTGATCGCCAAGGCACTGGTGGACAATCCTGACGAAGTGATTGTAACCGAGTCACAGAAAGGCGAAGATACCTTGATTGAGCTCAAGGTGGCCGCCGCTGACATGGGCAAGGTCATTGGCAAGCAGGGCAGGATCGCCAAGGCAATCCGCTCCGTGGTCAAGGCCGCCGCGTCCAAGGAAGACAAGAAAGTGATCGTTGAGATTCAGTAGTGCAAAGATAACTGTTCAGAACTGTTACAAAACCGCCGGACTTTCCGCCTGGCGGTTTTCTTTCGAATAGTGCGCCGGCGTCCGTATTTCGGACGCCTACGGAGGTTTTATGGAAAGTATGCTGAGAGTCGGCGTCATAACCACCACCCACGGAGTGCGGGGAGAGGTGAAGGTTTATCCCACCACGGACGACGCCGGACGATTTTTGGAACTGAAGGAAGTCTGGCTGGACACCGGGAAGGAGCGCATCCCCTTAAAGGTCCAGAATGTGAAATTTTTTAAGAACATGGTTATCCTGAAATTTGAGGGATATGATGATATGAACGCGGTGCAGGCCTGGAGACAGAAGGATCTCCTCATCCCCAGGGAGCATGCGGTAGAGCTTCAGGAGGACGAGTACTTTATCGGAGATCTGATCGGCCTTCAGGTGGAGGACGAGGAGGGAAATTCCCTGGGGGTTTTAAAGGACGTGCTGGAGACCGGCGCCAACGATGTGTACCTGGTGTCCTGCCCCGGCAGGAAGGATCTCATGCTTCCCGCTATCAAGGACTGCATCCGAGAGGTGGATCTGGAGGCGGGCGTCATGCGCGTTCACGTCCTACCCGGACTAATGGATCTGTAGGCGCCTGAGACGCTTTAAAGGAGGAGATAGGATGCCCATTACCGTCTTGGATCAGAATACCATCAACAAGATTGCCGCCGGGGAGGTCATTGAGCGCCCGGCCTCTGTGGTAAAGGAGCTTTTGGAAAATGCCATCGACGCCCAGGCCACGGCGGTTACCGTGGAGATCAAGGAGGGCGGGTGCGAGCTTATCCGGGTGACGGACAATGGCTGCGGCATCAGCGCGGACCAGATCCCACTGGCCTTCCTGCGCCATGCCACCAGCAAGATCCGCACGGTGGAGGATCTGCTCTCCGTGTCCTCCCTGGGATTTCGGGGGGAGGCCCTGGCCAGCATCGCATCCGTCTCCCAGGTGGAGCTGATCTCAAAAACCCTCCAGAGCCTGACAGGATCCCGCTACCAGATTGAGGGCGGAAAGGAGCGGGGAATGGAGGAGATTGGGGCCCCGGAGGGCACTACCATCATTGCAAGAAATTTGTTCTACAATACTCCGGCCCGGAAGAAATTTTTAAAGACGCCTTCCACCGAGGGCAGCCATGTGGCTTCCCTGGTGGAGAAGATCGCCCTCTCACGGCCGGACATCTCCATCCGCTTTATCCAAAACAACCAGAACAAGCTCTACACCTCGGGAAACAGCAATGTAAAGGATCTGATCTACACAGTGTTCGGCCGGGAGACAGCCTCCAACCTGATAGGGATTGACTGGAAGGGGGACGGCATCTCCATCACTGGATACATAGGAAAGCCGGTGCTGGCGCGGGCCACCCGCGGGTACGAGAACTATTTTATCAACGGGCGCTACATCAGGAACCAGATTGTGGCAAAGGCCATTGAGGAGGCCTACAAGCCCTTTATGATGCAGCACAAATACCCCTTCACTATGCTGTATTTTGCGATAGATCCCCAGAGCCTGGATGTAAATGTGCATCCCACCAAGATGGAGTTGCGCTTTTCCGACGGGGAGCGGGTATATAAGGCGGTGTTTGACTGCCTGCACCAGGCACTCTCGCAGGAAGAGCTGATCCCGAAAGTGGAGCTTGGAGAAAACCGCAAGGAGGAGGATAGCGTACCAGCAAAAGGCGCAGAGCCCGCCGCAAGAGCCCCCCGCCCGGAGCCCTTTGAGATCCGCAGAAAGCAGGCCATGGCAGGGGAGATGGTAGCGGGTGACACCCAAAAGGAAGGGCTCTACAGGCAGGCTTCCCCCGCCCGTCCCTCCCTGGTGGAGGATCTGGTGCCCAAGTGGCTGAGGGAGGAGCGGGCTGGGAGCGGGCAGAAAGCGGCAAAAGAGCAGCCGGCAGCCGAGCAGCTGGATCTCTTTGAGGAAAAGCTCTTGGATCCCAAGTCCCGCTCCCGGCACAAGCTCATCGGCCAGCTCTTTGACACCTACTGGCTGGTGGAATTTGAGGAGCAGCTCTTTATCATTGACCAGCACGCCGCCCATGAGAAAGTGCTCTTTGAGCGGACCATGGCCATGCTTAAGAACCGGGAGTTTGGAACCCAGATGGTGGATCCCCCCATCATTCTGACCGTAAGCCCTGGGGAGGAGATGCTGCTCAAAAAATACATGCATTACTTTACGGATATGGGCTTTCAGATAGAGGCCTTCGGCGGGAAGGAATACGCGGTCCGAGGCGTGCCCGCCAATCTGCCCTCCCTGGCGAGAAAGGATCTGCTCCTGGAAATGCTGGATGGCCTCTCGGAGGACACAGCCCTTGGCAGCCCGGATATGATCTGGGACAAGGTGGCGTCCATGTCCTGCAAGGCGGCGGTGAAGGGCCGGCACGCCATGTCCCCGGCGGAGGCGGACGCGCTTATCGGACAGCTGCTCAGCCTGGAGAATCCCTACGCCTGCCCCCACGGGAGGCCTACCATCATTTCCATGTCAAAGTACGAGCTGGAGAAGAAATTTAAGCGCATTGTGTAACGGCAGCTGTCTGAAACAGCAGCCGCGTAATGGAGGAGCCATGAAACAACCCCTTATCATTCTGACAGGCCCCACTGCCGTGGGAAAAACCGCCCTGTCCATCCGTCTGGCAAAGGCCCTGGACGGGGAGATTGTCAGCGCGGATTCCATGCAGGTGTACCGCCATATGGACATCGGATCCGCCAAGATTACGGCTCAGGAGATGGAGGGTGTCCCCCACCACCTGATCGACGTGCTGGATCCCTGGGAGGAATTCAATGTGGCGGCCTTTCAGAAAATGGCCCTGCAGGCCATGGAGGGCATCTATGCCAGGGGACACCTTCCCATCATCACCGGCGGCACCGGGTTTTACATTCAGGCCCTGCTCTACGGCGTGGAGTTTGAGGAGGATCCCGAGGACAGCCCTGTGCGGAGGGAGCTCTATGATCTGGCCCGCCGTGAGGGGGAGAGCGCGCCCCAGGTGCTTCACGCCATGCTGGCCCAGGTGGATCCGGAGTCTGCCTCTGCCATTCACCCCAACAATGTAAAGCGGGTGATCCGGGCCATCGAATACTTCCGGCTGACCGGCACGCCTATTTCCCGCCACAACGCGGCGATGCGCAAAAAGGAGGCGGACTACCATTTCCTGTATTACGTGCTCACCATGGACCGGGAGAGGCTCTATGGCCGGATTGACAAGCGGGTGGATCAGATGCTCAGCCAGGGACTGGTGGAGGAAGTGTCCCGGCTGCGAACGATGGGGTGCTGCCGGGGACAGACGGCCATGCAGGGGCTGGGCTATAAGGAAATTTTAGATTATCTGGACGGAAAATGCAGTTTGGATGAGGCGGTCTACGTGCTGAAACGGGACACCCGGCATTTTGCCAAGCGGCAGCTCACCTGGTTCAAGCGGGAGAGGGATGTGCGCTGGCTCAATCTGGATGGGGAGCCGGGGGAGCAGGACCGGGTATTTTCACAGATTATGAAGGAGTGCGGGGAGGAGGGCTTCCCGCTCCCACAAAAAGGATAGGAGATAAGAGATATACATGGAACAAGATATGCTGAAGAAAATGTACGGGTCCCTGGGGATCAGCGCCCAGGTGCTTGCCTTTGCGGAGGAGACGGAGAAAAATTTAAAGGAGAGATTCGCGGCCATTGACCGCACGGCGGAGTACAACCAGCTGAAGGTGGTTCGGGCCATGCAGGAGAACCGGGTCAGCGACATCCATTTCGCGGCCACCACAGGATATGGGTACAATGACCTGGGCCGTGAAACCCTGGAAAAGGTGTACGCAGATGCTTTTGGCTGTGACAGCGCCCTGGTTCGGCCGCAGATTACCTGCGGCACCCACGCCCTGCACATCGCTCTCTCCGGCAATCTGCGCCCAGGGGATGAGCTTCTCTCACCGGTGGGAAAGCCCTATGACACCCTGGAGGAGGTGATCGGGATCCGGGATTCCGTGGGATCTTTAAAGGAATACGGCGTATCCTACCGCCAGGTGGATC
The DNA here is from genome assembly GCA_944384065.1 of uncultured Enterocloster sp. Taxonomy (GTDB): domain Bacteria; phylum Bacillota; class Clostridia; order Lachnospirales; family Lachnospiraceae; genus Enterocloster. The sequence continues at coordinate 6,563 of CALWRY010000032.1, read as the reverse complement.
TTCGGCCCGACGGGAGCTTTGACTATGCGGGCATCAGCGCGGCCTTAAACGAAAAGACCCGGCTGGTGACCATTCAGCGCTCCAAGGGCTATGCAACCCGCCCCACCCTGTCTGTGGAACGGATCGGGGAACTTATTTCCTTTATCAAATCCATCCATCCGAATGTGATCTGCATGGTTGACAACTGCTACGGGGAGTTCACGGAGACGCGTGAGCCCAGCCAGGTGGGAGCGGACATGATTGTGGGCTCCCTGATCAAAAATCCCGGGGGCGGCCTGGCGGCCACCGGAGGCTACATCGCCGGGAGGGAGGACTGCATAGAGCGCGCGGCCTGCCGTCTGACTGCCCCGGGACTTGGCCGGGAGCTGGGGGCTACCCTGGGCATCACCCAGTCTATGTTCCAGGGATTTTTCCTGGCCCCGGTGGTGACTGCCGGAGCCTTAAAGGGCGCCATCTATGCGGCGAACATCTATGAGCGGCTGGGCTTCCCGGTGTTCCCCGCAGGGGATACGCCCCGGCACGACATTATCCAGGCCATCACCTTCGGCACGCCCCAGGGCGTGATCTCCTTCTGCAAGGGCATCCAGGCGGCTGCGCCTGTGGACAGCTTCGTGACCCCGGAACCCTGGGACATGCCCGGCTACGACAGCCAGGTGATTATGGCGGCTGGCGCCTTTGTCCAGGGGTCCTCCATCGAGCTGTCGGCCGACGGCCCCATCAAGCCGCCCTACGCCGTGTATTTCCAGGGCGGGCTTACCTGGTACCACGCGAAGCTGGGCATCTTAAAGTCCCTGCAGCAGCTGGTGGACGATGGGGTTGTGAAGCTGTAATGGCTTTAGACGGCGGGTATCTTCTTGGCCGGCCTAAAGCCGTCCAAGAAGCATCGGATGTCCATCCGATGTGCAGAAAGGGGCAAACCCTTGCTTACAAGCAAGCTTGACGCATGGCTTTGCCCCTTTCTGCCCGCCGTCTGAGCTGTTGCGAGAAATTGTAGGTGACAGTCCAGGAAAGTTATGGTAATATGTATGCTGATATGGACGGATAAGGAGGCTGTATGCGGTATAAAAATTTCTGGATTCTTTTGATCATGCTGTTAGCGGGAATCGTGCTGGGCGGTTTCATGGGGCAGCTGGCGGAGGGGATCTCCTGGCTTAGCTGGCTCAACTACGGGCAGTCCTTCGGCCTTGATTCGCCGCTTGTGATCGATTTCGGCATCCTGGTCATCACCTTCGGCCTGTCCATTCAGATCACCATGGCCAGCATCATCGGCCTGGCTGTGGCGCTGATCATCTACCGGCTGATCTGATACCCGGCCGGGATCTGTCTTCCTGACAGGGCAGACGCCGCCTTGGCGGCTGCGGGAAGCGTACTTGGAGAGGTGCGTAAACAGGAGGACTTATGGCAAAAATACGAATGAAGGATCTGCCCGAGGAGGACAGGCCCTACGAGAAGTGCCTGCGTCTGGGCCCAGGCGCACTCAGCGACGGAGAGCTTCTGGCCGTGATTATACGAACCGGCTCCAGGGATGAGAACTCCCTGGAGCTTGCGGATCGGATTCTGGAGCTCAGCGGTTCCGGGGACGGCCTGGTGGGCCTTCTCCACCATTCCCTGGCGGATCTTTGTGGCGTCAAGGGAATCGGAAAGGCGAAGGGAGCCCAGCTTTTATGTATTGGGGAGCTGTCCCGGAGAATCTGGAAGCGGAAGGCTATGGAGAAGATGCCGGCTTTCTCATATCCCCAGGAGATAGCGGATTACTATATGGAAGATATGCGCCACCTGGAGCAGGAGGAGATACGTGTTATGTATTTTAACACAAAGCAGGCCCTGATCCGGGATTTCCTTGTTTCCAGAGGAACGGTGAATGCCTCCATCATCACCCCCAGGGAGATATTGATCGAGGCCCTGCGGTGCCTGGCTGTGGGGATGGTGCTGGTGCACAACCATCCCAGCGGAGATCCGCAGCCCAGCCAGTCGGATCTGCTCTTAACCCGGCGCGTGAAGGAGGCCGGAAGCCTGGTGGGCGTCACCCTTCTGGACCACATCGTTATCGGCGACAAGCGCTTTGTGAGCTTTCGCCAGAGCGGCCTGCTTTAGAGCGTGTTGCAACCGTCCGGAACGGTTGGATCGTATCATAAGAAAGAGGAATTTTTGTACATGGAATCAAAACGCAGCAAATATATACTCATCGCCCTCACGGCCCTCTGCGTGCTTTTAATCTCCATCACTTCCCTGAAGGACGGGATCATGGAGCCGCTGCGCAATGGGGTGGGATATTTCCTCATCCCCATTCAGTCCGGCGTCAACAAGGTGGGCACCGGAATTTACAATGAACTGACCAACTATGGCCGCCTCCACGAGGCCCTGCAGGAAAATGAGGAGCTGAGCCAGGAGATTGCCAGGCTGGCCGAGGAGAACAACCGGCTTCAGGCAGAGCAGTTTGAGTTAGAACGGCTGCGGGAGCTCTACCAGCTGGATCAGGAATACATGCAGTATGAAAAAATAGGGGCAAGAGTCATCGCCCGCGATTCGGAAAAGTGGTTCCAGGTGTTCCGCATCAACAAGGGAAGCGCGGATGGAATTGCCGTGGATATGAATGTGGTGGCCGGAGGCGGCCTGGTGGGAATTGTCACCGACGTGGGGGCAAATTATGCCACGGTGCGGGCCATCATCGACGACTCCAGCCGGGTGGGGGCCATGGCCGTGGACTCCTCCTACAACTGCATTGTGGCCGGCGATCTGACTCTGTATGAGCAGGGGCGGCTGCGGCTGACGGACTTTTCACGGGACGCGGCCCTTGACAATGGCGATCCGATTGTCACATCCAATATCAGCACCAAGTTCCTGCCGGGGATCCTCATCGGCTATGCGGTGGATGTCACCATCGACCCGGATCATTTAACCCAGTCCGGCTATCTGATCCCGGCGGCGGATTTTGATAATCTTCAGGAGGTTCTGGTGATCACGGAATTAAAACAGACGGGAGAGGTGGAAGAACCTTGAGACACGCGAAGCTGAAACAGGTCCTCATCAATATGCTGTTCATTGTGCTGGCCTTCACCGTGCAGAACTGCGTATTTCCCCTGCTGCCCTTTTTGTGGGCAGTGCCGAACCTGCTGCTGATTTTGACCTTTTCCTTTGGCTTTATCCACGGAAAGACAGCGGGGATGCTTTACGGCGTGTTTTCCGGCCTTCTCTTAGATCTGTTTTACAGCGGTCCCTTTGGATTTTACACGCTGATTTATATTTACATCGGCTATATAAACGGCACTTTTACAAGGTACTATTACGAGGACTACATCAATCTGCCCCTTATCCTGAGCGTGGCCAATGAGCTGATGTACTGCATGTACATCTATGTGTTCCGCTTTCTGATCCGGGGGAGGTTGGATCTTCCCTACTATTTCAGGAATATCATGCTGCCTGAGATCATTTTTACCTCCGTGACCACGCTTTTGGTTTACCGGCTGTTTTTGTCTGCCAGCAGACGGGTGGACGACATAGGAAAAAGGAGAGACACAACGATTGTTTAAAGAACTGCTGGAAATCGCATGGGATTTCGTGAAAAAGATAATCACTTCAAGGCTGTTTGCTCTGGCGGTCCTGTTTACCGTGATGTTTTCCGGGCTCATCGGGACTCTGTTCCGCATGCAGATTCTGGAGGGCGATCAGTACCAGGACGAATATATGCAGATGACGGAGCAGACCGTCACAACGCCGGGCATCCGGGGAAACATCTACGACCGGAACGGCAACCCGTTAGCCTACAATGAGCTGGCCTATTCCGTAACCATCCAGGACCTGGGGGATTATCCGCAGCCCGAGGACCGCAACGCCATGATTTACCGCCTGGTGACGATTTTAAGGCGCCGTGGGGAGTCCGTGGAGGGAAGCTTTGAGATTGCCGTGGATGGGGAAGGGCAGATGGAATTTACCTGCGCCTCAGATTCCGCAAAGACCCGCTTCCTCCTAAACTTCTATGGCCTGTCGAGCTCCGATCAGCTGGACGACGAGAGGGGCCGGTACCCCAGCGATATCACGGCCTACGAGGCATTTGAATATAAAAAGGAAGAGTACGAGCTGGATCAGATGAAGGATGAGAAGGGCAACGCCATGATTCTTTCCGACGATGTAGCTTTGGACATGATCAATATTATCTATACCATGAACCTGACCCGCTACCGGAAGTACGTGACCACCACTGTGGCCTCCAACGTCAGCGAGGAAACCATGATGGAGATCAATGAAAACGCGGCGGATCTGAAGGGCGTGGCAGTGGCACAGACTTATATCCGCAGATATGCGGACAGCATATACTTCGCCCCCATCATCGGCTACACGGGAAATGTCCAGGAGGATCAGCTGGACGAGCTGAATAAGGAATGGCGGGCTACTGCTGAGGGCCGCGCGTCGGATCCGGGTGAGGACAAGTATGATTTAAATGATGTGGTGGGCCGGGCCGGCATCGAGCAGTCCATGGAGCTGGAGCTTCAGGGGGACAAGGGCTTCTCCCGGATGTACGTGGACAATATGGGGCGCCCCCGGGAGATCATTGAAAATGAGGAGGCCCAGGCGGGAAATGACGTGTACCTGACCATTGACCGGGATCTCCAGGTGGCCATCTACCATCTGATAGAGCAGCAGCTGGCCGGCATCCTGGTGAAAAACCTGGTAAATGAGGATGTGGACAAAACCCAGATCACTGACTCCTCCAAGGTTCCCATTCCTGTGAAGGATGTGTACTACCAGCTCATCAACAACAATGTGCTGTCCCTGTCCCATATGGCGGAGGATGGCGCGTCGGATATTGAGCGGGAAATCTACGCCATCTACCTGTCGGCCAGAGAGCAGATTTTGGATTCACTTAAGAATGAGCTCTTAAGCCCCCATGCCAGTACCTTAAACGAGCTCACCCCCGACATGTATTCTTACATGAACTACATTTATACTTATTTGTCGGCCTCCAGCGTTGGCATTATTCAGAGGGATAAGATCGATCAGAGCTCCGAGGTGTTTGAGACCTGGCAGGACGGGAATTTAAGCCTTCGTGACTATATCTTAAGCGGCATCTCCGCCGGCTGGGTGGACACCACCAGCCTGGAAAGCGAGACTAATTATTCCGGGGCGGATGAGATATTTGCCCAGCTGACGGACTATATCATAAGCAGCCTGGAGGAGGACGACCAGTTTACCAAGCTCATGTTCCGCTATCTGGTGAATAACGGGCAGGTTACCGGGCGGCAGCTCTGCCTGGCCCTCTTTGCTCAGGGCGTGCTTGAAGAGGATCCCCAGTCCATGGCTCAGCTGCGGGCAGGGGATGAGGCCACGGCCTTCTCTTTTATCCGCCAGAAGATCTCAAACATTGAGCTCACCCCTGCCCAGCTGGCCCTGGATCCCTGCACTGCGGGATGCGTGGTCACGGATGTGAATACCGGCGAGATTCGGGCCCTGGTCACCTACCCCAGCTATGACAACAACGAGATGTCGGGAAGCGTGGACCCTGTTTACTATGCCAAGCTCCAGAGCGATCTGTCCCGTCCTCTCTACAACAATGCCACCCAGGCCCGAAAGGCGCCTGGCTCCACCTTCAAGCCCCTCATTGCTGTGGCGGCCCTGGAGGAGGGCGTGATTACCCTGGATGAGACCATCAACTGTACCCGCTGGTACAGGGAGACGGATATCCCTATCCGCTGTACGGGCTACCACGGGGAGCAGACCGTGATCGAGGGAATCCAGAATTCCTGTAACTACGTGTTCGCGGAGCTGGCCCACCGGCTCTGTATGGACGAGGAGGGGAATTATTCCCCGGAGAAGGGCCTTGCAACGATCCGCAAGTACGCCACCCTGTTTGGGCTCTCAGAGACATCGGGCGTGCAGATTCCGGAGAATGATCCGCAGATCTCCGACACGGACCCGGAGCGCTCCGCCATGGGACAGGGCACCCACAATTACGCCAATGTGCAGCTTGCCAGATACGTGTCCGCCATAGCCAACCGGGGAACTCTCTTTAAGCTGAGCCTTCTCGATAAGCTGACGGACTCCGACGGGAACCTTCTGGCTGACTATACGCCGGAGACCGAGTCCCATATTGAGGTGGCGGACTCTACCTGGGACGCGGTCCAGGAGGGAATGCGGCGGGTGATCACCGTGACCTCGGCCAGCATCTACTCGGATCTGCCGGTGGAGGTGGCCGGAAAGACGGGAACCAGCCAGGAGGACCGGACGAGGGCCAATCACGGTTTCTTCATCTCCTTCGCCCCCTTTGCCAACCCGGAGATCGCGGTGACGGTGAACATTCCCTACGGATACGCGGGAACCAACGCGGCGACCCTTGGGAAGAATGTATATGAGTATTACTACGGATATACCACCCTGGAGGAGATTCTCGGATCCGGGGCGTCCAATGTATCAAATGTTATTATCAATGATTAATTAAGGAGACAGATCCATGCGCAGTGCGGTAGTGATTAAGAGCAGCAAGGCCGGAATGACCGTAATTCTGAATCCGGAGCTTCCCTTTGAGGAGCTTTTGGAGGCGGTTGGAAAGAAATTCCGTGAGAGCGCCC
>CALWRY010000031.1 GCA_944384065.1 uncultured Enterocloster sp. | reverse complement strand
GGCGGCAAGCCGCAGTTTTCCACAGGATGGTTTCGGGGAAGCGCCCGGCGATGAGGGCTGCACGGTGAGCGGACGGATACGGGCCGCTGCAGCGGGCTATATTCAGGGAACGAAGGAAATGCGGGAGAGGAGCGCCTCCTTTCTGCGAGGCCTGTTTTTTACCGCCAGGGATTTCGTGTTCGCGGGCGGGGAATTTATCCGCCTGATTGACGAGCTCCTGGGCCGTCTTTCCGCGGAGGAGTTTATGAGCCTTCTGCCGGAGCTGCGCCTGGCGTTCAGCTATTTCACACCCATGGAGACAGACCGGATTGCGGGGAAGGCCGCCGGGCTTCACGGGAGGAGGGCGGGGGATATTCTGCGAAGACAGGGAATCGGGCCGGAGGCCTATGCCTACGGCGAGGGCTTGGACAGCCGCATCCGGGCAGGGCTGGAAATGCAGGAGGAAAAGGAGGGCCTATGAGGGATAGGGAGCAGTTAAACCGGTGGCGGCTGATTTTGGGAAAGCAGGCTGGGGCGCAGATTTCCTTTGAGGATGGGGCCGCCCTGGAAAATGGCATCTCCTGCTTTGACCTGGAGGATGCGCTGGATTTTCTCTATTCCCGGGAGTATGGGGAGGATGTGCGCCGGGAAGGGGGAACGGGGGCCAGCCAGCTGACGGCGGCTGCATGGATAACGAAAATCCGCCGCCTGTTCCCCAAGGAGACCGTGGAGATTTTAGAGCGCCATGCCCTGGAGCGCTACCAGCTGAAGGAGCTTTTGACGGACCGGGAGGTTCTGGAGAAGCTGGAGCCCAACCGGGAGCTTTTAAAGACCATTCTTCAGCTGAAGCATCTGATGAAGGGGGAGGTGCTTGATGCGGCCCGGCGGATTGTGAAGAAGGTGGCGGAGGAAATTGAGGAGAAGCTCCGCCGGGATATCCGGCGCTCGCTTCGGGGAAGCCTGGACAGAAACAGCGCCAGCCCGGTGCACTCCGCCAGGAATCTGGATGTGAAAAAGACTATCCGGCGGAATCTGGCACATTTTAACCCGGAGAAAAAGAAGCTGATGGTGGAGCAGGTGTATTTCAGCAGCCGCACCAGGAAATACAGCCAGTGGCGGGTGGTGATTGCAGTGGACGAGAGCGGCTCCATGCTGGACTCGGTGATACACAGTGCGGTGATGGCTGGTATCTTTGCCCGCCTTCCCATGCTGGATACAAGACTGGTTATATTTGACACCCAGGTGGTGGACCTGAGCGCCCATCTGGACGACCCGGTGGACACGCTGATGAGCATACAGCTGGGCGGCGGCACAAATATTGCAGGGGCTCTGCAGTATTGTGAGACGCTCATTGAAAATCCCCACAGAACCATGGTGGTCCTGGTGTCTGACCTCTGTGAGGGAGGAAGCGTGTCCGGGCTTTTGTCCGTGAGCCGGGGGATTGTAGAGAGCGGGGCAAGGCTCATCTGCCTCACCGCCCTGGACATGGAAGCCAACCCGGCCTACGACCGGAGAACGGCAGGATGGCTGGCGGATATTGGGGCCTTTGTGGGGGCCATGACGCCGGAGGCCCTGGGAGATTTTATGGGAAAGGTAATGGATGGATGATGAGTGGGTGTGCCGGAAGAGGAGAAGTGCGATGGAGAGCTTGAAGCATCTGCTGGTCCAGGCGGACGACGGGTACCTGGAGGGCCTGTCCAACAGGGGCACAGTGAAGCGGGCCTATAAGGACCTGGAGCAGGAGCAGCCGGAGGTGGTCTGGGATGAGGAGACCGGGGAGGCGCAGGCAGCCTTCGGGGATACGGTCTGCCATATCCGGGCGCCTCTGGGGGAGAGTACCTGCAGCTGCCCTTCCAGGAGCGTCTGCAGGCATATTGTAGCGGCGATTTTGTATCTGCGGCAGGGACTTATAGCGGAGGAAACGGCGGCGGAGGCCCCGACTTCCCAAGCTTCAGCGGGAGAGACCTCTGAGGCGGCGGCTCCCGCAGGAGAGACCTCTGCGGCGGGATTGGTCCCTTCCGAGCTCAGGCAGGCGCTTTTGGCCGTCCCCTTAAGCCGCATAAAAAATGCCTGCGGGGATAAGGCCGGCAGGGAATTTGCTGGCCGGATAGAGGCGGGAGAGCGCCCTGTGATAGAGGCGGGGAGCACAGTCACAGTGACCTTTCCCTGGGATGGGCGGACCGTGCATCTTCTGTATCCTCTGGAATATTCTGCCTGCAGCTGCCACAGCAGGAAATTCTGCGCCCACAAGGCGCTGGCAGTGCTGGCCTTCCAGCTGGAGGACAAGGCTGTGTCCATCCAGGCGTTTAAGTCTCAGATAGAGGAAGCGGAGGATTGGGACCAGGCAGCTGTCTCCCAGGCCCTCTGCTCCTTGAAGGAGGGAATAGGCCTGCAGCTTTCTACGGGCCTTTCCCGCTTGTCACCGGAGGCAGCGGAGAGCATGGAGCGGCTGGCGGTCATCAGCCACGGGGCGGGGCTTGCTGCCTTCGAATCGGGGTGCAGGAGGGCCGCCTCCCAGTACCGGCAGTATTTTTCCCGGGCGGCCGCTTTTAGAGAGGAGGAGCTTTTGGAGGAGCTTTTAAGCCTGTACCGGCGGGCGGAATGCCTTGCAAGGGAGGAGGGCGCCAAGGGGCGGCGAGCGCTTGCGGGGAGCTTCCGGGACGCTTATTATCCGGTCCCGGCCCTTCATCTCACAGCCATCGGCTCCCGAAGCTTTAAGAGCAAGGCGGGGTATGAAGGGGAAAAATATTATTTCCTGGAGACAGAGCAGAAGAAGTGGTATGCCTGGATAGATGCCCGCCCTACATTTTATGAGGGGGTCCGCCGCCGGCCAGCTGGGCGGGGAGGCCGGGAGCAGGCTCCCTGGGGCCTAAGCTGCAGCCGGGAAAGGATGATGGAGCTGGAGCTTGTGCTGACCGGGGCGAAAGCAGCCGCGGACGGGCGGATTTCAGTAAGCAGGGATACGAAGAGCGAGGTCATCGGGACCAGGCGGCTTTCCCGTCCTGAGGTGCAGGCGATGATTTTTCAGGATTACCGGCGGCTTCTGGACTGGCTGCGAGGGTTCAGACAGGAGGAAGGGGGCGGCGAGCCCTTGGCCCTGGTGGGGGCGGACTTTGTCTCACAGGGACACTTTGACACGGTGCGCCAGCGCTTTTCCATGGAGCTTTTTGACCGGGAGGGGAGAAGGCTTTTGGCTGCGGTCCGCTACAGCCAGGAGGAAAAGCTGACCATACAGGCTTTGGAGCGGCTTGCCAGCCGGCTGGAAAAGCAGGGGAAGAAGAGTGTGGTATTTTTCGGCATCCCGTATCTGGAGGAGGGACAGCTTTGTCTGTATCCGATTGAATATTTTGACAGCATGGAACCTGCAGACAGACAGGAAGCGGCAGCGGACCAGCCGGGAAAGGCAGCTGCTCTGGAAAATATTCCTCCCGCTGAGGCGGTAAAAGAAACGGCAGACCTCCTGGAAGAGGTGCGCAGGGCCCTGGCGGATTTGTTTCAGAGCGGCCTTTCCTCCGCACCGGAGGAGCTTGCAAAACGCTTCGGCCGCCTGGGGGAGGCCTGCGGGGACCTTGGACTTCACGGGGCAGAAGACGGGCTTGGCCGCATGGCCGGGCTCCTCGAGGAAAAGCGGCACCGCTTCAAAATGGACCGGGACCCTGTGATTTTGCTGTGGGCGGACCTGGCGGCCTATGTGCGCAAGGGCCTTAAGGAGACGGACTTTGACCTGGCGGCAGCTGGGATGGAAGAAAAAGGTATATATAATAGCGTTTGATTGAATAAAACTGAATTTTATGCCATATATATCTATAATAACGAAAAAATATATTGCATATTATAAAAACTGGTGATATGCTGTAAACATGGGGAAAAGGAGGGATGTACTGTTATGAAAATACAGACGGTATTGATTGACGGGTTTAAAAACCTCTCAAATGTCAAGATTGGCTTTGACAATATTACAGCACTGGTGGCGCTGAATAATTTCGGAAAATCAAATGTCCTTATGGCAATTGATTTTGGACTGCAATATATTAAGGCTGCAATAGAGGACAAGGCTTTGATGATGGCTAATTCGAAATTAATACCGATTAACCGTCATATGCTCGGTAGAAACTATAAATTTGAGATGGAGGTATTGACCGAGTTTAACAAAACAGAGTACCGAGTGCTCTATGGCTATGAATTTACTTGGAAGCATGATGAAGGTTCTGAGCCCCATATCCATTATGAATACCTAAAAATGCGGCCGGAAAATAAGGGGCAGAAATATACGCAGCTGATACAAAGAGACACCCAGAAAGCATTGTATAAAAGCTCGGAAACGGGGAGATGCTCGTCAAAAATAAATGTGGAGCAGACGGAGCTGGTTGTAAATAAGCTTAGGGCTTATGATGAAATATTTTACGCGGATATCATAAAAAAGATTAACAGCATGAAGTTTTATATGGAGAACAATCTGGATGCAAAGAGCTTTTACCAGCCAGACCCTATTATTCGAAAGGGGCTGGAGGATATGCCGATTGATTCAGAAAGCCTTCCCCGTGTGATTTATCAGCTTAGCAGAAAAAGGCCGGATAAATTTACTCTTTTAAAAGATATATATAGAGAGCTGTTTCCAGAAGTGGAGGATATTATTGCAGAGCAATATAAAATGGAAGTAATCGACCACAGCCAAATGCCGGCAGAGGCGCCCTTTATAATAACAAATGCGATACATGTTTTATATGTCAAAGACAAAAATTTAATACATCCGATTAATTTTGAAATTATGTCGGACGGGGCAAAACGCGTATTTATGATACTAACAAGAATTATCTTGGCGGATGAGGGAAATGTCTCGCTCATTGCAATTGAAGAGCCGGAGAATTCGGTGCATCCCAGCTTATTTCAGGCTTATATCCAGATAATAGGCCAGCTTCTGGACACCTGCAAAGTAATTATAACCAGTCATTCCCCTTATGTTGTCAGTTATTTAGAGCCGGCGTGGATACATGTTGGGGTGAATCGGCAGCCTGGGGTTGCGGAGTTCTTTTCCTTTAAAAAATCGGGACAGAGATTGCTGCAGCAGGATGCGGATACTTTTAAAATGAGCATGGGTGATTATCTGTTTTCCATGCTTTCTGATGAGGAGAGTAATTGGGCAGATTATCTGGAGTGTGATGCAGATGGATAAATGCCTTGTGTTATTTGTTGAAGGAGATACGGAGGTCGAATTTTATAAGCATGTAATAGCAAATGCCAGGCAAAAAAGAGAAAGCAGAAAGTTTGACATTAATATTGAGTGTAAGAACGTCAAAGGCGTAGGCGGCTTTAAAAGCATTGCCCTGCGAAAATTTGTCAAGGAGATAAGACCCAGATATGGGGGAAAATGCGAATTCAGTATTGCACTCTGCAGGGATACGGATGGAATTTTATCGTTTCTTCGTTTGCCGCAAAAAACAAAAATTTCAGGAGGAAATGGATATGAAAAGCTCAAAAAGCTTTTTAAGCTTGCGAATAAAATGTATTACAAAGGAATGAAAAGCAATGGTATGGTAGAGCGCCTTAATATTGACAAAATTCTGCAGCATATATATACGGAATTAGAGCCGCTGTACAGAGAACTTGGGGTATATGGGGACGAAAAGAAAAGAGGAGACAGGTATGAATTTAAGTGAGGAGAGGAATTATCAGAAGCTTCTGGATACGCTTGCGGCCATGGGCCTCAGCGAGGGAAACAGACAGCTTGCGGAGCGCTATTTTGAGCCGGGAACCGATGAAAACGAGGCGCTTTTGTCCCAGGCGGAGCGTGAGGATTTTTATCAGCTTCCGGAGGAGGACCGCCGCAAATGCTGGGACTATGCGGCACATCTGAAAAAGAGGGGGCGCAGGGAAGCACTTGCCCGCTTCGTGCACTTTGCTGCTGCCGCAGGAGGGTCCACGGCCTGTTACGTTCTGACCCCCTACGCCTATTTTGGCTGGAGCATGAAGGATTTGCAGGAGTACATGACGAAGCCGCAGTCCATGGCGGTCCGGGCGGAGCTCATTGCCTGGAACCAATATTCCCTGAACTGGCCGAATCTGAGGGAGCTGCAGCAGGAAATTGCAAAGAACCCGGCAGACGCTTTAAGGGCCATGGAGCTGTGCTATAATCAGTACGACAATGCAAAGGTGCTCCTTGCCGCCCTGTATCTCTATAAGAGGACGCCTAAGAAGGAAGGCAGGGGACTCATAAGCGGCCTTTTGGGGGCCGTGTTCGGAGAGGAGACCGGTGCGGAAGGCACAGCCGCATTTCTGGTCAGCAATCTGATAGACAGCCTTCCGGCCGTGTGCAGCCCCCAGATTGCTCGGGAGGACGAGAAGAAAATTCTGGAGGACTATGTGCGCAGGGGAAGGCCCTATGGCCCGCTGCCCCAGGAGGTCTATGGGGCGCTCCGGGGAAAGCAGGCGCCCCCCTATCTTCTGACCCTGCTCTCAGGCTGCGCATTTCTGGCCCAGGAGCATTCCCCCAGCCTGCTGGCATTTCTGCAGGTTATGAGTGTCCTGCATCCGGAAAACACGTTAAATGCCTGCCGCCAGATGTCCGAGCCCGCTTATTTTAAGGAGCGCCTGCCGGTTCTGGAGAAAATCCTTCCCGTGGGCGAGCCCGTCCTGGTGGAGTGGTACGTGAAAAGCCGGACCGCGGAGGGCCTTCGGCGCATGGCTGCCCAGTGCCCGGAAATTGTCCTGGCAGAGGCCTTAAAGCCTTCCACCGGAACGGAGGAATACCAGTTTATCAGCGAACAGGTCCGCCAGGCGAATCCGGCGCTTTTCCAGAGGATGAACCGGGAGGGCGGCGGAGAGTACATGGAAAAGCTGTTAAATGAGCTCACCGCAGACTCGGTATTTCAGAATGGGCGGGAGGAGGCCAAGCGGTATCTGCGGGGCGAGGCGCCTGCGGACAGCCTCTATCCCTTTGCCTATTCCTGGCGCGGGGGATATGGATATTATGCCCGGGGCTTCCAGACGTTAAAGACCATCCGCGCAAAGGACAGCGGCCTTTATGAGCGGGCCCTGGTGCTGGAGGCGCTGAAAGCGCAGGGGGCCTATTTTTCCTATGAGCTTCTTCCCAGAGGAAGGGACAGCCTTCTCATGAAGGAGAAGATTGAGGAGCTTATAAAAATTTTAGAGCGGGGAGGCCTTTCCATCCAGTACATTGCGGACGCCATGGAGGGGATTTATTCCTCCTATTATTCCGAGCAGGACAAGAACCATTTTCTGGACGGGGCGGTAAATGCGCTGGCCCGCCGGTTTATGGCCCGCCGGGAGGAATTTCTCACGGCGCTTAAGAACAGCACCTCCGTGGGCCGGGATATCTGCCTGCGGGTGCTGGACGTGTATTGGGAAAAGGAGAAGGACACCATTCTCGCCTGCGCCCAGGACAGCTCCAAGCAGGTGCGGGCCACGCTGGCCCTTATCTGTGCCGGACATCGGGCGTGGGAGCCCGAGATGCTTGCCTTCCTGTCCTCCAAAAAGGGCCAGGAGCGGGAGCTGGCGGTGCGGGTGTTAAAGAGCTGGGGAGCGGAGGCGTATCAGGAGGAGCTTCGGAAGGCATTGGAGACAGAAAAGAGCAAGGGCGTGCGGGAGCTCCTTTTGACCTGCGTGGAGAGCACGGAGGGAAATGGGGGAGCCCAGGGGGCGTCAGGCGTCCCGGCGGGAAGCGCGCCCTCGTCTGGGGGCGGTGCCGGAGCGCCTGGGGCGGGAGGCACCGCTGCCTGCGAGTCCCCGGAGGCCTTGGCGGCCCGCGTGTTAAAGGGCGGCAAAAAGAGAAAGGTCTCCTGGGCCTTTGAAACGCCATTTTCCCAGGTGCACAGGACAAACGGGGAGCCGGCCTCAGAGGATTACCTGGCGGCAATCCTTGCAGCCTACGCGGACCGCACGGCGGCTGGGGCGAGCCCGGAGGCCGCGCGTCTTGCCGGGGAGCTTTCCAGGGAGGAGCTTTTCGTATTTGCTAGGGAGCTCTTTGACAAGTGGCTGTCCGCCGGGGCGGAGGCTAAGAAAAAATGGGTGCTCTACGCTGCCTCCATCCACGGAGGGGAGGGCATTGTGCCCCTGTTTAAAAAGCAGATTGAAGAGTGGCCCCAGCACGCCCGGGGCGCTATGGCGGCGGAGGCTGTGAAGGCCCTGGCCTTAAATGGAAGCGCCCAGGCCCTCCTTCTGGTGGACCAGATTTCCCGGAAGTTCAAATTCCGCCAGGTGAAGGAGGCGGCGGGCAGCGCTCTGGACGAGGCGGCGGTTTCCCTGGGGGTGAGCCGGGCGGAGCTGGAGGACCGCATTGTGCCTGACCTGGGCTTTGGGGAGGACATGGGGCGGACCTTTGACTACGGTCCCAGAAGCTTTCAGGTGTATCTGACGCCGGCCCTGGAGCTGGAGGTATTCGACTCGGAGAAAAAGCGGCTAAAAAATATGCCCGCCCCCGGAAAGCGGGACGACGCAGAGAAGGCGGCTGCGGCCTACGAGGCGTTTAAGCAGCTGAAAAAGCAGGTAAAGACCGTCGCGGCCAGTGAACGTCTGCGGCTGGAGCAGGCCCTCACCGCTGAGCGGCTCTGGAGGGCCGGGGCCTGGAGGGAGCTCTTTGTAAAGAATCCGGTGATGCACCAGTTTGCCATCGGCCTCATCTGGGGCGTGTATGAAAATGGGGCGTTAAAGGACACCTTCCGCTATATGGAGGACGGAAGCTTCAACACCGTGGACGAGGAGGAGTACGATTTCCCGGAGGAGGGAATGATTGGCCTAATCCATCCCATCGAGCTCACCGAGGCAGACCTGGCCTCCTGGAAGGAGCAGCTGGCTGACTATGAGGTTGTGCAGCCCATCGAGCAGCTCTCCCGCCCCGTATACCGGGTGACGGAGGAGGAGAAGGGGAAAATGGAGCTGGCCCGCTTTGGCGGCATGCTGATAAACGGCCTTTCCCTCTCCGGAAAGCTTCAGGCCATGGGCTGGTACCGGGGCTCGGTCCAGGACGCCGGTGTCTATACCACCTTTTACCGGGAGGACGGGGAAATCGGCGTGGAGCTGGAGTTTTCCGGCAGCTACGTGGGAGATGAAAATGAGGAGGTGACGGTCTACGGGGCCGCCTTCTACCGCGCGGGCACGGTGAAGCGGGGCAGCTACGTGTACGACACCATCAAGGCGGGGGACCGGTACGCCTTAGACGCCGTGCCGCCCCGGTACTTCAGCGAGACCGTGCTGCAGCTTACAAAGGCCACAGCCGCCAGCAAGGAGAGGCTGGAGTATCCGGCGTGCAGGGAATAGCACGCTAAAGTGTTAAAAGAGAACGATTCAGGACGGGGAGCTATCCTGAATCGTTCTCTTTTAATTATGGATGTCTAAATTTTGCACATGCTCCACTGGAGAGCGGTCTCCGATGCGGGAGGCGGGGCCGAGCTCCGCGATGTTCAGATTGGACAAATTTCGCAGCGGTTCCAGGTTCAAGGGGGCAGAGGAATTGCCGGCGTAGAGGCTCAGCCGCTGGAGCTTTGTCATGCCGGATAAGGGCGTCAGGTCGGAGAAGGCACCAAACTCACGGACGGAAATCTCCATCTCCTGCATGTCCGTAAGGCTTTCCAGCCCTGCCAGGCTTTCTATGCCGTTTACGCTGAGGTTGAGGCGGTGGAGCTTCGTCAGCCTGGAAAAGCCCGACATATCCTTTGTGACAATGACGCTGTTTCGCAGGGACAGCTCCTCCAAATTGGTCAGATTTTTGAAAATATCCGTGCCCTCGGTGTAGGTATCGGCGTGAAGGGACAGACTTTTCAGGTTGACCAGCCCGGAGATGACGGAAAGATCCCCGCCGGCGGCGACCAGGCGAAGGGTTTCCAGCTTTGTCATCCCGGCCAGAAAATCAAGGCTCTGTATGCTGTTGGAGCCGCTTGACGTCGTCCCCATCATCCGCAGGGTGCGAAGCTCTGTCAGGCCGGAAAGGCAGGAAAAGTCCTTGTAGTTGGGCATGGGCGGAATGCACAGAACCTGCAGCTTTTTAAGCCCGGCTAAGGGCGACAGGTCAGTAATCGCGCTGCTAAACAAATCTCCGTCGTCCAGGTAAAGGGTGGTAAGCTCTGTCAGAGACGAGAGGGGCGTCAAGTCTGAGACATCCGGATTCGCAATCCGAAGCTCCGTCAGCCCGGTCAGGGAGGACAGGGGAGAGAGGTCGGATGCCCCCGTATTCTGGAGCTCCAGAGTTTTCAGGCTGGTAAGGCCGGACAAGGGCGACAGATCCGTGATCTGCGGGTTATCCTTGAGGGAGAGGGAGGTAAGGTTCGTCATCTCCTTCAGGGAAATCAGGTCCGCGTCCGTAAGGCCGGCGCCTGCCAAATCCAGCTCCTTTTCCGCGGCGCTGTACTCCTTCCCCGCAATGCGCACCTTGGGGGCCTCGGCCCCGGAAAACGCTTCCCCGGCTGCATCCCCTGCGTCTGCGTTTCCCGCGCCTTCCTGACCAGCCGCGCCTCCTGCAGCTGCGTCTCCTCCCTCTGCGCTCCCCCCATCCGCCTGGACGGCGGCAGCTCCGCCAGGACTCCCGCCCGGATGGCTGCTGCCCAGATGTCCCCCGCCGCCGGCCAAATAGCCCACGCCTACCGCCAGGAGAACCGCCGCTGCGGCCGCCCCCGCGACGAGGGCCGGAGAAAACCTCCTTTTAGCGGCTGGGGACTGGGCACCATTTTCCTTTTCCGTCCCCTCTTTTCCGGGAAGCTCCACCACCTGCTGTTTTTCAATGGCGTCCAAAAACTCCTGGGCATTCTGGAAGCGGTCCTCCGGCTGGACGGCCAGGCCCTTTAAAATAGCCCGGTCCAGATACTCCGGAATCTCTATCCCCGCCTGGGACACCGGAACCAGCCGGTCGCACTCCAGACGTTCCAGGGACTCCGGCGGGAGAAAGCCGGTGAGAGCCGCGTAAAAACAGGCGGCGCAGGAGTAGACATCCGTGAAGGGGCCCTGGCGGCTTCTGCGTATGTACTGCTCCTTGGGGGCGTAGCCCACCTTCAGAATGACATCCAGGCTTTTGCTCTTGTCCCCGATGCTGTATCGGGCGGAGCCGAAGTCCAGAAGCTTCACCAGGCCGTCCTTGGTGATATAGATGTTGTCCGGCGTCACATCCCGGTGGATGAAGCCCTCCGCGTGGACCGCAGTCAGGGCCCGGAGCACGGGAATCATCACATTCAGGGCATCCTCCGCGCTCACCCTTCCGCCGCAGTTTGCGATGTAGGTCTTAAAGCTGATGCCCTCGATGTAGTCCATGACGAAATAGGAGGTGTCATTTTCGTCAAAATAGCTGGTGACAGCGGCAATGTTGGGATTGCCCATAAACTTTGCCAGGGTGCGGGCCTCCTCCTTAAAACGCTCTGCGCCGTAGGCAAAATCATTGCTCCGGTCAGCGGACATAACAGAGACGGTTGTCCCGTCCACCCGGGCAGCCAGCTCCCCCGGCATGAATTCCTTCACCGCCACCTTGGCCGCAAGCTGGGTGTCATAGGCGACATAAGTGATGCCAAAGCCTCCCTGGCCCAGCACCCGGCCCACAATATAGCGGCTGTTGAGTACCGTTCCCGGCCGGAGGGCCGTGGGATATTTCCGGATATTCTCCTCCAGGTCAAAGCCGCAGTAGGGGCAGGGGCCATCTTCAGAATCCCGCTCGTTAAAACAGTTGTAGCAGATAAGTCTCTGTGCGTGTTCCATTCTATGAATAGCTCCTTTTTCTTGGATATACTGTTTGAAAAGGCTGGCTGCCGCGCCGTATTTTACAGCTGTGCGCACAGCTGAACCATAATCATTTTACTGCAAAATGCTGGGCAAAACAATATGCTGGCAGCATAGTGTTTGGGCCTGGCGCCCGGCCGGTGCCGTTTGAACTTGCAAATCTCCCAAAATCGTTTATAATGGGTAACGGTTCGGACAGCGGGGAAACGAGAAGCCGCGTCTGCCAGGAGGGAAAATGATGACGGGAGAGCCGATACGCGCGGCGGTGCTGGCGGACACCCACGGGGTCCTGCGTCCGGAGGTGGAGGAGGTGCTGTCCACCTGTGATGTGGTGATACATGCCGGTGATTTTGACAGCCAGCTTCTGTACCACAAGCTTTCATCCAAGTGGCCCCTTTACGCGGTGCGGGGGAATAATGACCGGGGAGTCTGGGCAGGGGGCCTGCCGGGCGTCAAGCGCTTTTCTGTGGGCGGGGTGAAGTTTATCATGGCCCACAAGCGTCAGGATGTGCCCAGCGATCTGGGGGATACCCAGGTGGTGATCTTCGGCCACTCCCATATGTATCAGCAGGAGGAGGTTTTCGGCCGCCTGTGGCTCAACCCCGGCGGCTGCGGCTTCAAGCGGTTCACCCTCCCGCTGTCCCTGGCTGTGATGACTATTGAAAATGGCTCCTGGACCCTTGAGCCTGTCTGGCTTGAGAATGGATACGGCACCCGCAGCGACGCCATTTCCCAGCGGGAGAAGGCAAAAGAGAGCCGGTACGAGAAGAGGCAGAAGCGCTACAAGCGGGAGAAGGAAAAAGGGGCCGCCAGAATGGGGCCTGCTGCGGAAAATGCGGAGGCATCCGGGGCCATGGACACCCGGGAGGAGCTCTTTCTCATTGCCCGCATCCTGCGCCTTAAGGGAGCGGGAGAGAGCGTCAGCTGGATTGCACAGAATCTGCAGGCGGATCCGGCTTTTGTCGAGAGGGTCTGTGAGGCGGCTGAACGGATTCAGGGAGCGGACGCCCGCCAGGTGCTTGCAGCCCTGTGACTGTTTGGACAGAGCATTTTTTCGGGAGCTTTCTTCAAAGGGCTCCCGGTTTTGTGATCCCGCAGTCTCCCGGACAAGCGCAGCTTATACATCCGTCCTTGAAGCGTCCATCTGTCATTGCCAGAGGCTTTCAGATGTGGTAAACTGTGATTATCAAAAAAAGGAGGCACACGAATATGTACGCAGAATTTGACGACACACTGGTAACAGGAAATGAGATGATTGACAGCCAGCACAAGGAGCTGATCGGAAAGATCAATGATCTTCTGCGCAGCTGTGAGAACCATGGAAACCGGACGGCGGCAGTAAAGATGTTAAATTATCTGGCTGACTATACAGAATTTCATTTCAAGGCGGAGGAAGAACTCCAGGAGTCCATCGGCTATCCTGGCATCAAGGAGCACAAGGGGAAGCATGAGGAGCTGCGGCGTACCGTATCGGAGCTCCATGACATGCTGGAGGAACAGGAAGGCCCTACAGACGCCTTTGTAGAGGTGGTGAATAAAAATGTAACAGAATGGCTTTATTACCACATCAAAGGCTTTGACCGGTCTGTGGCAGAGTACAAGTTTATGCGGGACAATCAGGAGCGGCTGTAAGGAGGCCTTATAATTGCCACCTTTTATTTTTTTCCAGAATTTGGTATAATGAAGTAATCGTTCAGACAATTACATAATGAGAGAAATGCGGCGGGTACGGCCTTTAAGCATGCCGGCCTTTGCTGCCAGAAAAAGAAAGGTGAGGTAGAAGTATGGAACATTTTAATCCCCTGTTGAAAGAGGACACCGATTCCAAAAAGTTTTTTACCATTGGAGAGATTATGCTTCGTCTGACTCCGCCAAATTATGAGAAGATCCGCATGACCAGCAGCTTTGAGGCCAGCTATGGCGGAAGCGAGGCGAACATTGCCCTGGCCCTGGCGAATCTGGGGGTGGACAGCACATTTTTCAGCGTAGTCCCGGGCAACAGCCTGGGCAAGAGCGCCATCCGCATGCTCCGCAGCAATGATGTGCACTGTACGCCCATGATACTCAGCACTCCGGAGGAGACACCCACCCACCGTCTGGGCACCTATTATCTGGAGGCTGGCTACGGCATCCGGGCCAGCAAGGTGATCTATGACAGGAAGCACAGCGCCTTTACGGAGTATGACTACAGCAAGGTGGATCTCCATGACCTCTTAAAGGAATTTGACTGGCTGCACTTGAGCGGCATCACGCCGGCTTTGGGATACAACTGCCGCCGCCTTGTGATGGACAGTCTGAAGGCCGCCAAGGAGCTGGGGCTGACAGTGAGCTTTGACGGAAACTTCCGCAGCGCCCTCTGGAGCTGGGAGGAGGCCCGGGATTTCTGCACGGAGTGCCTGCCCTATGTGGACGTACTTCTGGGCATTGAGCCCTATCACCTTTGGAAAAATGAGGAGGATCACAGCCAGGGCGACTACAAGGACGGGGTGCCCCTGCAGCCCTCCTATGAGCAGCAGGATATGATTTTCCAGGCCTTTGTGGAGCGTTACCCCAACATTAAGTGCATTGCCCGCCATGTGCGCTATGCCCACAGCGGCAGTGAGAACAGCCTGAAGGCATTTATGTGGTTTGAGGGGCACACCTTTGAGAGCCGGCTGTTTACCTTCAATATCCTTGATCGGGTGGGAGGCGGCGACGCTTTTGCCAGCGGCCTGATCTATGCGATGATGCATAATTATAAGCCCATGGATATGATCAATTTTGCGGTGGCCAGCAGCGCCATCAAGCATACTATCCACGGGGACGCCAACATCACGGACGATGCCCAGAGCATCCGCGACCTGATGAATATGAATTACGACATCAAGCGGTAAGACATGACGAAGGGGATGGCAGGCGTCCCCTTCCATAGTATGGAAAAGCTTCCAGCAACCCTCTATGACATTGCCAGAAATTATGTGTTATCATACCTTTGTAACAGATTTGTAATAATTTTGAAGCAATAGGAGAGATAACCCATGAAGAAAATGAACAGAGCGCCCAAACGGGCAAAGATTTTGGCAATGACTGGTGCGGCACTGATGGCAGCGGCTTCCTCTGCCCCTCTTACGGCCTATGCGGCTTCGGCAGGTATCCGGCTTCCCGGGCTGGGGCAGGGGAGCGGACGTCCCCTGGTAATTGGAAAGCTGGTAAATGGAAGCCTTGCAGACGGGGCCTGCAGTCTGGAGGAGATCCTGGGACAGCTGGGCCAGCTTATGGGCCAGGGAGACTGCGAGGAGAGACCGGGCGGCGGCCGGCCGGGCACGGGGCTTCCGGGAAATCCCGGCGGCCAGCCGGATGCAGGGCTTCCGGGAAATCCAGGGGATCAGCCGGATGCAGGGCTTCCGGGAAATCCAGGGGATCAGCCGGATGCAGAGCTTCCCGAGACGCCGGATCAGGAGGGCAGCGAAGAGCAGTCTTTTGTCCGCCAGGTGGTCCAGCTGGTCAACGAGGAGCGGGCAAAGAACGGCCTTGCGCCGCTGACCGTACATACGGGGGCAGAGCAGGCGGCTGCTGTGCGCGCAAAGGAGATTCAGACCTCCTTTTCCCACACCCGGCCGGATGGATCCGGATTTTCCACAGCCCTCACCCAGGCGGGAGTGAGCTACACCACAAGCGGGGAGAACATTGCTTACGGACAGCAGACGCCCCAGGCCGTGATGGAGGCCTGGATGAACAGCGCCGGGCACCGGGCAAATATTTTAAATGCCAGCTTCCGCCAGATTGGCGTAGGGCATGTTCGGAGCGCCTCCGGTGTCAGCTACTGGACCCAGCTGTTTATTAACTAGTGGTAAAAACAGGACAAGCCCAATATAATATAATAAGCCGTCCTGTACCCTTATGAGAATTATAGGAAGTGTGCATATGAATATCAGGGAATCGCTGGAGGCCTTGGAGGAACAGATTTTAAGTCCCTACGCGGCGCTCAGCAGTAGGACTCGGGGAAGAGAGCGGCCGGAGCCGCTTTGCGATATGCGTCCGGAGTACCAGAGGGACAGGGACCGGATTCTGCACTGCAAGTCATTTCGCAGGCTTAAGCATAAGACCCAGGTGTTTCTCGCGCCGGAAGGGGATCACTACCGGACGCGCCTGACCCATACCCTTGAGGTTTCCCAGATTGCCAGGACCATTGCCAAGGCACTCCGGCTCAATGAGAGCCTGACCGAGGCCATTGCCCTGGGCCACGATCTGGGGCACACTCCCTTTGGACATACCGGCGAGGAGGTCTTAAACCGGATCTGCGAGGACGGCTTTGCCCACTATGAGCAGAGCGTTCGGGTGGTGGAGGTCCTGGAAAAGGACGGCAAAGGCCTTAACCTGACCTGGGAGGTCCGGGACGGGATCCGAAATCACAGGACCTCCGGCCATCCCTCCACTCTGGAGGGCGGGATCGTGCGCTTGTCAGACAAAATCGCCTACATAAATCATGATATCGACGATGCCATAAGGGCCAGGATGTTTGTGGAGGAGGATCTGCCCCGCGCGTACACAGATGTGCTCGGCCACAGCGTCCGTGAGCGCTTAAATACGATGATACACGACATCATAGCGAACAGCATGGACCGCCCGGCGATCTCCATGTCCGAGGGCATGGAGGAGGCCATGCAGGGACTCAGGCGCTGGATGTTTGCCAATGTCTACAAGAACGAGATCCCCAAGGCGGAGGAGGGCAAAGCGCAGATGATGATTGCCCAGCTCTATGACTATTATATGAAGCACGTGGACAAGCTTCCCACGGAATATGTGCTCCTCATTGTAAACGGCGGAGAAAAGAAGTCAAGGGTGGTCTGCGATTATATCGCGGGGATGAGCGACATTTACGCAATCGACCAGTTTGAGGAGCTTTTTGTTCCCAAACGGTGGAATGTGTATTAGAGCGTTTAAAAGGCATTCCCGCCATCCGGCATGAAACGCCGGATATACGGAAGGAGAGAGGCTCGTGTACTATCCGGAGGAAGTAATCGAGGAAGTAAGGACAAAAAATGACATCGTGGATGTGATTGGGAGCTGCGTGAAGCTTGAAAAGAAGGGGGCGAATTATTTCGGCCTCTGCCCCTTTCATAATGAGAAATCTCCGTCTTTTTCCGTGTCTCCGGGAAAGCAGATGTATTACTGCTTCGGCTGCGGCGCCGGCGGAAACGTATTCACCTTTCTGATGGAATACGAGAACTATACGTTTAAGGAGGCACTGGAGAGCCTGGCGGACCGGGCGGGAGTGGCCCTTCCGAAGATGGAATACAGTAAGGAAGCCAGGGCCCAGGCGGAGTTTCGGGCCAGACTTTTGGAGGTCAATAAGCTGGCGGCCAGCTATTTTTATCATCAGCTAAAAGGCCCCGGAGGACAGCAGGGCTATACCTATCTCCACGACAAGCGGCAGCTGTCGGATCAGACCATTGTCCGCTTCGGCCTGGGCTTTGCCAATAAGACCAGCGATGATCTCTACCGCTTTTTAAAGGAAAAGGGGTACGAGGACGTCTTTCTTAAGGAGACCGGCCTGGTGACTGTGGAGGAGCGGGGGGGACGGGATAAGTTCTGGAATCGGGTTATGTTTCCCATTATGGATGTGAACAACCGGGTCATCGGCTTCGGCGGACGGGTGATGGGGGACGGGGAGCCCAAATATTTAAATTCCCCGGAGACACGTATTTTTGACAAGAGCAGGAGCCTTTACGGGCTGAACTACGCCCGATCCTCCCGAGAGAAATATATGCTGGTCTGCGAGGGATATCTGGATGTAATCTCTTTGCACCAGGCGGGGTTTACCAACGCGGTGGCCTCTCTGGGGACTGCCTTCACCAGCCAGCACGCCGGCATTTTGAAGCGGTATACGGATCAGGTGGTTCTGACCTATGACAGCGACGGTGCGGGAGTCAAGGCGGCCCTGCGGGCGATCCCCATTCTCCGGGAGGCGGGAATCTCCAGCCGGGTGCTGAACATGAAGCCCTATAAGGATCCGGACGAGTTTATCAAGAACCTGGGAGCGGAGGCCTTTCGCAAGCGGGTTGAGGAGGCGAAAAACAGCTTCCTTTTTGCCATCGATGTGATGAAGGCCGGCTATTCCATGGAGGATCCGGAGCAGAAAACCCGGTTTTATCAGGAAACCGCAAAGCAGCTCTTACAGTTCGGGGAGCCCTTGGAGCGCGACAACTACCTGGTGGCTGTGTGCCGGGAGCACGGGATCCCGGCGGAGGAGCTGCGCCGCCTGGTAAACCGCATGGGCATGTCCCTGGGAATGAAAGCCGGGGAGAGCTGGCAGCCGGAAGGCGGAAGGCGGCCGGGAGAGCGGGAGACGCTGGGCAGACGGGGCGGAGAACAGCGGGATACAGGGGGGCGGGGAGGAAGCCCGGAGACGGACGGAAGACGCCGGGCCCTGCAGAACTCCCGGGAGGACGGCATCCGCCGTTCCCAGAGGCTTCTTCTCACCTGGCTTATAGAGGAACCCGCATTATTTGACAAAATCCACGGCATTCTCTCTCCGGAAGATTTTACAGAGGATCTCTACCGGCAGGTGGCGTTCCAGGTCTTTGAGGGGCACAGGGAGGGAAAGATAAATCCCGCAGATATTCTCAGCCGCTATATCAATGACGCAGATCAGTACAAGGAGGTGGCGGCCCTGTTCAATGCCAGCCTGGGCGGTCCCCTGAGCAATGAGGAGCAGAAAAAGGCATTTGCCGAGACGGTTTTGAAGGTAAAGAAATACAGTTTGGATATGGCCAGCCGCAATGCGAGGGATATTGCGCAGCTTCAGGAGATCATAAAGCAGCAGGCGGCTTTAAAAACACTTCACATATCCCTGGACTAGGGATTCGAAGGGAGGATGGACCGATCATGGAAGGAACGATGGGATTCGAGGAGAAGCTGTCTCTGCTCTTAGCCGAGGCAAAAAAGAAGAAAAATGTGCTGGAGTACCAGGAGATCATGAGCTTTTTCGGTGAGGATCGGCCAGTGGGTGAGAAGCTGGATCAGCTCTTTGATTTTCTGGAGCAGAACAGAGTGGATGTGCTCCGTGTGGATGCAGGGGGCGAGCTGGATCCGGAACTGTTTTCCCAGGAGGAGATGCTCCCGGAGGATGAGGGGGAACTGGAGGCAGAGCTTTTTGACCTCTCGGTTCCCGAGGGCGTGAACCTGGAGGATCCGGTGCGGATGTACTTAAAGGAGATCGGGAAAATCCCCCTTCTCTCCTCGGAGGAGGAGATAGAGCTGGCCAAGCGGATGGAGATGGGAGATCCGCTGGCCGGAAAGCGCCTGGCGGAGGCAAATCTGCGCCTGGTGGTGAGCATTGCCAAGCGCTATGTAGGCCGGGGCATGCAGTTTTTGGATCTGATCCAGGAGGGGAATCTGGGACTCATCAAGGCGGTGGAGAAATTCGATTACACCAAGGGATATAAATTCAGCACCTACGCCACCTGGTGGATCCGCCAGGCCATCACCCGATCCATAGCGGATCAGGCCCGGACCATCCGGATTCCCGTCCATATGGTGGAGACAATCAACCGGCTGGTGCGCACCTCCCGCCAGCTGCTCCAGGAGCTGGGACGGGAGCCCACCATGGAGGAGATTGCCGCGCGGGTGGACATGCCGGTGGAGCGGGTGTCCGAGATTTTAAAAATGTCCCAGGAGCCCGTATCCCTGGAGACGCCGGTGGGGGAGGAGGAGGACAGCCATCTGGGGGATTTTATTCAGGATGACAATGTGGCCATCCCTCAGGATGCAGCGGCATTCACCCTGCTCCATGAGCAGCTCATGGAGGTTTTGGACACGCTGACGGATCGGGAACAGAAGGTGCTGCGCCTGCGCTTCGGATTGGATGACGGCAGGCCCAGAACCCTGGAGGAGGTAGGCCGCCAGTTCAATGTGACCCGGGAGAGGATCCGCCAGATCGAGGCCAAGGCGCTGCGCAAGCTGCGCCACCCAAGCAGGAGCAAAAAACTGAAGGATTATCTGGAATGACGGAGAGAAGGATGGAAGAAAAGAGAAAAGGGAGCCTGTCAGCACCTCCCTGGCTGCGCCTGTCCGGGCGGCTTCTCCTGGTGGCGGATTTTGTGCCTGCCGGGGGAAGCCTGGCGGACATCGGTACGGATCACGGATACGTGCCCATTTACCTGGCATGTACAGGGAAAATTGACTGCGCGCTGGCTGTGGACGTGGGGAAGGGCCCTCTGGAGCGGGCGAAAAGCCACGTCCGCGACTATGAGGAATGGATAAAGGCCAGGGGACAGATGGCGGTCCCCATTAAGACCCGCTTAAGCGACGGCCTTTCAGCCCTGGCTCCCGGGGAGGCGGACACAGTGGTTATGGCCGGCATGGGAGGGGAGCTTGTGATCCGCATCCTTGAAGCCGGGAGATTCATGTGGGAGAGCGTGAAAACATGGGTTCTCTCGCCCCAGTCTGACCTGGATAAGGTGAGGCGCTATCTGTGGTCGGAGGGCTTTTGCATAGAGGACGAGTCTATGATAAAAGACGAGGGAAAATTTTATACGGTTATGCGCGTTATACGCGGAACACAGGAGCCCTGGCGAGACGTTCATTTTCGCTATGGAAAGAGGCTGATGGAAAAAAGGGACCCGGTCCTCGGCGACTACCTGGTTCGGGAGAAGAAACGGGTGGAGGGGATCCTGGAAAATCTTCGGGAGGACGCCCGCAGACGGGGGGAGGCAACCCCGGGCCAGGAGAGCGCTGAGGCGTCCCTTAAGGAGGAACTTGCTCAGATAGAGGAGGCACTTTATGAAATGCAGTGAGATTATAGAGAAATTGCAGCAGCTGGCTCCGGAGTCCTGCGCCTGCGACTGGGACAATCCGGGCCTTCTGGCCGGGCGCAGCGGCAAGGAAGTGAGGCGGATCTATATCGCCCTGGATGCCACGGACGCTGTGGTGGAGGACGCCATTCAATGGGGGGCGGACATGCTCATCACCCACCACCCTCTGATTTTTAAGGCCATAAAAAAGGTGAACGACGGGGACTTTATCACCCGGCGTTTGGTGAAGCTGATTCAGGCGGACATCTCCTATTACGCCATGCACACGAACTTCGACGCGGCTCCGGGCTGCATGGCGGATCTGGCGGCAGAGCGGCTGGGCCTTTCGGAGTGCGAGCCATTGGACTATATGGGGGAGATGGAGCGGCGGGGGGCCTGCGGAGAGCCAGAGGCCTCTGAGCGCCCAGGAGAGCCGGCCGCATCCGGGGAAGCGCGCCTGCCCTATGGCGTGGGAAAGAAGGGAATCTTTAAGGAGCCTGTCACGGTCCGGGATCTGGCGAAGCGGGTGAAAGAGCGCTTTGGCCTGCCCTTCGTTCTGGTCTACGGCCATGCGTTTCTGGATAAGCCTGTGACCCGGGTGGCCATTTGTCCCGGAGCCGGAGGCAGCACGCTGGATGAGGGGATACGCTGGGGAGCGGAGGTCTTTATCACCGGCGATATCAGCCATCACACAGGAATTGACGCTGCGGCCAGGGGAATGGCTGTCATCGACGCCGGCCACTATGGCCTGGAGCACATTTTTATATCTTACATGGAGGCGTATTTAAAGGAACATCTGGGGGACGCCCCGGAGCTTCGCACTGCGCCGCCGGCCTGGCCGGCTGTGCTGCTGTGACATAAGGAGAGGAGGAGATGCCCATGATACCGGTTACAATTGACAATACCATCAGGGAATATCCGGAGGGAACCACCTGGTCCCAGGTGGCCAGGGATTACCAGCACTTATACGACGACGACATCCTTTTGGTCCAGGTGAACGGAAAGCTCCAGGAGCTCCACAAGTATGTGAAGCCCTGCGAGCTGCGATTTGTCACGGCCAGGGAAAAGCCGGGCATGTCCGCCTACCAGAGAAGCGCGACCCTGCTGATGCTGAAAGCATTTTACAGTGTGGCCGGAGCGGACAACTTGGAAAAAATTATCGTGGACTTTTCCGTGGGGAAGGGCCTTTTCGTGGAGCCCCGGGGAAATGTGGCTGTGACGCCGGAGCTTCTTGCCAGGGTAAAGGAGAAGATGCGGGAGTACGTAAAGCGGGAGATCCCCATCATGAAGCGGAGCGCGTCGACGGAGGACGCCATCGAGCTCTTTCACACACATAAAATGTACGACAAGGAGCGGCTGTTCCGCTACCGCATGGTGTCGCGGGTGAACATTTACAGCATCGACGGGTTTGAGGACTATTACTATGGTTATATGGTGCAGAATACCCGCTATATCCGGTATTTTGACCTGATCCCCTACCACTATGGCTTTGTTTTGATGCTTCCGAATATGAGCGATCCCAAAAAGATTCCCCCCTTTGTTCCCCAGGAAAAGCTGTTTGCCACACTGGCGGAGGCCTCCCGGTGGGGAAAGCTTACGGGGCTGGAAAATGTGGGGGCGCTCAACGGGGCCATTTCCCGGGGGGAAATGTCTCACCTGATCCTGATACAGGAGGCCCTGCAGGAGAAGAAAATCGCGGAGATTGCCGCCTCCGTGGCCGCCAGAAAGAATGTTAAATTTGTCATGATTGCAGGCCCCTCCTCCTCGGGAAAGACAACATTTTCCCACCGCCTGTCCATCCAGCTGGAGGCCATAGGCTTAAAGCCCCATCCCATTGAGGTGGACAACTATTTTGTGAACCGGGTGGACAGCCCCAGGGATGAGAACGGCAACTACAATTATGAGGTGCTGGAGTGCCTGGACGTGGCTCTGTTTAACCGGGATATGACCGCCCTCCTAAAGGGGGAGGAGGTGGAGCTGCCCTATTATAATTTTAAGAAGGGCGTCCGGGAATACCACGGGAACCGGCTGAAGCTTGGCGAGGGGGATATCCTGGTGATTGAGGGGATCCACTGCCTCAACGACCGTCTCTCCTATTCCCTGCCCAAGGAGAGCAAGTTTAAGATTTACATCAGCGCCCTGACCCAGTTAAATGTGGACGAGCACAACCGGATCCCCACCACCGACGGCCGTCTCTTGCGGCGCATGGTGCGGGACGCCAGGACAAGGGGGGCGTCGGCCCAGGACACCATTCGCATGTGGCCCTCGGTGCGAAAGGGGGAGGAGGAAAATATTTTTCCCTATCAGGAGGAGGCGGACGCCATGTTCAACTCCGCCCTGATCTATGAGCTGGCGGTGCTCAAACAGTATGCCCAGCCCCTGCTTTTCTGCATTCCCAGGGAGTCGGAGGAGCATCCGGAGGCCAAGCGGCTTTTCAAGTTCCTGGACTATTCTATTGGGGTCAGCAGCGAGGACATTCCCAAGAATTCCATCCTGCGGGAGTTTATCGGCGGGAGCTGCCTGGATGTGTAAGCGGCCGCAGCGGTTTCAGACGCCCCCGCAGGCGCTTGAAGGGTTACATTATGCTGGACAGGGAAGGTTTTTTGTGTTAAAGTAAGAAATTGTGAGCAGAACAGGTGGCCGCTGCTGCAAGCCCGCAAGGGCGCAGGAGAGGAAAGTCCGGGCTTCACAGGGCGGGATGCCAGATAACGTCTGGCGGAGGCGACTCCAGGGACAGTGCAACAGAAATGTACCGCCTGCCGGTTTTGGCAGGTAAGGGTGGAAGGGCAGTGTAAGAGACTACCGCCCGGCTGGTAACAGCCGGGGCACATGTAAACCCCATCCGAAG
>CALWRY010000030.1 GCA_944384065.1 uncultured Enterocloster sp. | reverse complement strand
GGCGCAGATCGGACATTACAGCTGATTTTGGATCCCGCAGCCAAAGGGCCGGCAGAGCATCCCATTCGCCCTGCCGGCCCTATTTGACCGCCCTGCCGCCCCATTTGACCGCATTGCCGGCCCCACAGGACAGCTGGATATAAACCTCTTTAAATGTTCTTTAAAACTTCATCAGGGCCTCCAGATCGCCCTTCATCACCGTGGCCCCGCCGATCTTCACGCTGCGCACCACGTCCACCATGGTCACGCCGTTGAACTCGGACACCTGGCGCTCCTCCGTGCGCTCCTTGCAGTTTCTGCGGATGTACTCCAGGACCTCCTCCTCCCGCTCCTTCTCAATGCAGACCATGAGGGTCACGTTTGTCTTGTTGAGGTAAAGGCCCGTGGTACAAAATCGGGTGGCGTGGATTTTATTCCTTATAAATTCCCGGGAAAGTCCCGGATAATCCTGTTCCTGAACAATGATGATCAAAAGCTCCATAAAACCGCACTCCTTTCATGGCCGGTCCGCCCTTAAAACTCGATGATCTTCCCCGGATTTAAAATCAGCTTCTCGTCAAAGGCCAGCTTGATGGACTGATAGAGCTTGTACATCCGGTCGCCCACAAAGGGCTTTAAGTATTCCAGACGTCCATTTCCAATACCGTGCTCGCCGGAGAGCTGGCCGCCGAACTCCTTGGACACCGCGTAGAGTTCCTTTAAGCAGGCCTGGGTGCCTGTGTGCCAGGCCTCGTCGCTCATCTCCGGCCCGCGGAGCATCTCGGTGTGGATATTTCCGTCTCCCGCATGGCCGCAGGGCTCCACCCGGATGCCGTGCTTGGCGCCAATGGACTTGGCGATGCGCACATACTCCGCAATCCGCGACCGGGGCACCACCACATCGCATTCCTCCTGGGCCACGCTCTCCGCCTTCATGCCCTCTAAGATCGCGCCGCGCACCGACCAGATGGAAGCCGCCCGCTCCGGGGTATCCGCGATGTACACGTCGATGGCCCCCGCAGCCAGGGCATCCTCCGCAGCCTCGTTGCAGGCGGAGAGAAGCTCCTGCTCGCTGCCCGCGTCGTACATGACGATGAGCACTGCCTCGCCCTCCTTCACGGGAAGCATCTTGTGGAGATTGCGCTCCACGATATCGATGAGCTCGCGCTCCAAAAACTCAATGGCTGTGGGCACCGCGCTCATTTGAAGGAGCCTCGGCACCATGTCGATGCAGGACTCCAGGCTGTCAAAGGGCATCACCATGGTGCGGCTGAACTTGGGCGCGGGAAGAAGCTTTAGCGTCACCTCTGTCAGCACGCACAGGGTTCCCTCGGAGCCGATAATCAGATCCTTCACATCGTAGCCCGTGGTGTTCTTCACCACATTGGAGGAGAACTGCACCAGGGAGCCGTCCGGCAGCACCGCCTCGATGCAGCGCACAAAATCCCTGGTAAGGCCGTAGCGCACCGCCCGCATACCCCCGGCGTTGGTGATCACGTTTCCGCCGATGGAGGCCGTCCGCTCGCCGGGATCCGGCGGATAGAACAGGCCTTCCGCCGCAGCGGCCGCCGCCACGTCCGTGAGGAGCATGCCGGGCTGGACAGTGATGGTCATGTTGGCCTTGTCCAGGCAGACCACCTTATTCATCTTCATAACGGAGAGCATAATGCCGCCGTACTTGCAGTTTGCTCCGCCGGCCAGTCCTGTGCCCGCGCCGCGCACCACCACGGGGATGTTCTGATCGTAGGCGTATTTCATAATGGAGCAGACTTCTTCTTTATTTAAAACCTCCACATAGAGCTCCGGGGGAAATACTCCGTAGTCCGGCATCTCGTCGTGGTAATATTCCGGGGCGATGGCCTCGCCCACCCATACCCGATCCGGGGCAGTCATCTCACGGATGGCCGCAAAATCCTCTTCTGTCATCTTCTTATAGGGAAATGGCATTTCACTCACCATCCTTTCTGTTCTTCAGCTCCGCAATCAGAGCGGGCAGCACCTCATACAGATCGTCCTGGACGCAGATGCTGGCAATCTTGAAAATAGGGGCCTCCGGGTCATTGTTCACCGCCACAATACACTCCGCCCCGTTCATACAGGCCGTAAACTGGATGGCGCCGGACACGCCGAAGGTGAGAATCAGCTTGGGCTTCACGGTCCGGCCGGACAGTCCAATCTGATGGGCGGTATCCCCGAAGCCGGCCTCCACCATGGGGCGGGTAAAGCAGAGCTGTCCTCCCAGCACATCCGCCAGCTCCTTTAACTGGCCGATGGCGTTCTTGGCTCCCCGGCCGGCCACCACCAGCACATCCTCCTCCTCAATGGATTTCACATGGGTGAGGACCTTGGTGGAGAGCACCTCGATCCCGGACCGCACCATGATATCCGTCACCGGACAGAGGGTGATTTTGCCTGTGGGATTCTGTGTCTTCTGGGCCTTGTCCATCACCTTATACCGCACCGTGGCAAACTGGGGACGGGACTCGGTAATGATAATCTGGGCCATAATATTTCCGCCGAAGGCCGGACGGATCTGCACCATATCCGTGTTCTCCCGCATCTCCAGCTTGGTGCAGTCCGCGGTCAGGCCGGTGTGGAAGCGGGTGGCAAGCCTTGGCGCCAGGGAGCGCCCCAGGGAGGTGCCGCCGATGAGCACCACGGAGGGCTTTAAATGGG
Source organism: uncultured Enterocloster sp. (assembly GCA_944384065.1). Classification (GTDB taxonomy): domain Bacteria; phylum Bacillota; class Clostridia; order Lachnospirales; family Lachnospiraceae; genus Enterocloster. Next base: position 20,926 of record CALWRY010000030.1, on the reverse strand, counting down.
AAATACAGTCCGCCGCCGCATCCGCGTAGCAGTCCGCCCGGAAGCCCTCAAATCCCTCATGCTCGTAGACAAATACCTCGTCCACCCCGTATTCCAAAAGCTTTACCGCGTTCTCCGCAGTTCCCTTCCCGCCTACCATGACCCCGTAAATGGGATAATCCACCTTGGCGGCCAGCTTCTTCGCCTCGCCGATGAGCTCAAACACAACAGGATGGAGTTTTCCCCTCTCCTGCTCCCCGTAAACCAGGATACCGTTCCACTTGCTCTTGTCCTCGCCACGGGCCTTCTGCTCAAAATGCAGGGCGTGGCTGGGGCACTGCTTCACGCAGATGCCGCACATCCGGCAGTTTTCATTTACCGTGATCCCCTTCTCCCCGATGGAGATGGCCCCGAAGGGGCATTTATCCGTACAGACGCCGCAAAGCGTACAAAGCTCTGAGTCAAATTTCAAAAATTGCATGGTCCTGTCCCCCTATATGTATTTGCGTTCCGCCAGGATGGAAACCACTTCCCTGGCCTTCTGCTGCGGATTTCCCTCCACATACAGGTTGGAGGCCATAACCTCCGGAGCAAAGATCCGCTCCACCCGTGTGGGAGATCCGATGGCGCCGTAGCGGCTCAAATCCCTGCGCGGCAGATCGTCGAAGGATACGATGCGCACCGGCTTCTCTGCCGTCTCCTTCAAAAGCCTGTAGGAGGGGAGCCGTGGAACGCAGATGTCCTTGTCCACAGTGACCAGACAGGGATAATGCATCCGGGAAACCTGGGTCACGCTGCCGAAATTCTGGCGCATGGTGATCTGCTTTCCATCCACCTCCTCGATGGCCTCCACCCAGGCGCAGTGGGGGATGTGCAGATGCTCCGCGATAGCCGGTCCGATCTGGGCGGTGTCCCCGTCCGTGGTCTGCCGTCCGCAGATAATCAGGTCCGCCCCGCCCAAAAGGCGGATTCCCTGGGAAATGGTGTAGGACGTGGCCAGCACATCGGATCCCGCGAACTTGGGATCGCTCAAAATAATGCCCTCATCCGCCCCCATGCTGTAGGCGTCCCGTATCATGGCCTCCGCCTGGGCCGGGCCCATGGTGATGACCGTTACGGTTCCCCCCACCTTCTCGCGGATGCGCAGGGCGCACTCCAGGGCGTAGAGATCGTATGGATTGGTGCGGGAGCTCTGGCCCGCCCGCTTAAGATTGCCGGTCTCCGGGTCAATATCCACCTTGGTGGTGGCCGGGACCTGCTTCATGCATACAAAAATCTTCATAGCTGCTGCCTCTTTCTTAGGATATTGGCACAGCCCACCAGGAGGGGGGCTGTGTTTTTGCAAAACTCCGAAGATATTATAGCACGTTGAAGCGATAGAGTCGACAATTTTTATGATTTTTTAGCTCCTATCTTATTACCGCACATTGTCCGGATCATGCCGTAGGCATTTTCCAGGGAATGGGGATTTGCGATGCCCCTCCACGCGATATCATGGGCCGTGCCGTGGGCGCAGGTGGCAGCCGGCATCCGAAGGCCGCCTCCGATGGTGATTCCCCGCTCAAATCCCCGCAGTTTCAGCGCGATCTGGCCCTGATCGTGGAACATGGTCACAATTCCCTTGAATTTTCCGTCAAATGCCTGTATAAACAGCGTGTCCGCCGGATAGGGACCGGACACGCATATCCCGCTTTTCTTCGCCAGCTCCACAGCCGGAGCGATGACCCGTATCTCTTCGTCCCCGCACAGGCCTCCCTCCCCTCCATGGGGGTTTAAGGCGCACACGCCAATCTCCGGGCTCTCATAGCCAGCCCGCCGCAGTGTCGTATCCATCAGCTCTATGGTTTCCGCGATCCCCTGAACCGTCAGATTTTGGCTGATATCCTTCACCGGGATGTGGCTGGTAACTCTCGCGGTCCACACCTGATCTAACATGTTGATCTCCCCGTATCCCCCATCCTGGTGCAGCAGCTGGGCAAAAAGCTCCGTCTCGCTGGCCGCCGGATTCCCTGCCAGCTTCATCGCCGCCTTATTTAACGGCGCGTAGCACACCCCGTCAATCACTCCGTCCAGATACAGGCGGACGGCGAAACGGAGCATATCCAGGCAGGCTTTCCCGCAGATCGGATTCACCTGGCCAAACACAATATCCTCCGGCCTTTGTTCGCCCACATGGAGAACCGGCAGGCCGTGCTCCCAGTCCACGTCCTCCGCCTTTTCAAAAACATGCCAGGAAACACCGGGGGCAAACTTCCCGGCCGCATACTCCCACAGCCTCCCGTCCCCCAGAATAATCGGCCTCGCCCCGTCCGTGAGCACGCCCTTTCCGGCAAGCTTCGCTGTAATTTCCGGTCCGACTCCGCTCCCATCTCCCAGGATCATCCCAATAACCGGGTATCCATCTTCCCTTCTTATCTCCATATCGCTCCTCCTTCTCTTTCCCTGCCGCCAGGTGGCTGACCTTGCAGACAGCCGGCTCCGGCAGGCCGCCTGCATTTTAAAAAATCCCCGCGCACCCGAATGAGGGGGACGCAGGGATATGTTCTGTGTGTTGTAACAATTCAGGACTGCGGCTCTTTTGTCATTATACATAAACCGCGCCGTCTTTTCAAATGTAAAATGGAAATTGCGTTATCCTCAGCTTTGTGCACCCATAGGGCACAAGACGTATCTCCTTTTCTTCGCCGCTCACCTTTACAGGGCTCACCGGCAGCCTGCCCGCGCTGTTGTCCTCCAGCTTCCAGGATTCCAGCACCCTTCCCTTTCCGGTTATCACAACGGGAGGATTTGCTTTTGAGAAGGGCACGCCGCTGACCTCATGCTCCTCTGCCCTCAGCTCACAACTGTCAGAGAGCGCATAATTCCATTGGCTTTCCGGATATACTTCATAATCCGTCACCGTTCCGACTTCCCTGAGCGGCTTCCAATTTTCTTTGATATCCAGGGCGTATACCAGAGCGCCCCGCTCCACCGCAACGCTGTTGCGGAACCAGTGGGTTTTCTTGATCTGCATATCCAGCTTGACGCGGATGGTCTCGCCCTCTTTCAGGCACAAAACCGCGATGTATCCGTCCTGCGGCTTTAATTCCGCCTGCGGATCGCTGTCCCTGCTGGCCGCGGCCGCCTCGCACCATCCGGGAATCCGGATCTTTAACGTCATATTGCCAGCGCCTGCCGAAATCACCCGATACGCTATTTCGCCCTTAAACGGATAGTTTGTGACTTCCTGTATCTCCACCTTTTTTCCGTTCACATCCGTATGGATCCTGCTGGGGGCGTGAACCATGGATACAAGCGTATTTTCATCCTCCCAGAGCCACATGCCCTTGAGCAGCTTCGGCCAGCCCTGATGCATATTGGCCGTGCAGCATCCAAAATGGGGCTCCAGGCCGAATATATTTGCCTCATCGTTATTATTGTACCAGTTTCTCTTCGCCTTGCTGCAGATCACCTGGTTGGCCTGCTGGTCGTACTGGTGGGACATATAATCTTCCGCTATTGTGGCCGGCAGCGCGTTAAAGGCAAGCTTCTCCAGTTTATCCGCCATTTCCGTACTGCCGAATTTCTCTATCATGGTCTCAAGGCTGAACATGTATTCCACAACGGAGCAGAGTTCGGCTCCCCTTGACGGATCGTTGCCGCCCAGATGCTCGTCCCCATTGATCGCGCCGCAGGCAACCCCATGATACCGCTCTGCGCTCTCCATTCCCATTTTCGCGTTCTTCTCAAAATCCATATCGTCGAAAAAGTACGCAAGCATAGCAGGGTATTTAAAGCCCATGGTCAGATTTACAATATGGTGGGTGTGATAGTTCGTTACGCCGTCCAGCATTGGCTTCTTGTAATGGGACACCAGGCTTTCCCAATTATAATAGTAATCCGTGGCCCGCACGTAGGGAAAGTTGCTGAAAATATCCGTCCAGTCCAGGGACTGCTCCCTCACCAGAGTGGCCAGACCGGACAGATCCTCCCCGGTCTTCCCGCTGTACCATACCATGCAGTACAAAAGATCCCCGCCTCTGGCTCTTGACCACAGGGTCATGGGACGTCTGGGAAGCTCATTTTCCAGGTAGGCAAAATACCTCCCCATCAGGTTCAGCACCCGCTCGTCCTCCGTTATCTCATGGTACTGAATCAGCACCTTCAGCATAACAAATCTCGACCAGTAATCTTCCTTGCTTGTCACAGGGCCGAAATTGCCCTCCTCGTCAACGCTGTTTAACGTCCACTCCACGAACCGTTCTGCAATATCCCAATGCTCCTTGTCCTTCAAATAGTAGGCCAATGGAAGCAGCCCGTCCAGGTAATACGGCGCCCGTTCCCAGTTTTCTCCTGTCCCGCCAAGCCATCCGGAGTAACTTCCCACACTGTCCCACACATCGTAAAGTTTTCCCGTCAGCCCGTTCATCTGAATTTCAAACTGGTCTTTGAGCCACCCTTCCGGCTCTACGTCCGGAATATTCACACATCTCAGTTTTTTCTTCATCTCTGCGGCCATCATTTCTTTCCTCTCATTCTTCATTTTCTGGCAGCCGTCCTGAACAGCTGCATTTTATTTCAGAGCTCCGCTCAGCATTCCCTTTATAAAGTATTTCTGCAGGAATAAGAACAGAATCATAATCGGAAGCATTCCCATCATCGCCCCGGAGGTCAAAATGCCCCAATCTGTTCCATAAACTCCGATTGCCAGATTTGTCAGGCCCACATTAAAGGTTTTAATACTGCTGCTGTTTGCAAATACAAGGGCAATCAGATAGTCGTTCCATGTTGTGTAAGCCGAATAAACCGCAATCGTCGCAATCGACGTCCATGTAAGCGGCAGGCACACCTTGGAAAATATTTTTAAGTTTCCTCCTCCGTCCAGTTTTGCCGATTCGAGGAGCTCGTCCGGAACTGTGTCAAATGCGTTCTTCATCATATAGATGCAGAATGGCGAATGGAATGTGGTGTAGATCAGTATCAAGCTGGTCACTGTATTCAGCAGATGAAGCTTCGCCATAATCATGTACAGCGGATTGAGCAGAGCCTGAAATGGGATCATAATGGTGGCCAGTATGCATGCCAGCATGACCCGGCCGCCCTTCAGCTTCAGTTTTGACAGGCCGTATCCGGCCAGCACGCTGATCACCACGGTCAGAAGGATCGTGACAGCGGTTACTACAAGCGAATTGATAAAGTATTCTCTGTATATGCCGTTCTCCAGTGTCAAAATTCGAGTATAATTTTCCAGCGTGGGCGCTTTCGGAATCAATGAGGGCGGCGTGGCATATATCTCGGTCTTCCCTTTTAGAGACGTTACAATCGTCCAGTACAAAGGCAGAATAAACAAAAGTCCCAGTATCGAATTAATCCCGGTTTTCTTTGTAATTTTCTTCATAGCCTTCTCCTCTACTTTGTCGGATCTTTTAATACCTTATATTGGAGGAAACTTAAAGCCCCCAATATAAACAGCAGAATCACGGTCATGGCTGATCCGTACCCCATTTTGAAATATTTAAAGGACGTATTGTAGATATAATGGACGATGGTCGTCGTTGTCTGGCTCGGTCCGCCCTTTGTCATAATGGAAAATTGTTCAAACGCCAGAACCGACCCTGTCACCGACATTATAAGAGCCAGCGCCACCTGCGGTTTTATTAACGGAAGCGTAATCTTGAAAAACTGTGTTATCTTATTTGCCCCGTCTACCCGCGCCGCCTCGTATACCTGTTCATCCACGCTCTGAAAAGCCGCCAGAATAATCAGCATGGTAAATCCCGACATCTTCCATGTAATCATAAAGATAATGGCCGGAAGCGACGTCTCCCCGGAGTTCATCCACAATATGGGATCATCGATAATGCCCGTGGTCTCCAGGATATAATTCAGTACGCCGTAAAGGTCATTGTAAATCCAGAGCCAGACCATGCTGCAGCAAGCCATTGATATGACCACCGGCGCAAAGTAGAGGGAGCGAAAAAAATTCACTCCCGCAAATGCGCCATTGATCAAAAGGGCAAGGATAAAGGCAAAGACAAACAAGCACGGGGTTACAAACAGAGCATATTTCAAGGTGAAGCCCAGCGACACCCAGAACTGATGGTCCTGAAACAGCGCCGCATAGTTGTCCAGAAATATGAAGTTCTTTTCCCCAAGCACCGACCATTCGTAAAATGATACCCGCAGCGTTTGTATGAACGGCAGAATAAAAAATACGACATTTAAGGCCATGGCAGGCAGCACGAACATATATGACAGCATTGTATGTCCTATTCTTCCTTGAGCTTTCATATTTTTACATTCCCTTTCAAATAACGCCTAATGTTCCCCTATTCCGCCAGAAGGGCGTTAATCTGTTCTGTGATGGTGTTCACCGCTTCCTCCGGAGTTACTTCCTGATTCAGGCAGCGCTGCATATTGTCCAGAATAGGCGTGTACATTTCATCATACTTCAGAGAGTAGGGCGTATGCGATACCTCCAGCGCTTCCTTCAGAACCTCATACTGGGGCGTTGCGTCAAAGTACTCATTGTCAAAGAAATCCTTTCTTGCAGGCAGGCATCCGCCCTTTGCAAGCTCCTCAACCTGCACATCCTCGGAGAGGGCATATTCGATAAACTTCCATGCCTCTTCCACGTCTTCGCACTGAGAGGTGATTCCAATGGAGTCTCCGCCTGAGAAGGAAGCATATCCGGATCCGGACGGTCCCTTGGGTATGAGGCAGGCTCCCCAGTTCATATCAGCCGTTCCGTTTACAAAGTTGTAGATGGCCGCGCTTCCAAGCACGATCTGGCTGGCCTGGCCTGTCAGGAAGGCATCCTGCGCCTCTCCCCAGGAATAGCTGATGGTGCTGGGGGGCGTTACCTTGTACACATTGATCATGTCGGACAGCAGCTGCACAGCCTCAATCGCTTTTTCCTCATTTAAGAGGCACTGCTTTCCGTCCTCGGACAGGAATTCGCCGCCGTTGTTCCACACGTAGGGCATAAATGTAAAGAGGTATGCGCTGTTGTGTCCGCCTGCGTACACATAGCCGTAGCGGTCGCCGTTTGTCAGCTTCTGGGAATACTCAATGAGCTCGTCCCAGGTTTCCGGCGGATCCTCCGGGTCAAGCCCTGCTTCCGTATAATGATCCTTGTTGTATAAGAGCACGGATACGTCCGGCGAGAACGGCACCGCATAGGTCTTCCCGTCTACCTGGCCTGATTTCATCATTCCTTCGCTGAACTGGTCTTTATATTCCAGGGCTTCGTACCGGTCAGAGATATCCGTAAAGGCTCCGTTAGCGGCAAAGTACGGCACCTTCGTGCAGTCCAGGGAAATTACGTCAGGCGCTTCTCCGGCCGCCAGAGCAAGGGTAAACTGCTCCGCAACCGAGCTGCTCACCTGCACCACAACCTCCACGTTCACTGCGTCCTGAATCTGATTATACTTTTCCGCCGCTGACTTAGCTGCCTCTGCGGTAGATTCTCTTACCCATACCGTAAGCGTTTTCTTCTCCCCGGCGGCTTCCTCGTCCGATGCGCTCTCCGCTTCGGTCTCAGCAGCGCTTTCCGCCGCGCTGCCGGATGTAGTGTCAGAGGCACTGTCCGTCTGGCTTGATGATCCGCATCCTGCCAGCATAGAAAAGGCCATTCCCATAGTCAGCAAAACTGCCAAATTTCTTTTTTTCATAGTATACCTCCTGGTAAATTTTTACGTTAAATATCCGTCGGCCAACTGATATGATGTACATATTATACAATTCACTTCCCATAATAAAAAGTCACATTATTGGCCGATACTAGTACAAAATTAGCATTATATTTTTCTAAAATATTGAATTCATGCTTCTTATTTGATAAAATTAATGCATAAAATTATATTCAGGAGCCGGCTATGCCATATATCAATTTTGTCACACCGCCATTTCCCCACTTTATCCTTGCGGGCGACGCATTATACCGCCCGGGCGACGCCCACAGGCAGAGGGTGAATATCGGCATTTTCGATCTGATCTTTGTGGAATACGGTGAGCTTTTTATCACCGATGCCAATATGCCCTACCATCTGAGGGAAAATGATGTCCTGATCATCCGTCCGGACGCCATGCATTTCGGCCACAAAAGCGTCTCCGTCAAAACGAAATTTAAATGGCTGCATTTTCGCACGGTAGGGGAATACAATTACTCCAACGATATTCGTTTGATCAAGGGGGAGCGGCATTCCCTGTACTCCTATGACGACCGGAAAAGCCAGCTCACTCTGCCCATATATAAAAAGCTCTCGCCGCTGGAGGGCAATGAATTCTCCGTCTGCTTTTCCAAGCTGATCTCCGCCAACATTGACAAATATCAGCAAAAAGAGGATCAGGGGCAGACTCCCCTCTCCCCGCTGGAGTGCCAGGAACTTTTTCTGAAATTGCTGAATTTTATACAGGTATCCTATCCTCAGATGTCCTCCTCCGAATTGCTGGCTGTCAGTATTATGGAGTACATTATGCAGAACTACCATCTGCCTTTGACTCTGGAAAACATTGCCGAGCACTTTAATTTTCACCCCACCCATATTATACGGTGCTTAAAAAAGGAATACGGCATTACTCCCAATAAGGCCCTGAACGGCATACGAATTGAAAATGCAAAAAAACTGCTCATCACCTCCGATCTGAGCATCAGCAAAATATCCTTTTATGTAGGATTTGCAACACCTTCCTACTTTAATCGAATTTTCAAGGAATATACGGGAGAGACTCCCAAAGAATTTCGTATGGCCCGATCCTAAGACAATTTTTTGCCGTTTCTTCTGAAGGCTCAAAAACGCAATTTCCTGTAAGGCGAAAAATACCAGCCCAAAAATGCCGGTCTAAAAAGACCGGCGTTTTCCATCTTCCAGGCTATCCCCTCTGCACCGTTCCTACCCGTCGGATCGGGCCAGCACCTGCACGACCTCTTTAAGCGTCTCCTTCTCCCCCACATTTCCCGGAAAAATCACATAGGGAGTCTGGGGGAAACGGCTCTCCGGCCCTGTTCTCCAGACCGGAATACCTGGCTTCACCTGTCCCATCACATCCGCACGCTTCACCTTGAGGGCCTTGGTCCCCACATCGCTGGAGGTAATTCCTCCCTTTGCCACCACAAAGGCCGGCGTCACGGAAAGCCTTCCCACCAGCGCCTGGACGCCGTCAGAGATTTTTACGGACCGCACAAGCGCCTCCTCCCTCGTGTCATTTTCCACAGAAAGAAGCTTCCGATCCGTGTAGCATACCGCAGTCTTTCCTGTCCGCATAACCGCCTCGCTCTTTCTCACCACGCGCGCAATCTCCTCCTCAAAGGCCGCGTCGCCGGAGAGAACCAGATCCGAGTGGAAGGGAATGCCTTCTACTCCTTCCAGGCTTAAAAGCGCTTCCAGCTGGGCCGTGGTCTTCTGCGTATGGCTCCCAACCACCACGATTCCCCCCATATCCGTCTCCCGGACCACCATATCCTTTCGGGTCAAAAGCGGGATATCCGTGATGCCTCCCATAACCTTTACAAGGCCTGCCGCCGTGCGGAACATAAACTTCTTCCCCCGGGCCATGGCGCGGTACAGCGCCGTACTGAAAACCTTCAGGTCGCAGTAGTCCACGGCATTCACCGCCACCTTATTGAAATTCTCCACCGCCATGAGGCTCGCCTCGATTCCGTCGATGTCCATGGCCCGCAGGCTTTCCAGGCTGACGCATACCACATCCTCCGCCCTATATTCCCCGCCTGTCTTTTCTTCCACATACTCCGCCAGATGGGAGGCATGGTAGCCGAATGTCTTGTCCTTGGCGAATTCCGTCTCCCCCGCAGGCACCAGCTCGCCTCCGTACCGGACATAGTGCACATTGCGGATGGTAAAGCGTCCTCCCTCCTTAAAGAAGGGACATAGGATCTCCCCGTCCATCTTCTGGCCGCTCCGCTCCTCCAGCACCTCCTTTAAAATACGGGTTTCCAGGGGATAGTGCCCCCGCAGGGTGGAATCGCTGCGGCTCATGACCACACAGGGGATCCCCATCTCCCGTGATACCTCTGCAATATTTTCCGCGATAGTCCTGTGAACCGCTTCCGTCTGCCTGGCCGTGAAGCCCCGGGAGTTGGTCAGTATATAGAACAGCTTATTTTTCTCCTCCAGCCCCTGCCGGATGCTGTCCGCGTCCCAGTCCGTATACACAGAGATATCATGCACGGTCTGCACGCCGGTGGGATCATCATCCAGCACGATAATCTTTGCCGGGCTCTCCTCTATTTCCTTTGCAAGAAGGGCGTCTATTTTTTTCTCATCAATGGACGGATAATTTTCTAAAACATCCGCGCTGACAGTTTTCTCGTTCATTCACCGGTTCCTCCTCTTTGGCATTGCGTTCTTCCGTATAATCACCCGCTAAAACAGTCCAAACACCCCGATAAGCCCTGTCATAATGATCATGCTGCCGATAATGGAAATACTGTTTGCGCAGCTGGCCAGGCCCTCGTCGCCCCCGCACATTCCCGTGTAGGCCGGTGCGATGGCGCTGATAGGGCCAAAGCATACCAGGATCAGTGTCTGGCGGATCACAAGCTCGAAGGGCAGCAGGAAATATATGCCGCAGGACAGCGCTGCGGCGAATGCGTAGCGCCAGGCCAATATTCGGAAAATTTCTCCCAGATACGCCCGTTTAAGCTCCAGGTGAAACAGAAGCCCCAGCATCAGCATGGCGATAAAGGGATTGGCCGAGGATATGGGCTCAATAAAGGCCAGCACCTGAGCCGGAACCGGCACGCGGGCCAGGGACAGGACAAACATCACCACATAGGTCATTAACGGCGGACTGGTCAAAAGCCGCTTGGCGAAATTTGGCAGGTCGATTCCCTTTTTGCTGCCTGAAACATATTCAGACACAAAGGCGTAGGATCCGCCGGTACACATCATGCTGTTTCCCACGTCGAACACACAGGCCGCCACACTTCCCATAGCCGGGAGAAAGCTCTGGATAAAAGGAAGGCAGAAAGTTCCAATATTGTAGGCCGGCAGATTCAGCATATACAGTACCTGCCGGCCTTTCCCATCCCTCCGGGTCAGAAATGCTCCCAATCCCATCATAGCGGTATCCACCGCTATGCCCAGAACGGCCACAGCAGCCAGCGAGGGCTGAATGGAAGGAATCGCCGCAAAATTCGCGATAATCGCGGCAGGCAGGGTGATATGTATCATAATCTTCTTTATCACATCGCCTGCGTCTGCCGCAACCATCCTTCTCTCATTTAAAAAAATACCAATCCCTATAATAAACGCCAGGGAAGCTGCCCGCAGCAGTACCGCCCCCATTTTTTACCACCGCTCTGCGGCCATCGTCCAGCCGCAGCCTTTCTGTCCGTACTTATTTCTCCAAAACGCAAGCCCCAAGCTTTTCCTTCCACTCGGCCTCCTTAAAGCCCGTGAGCACAAAATCCTCTCCCACCACCAATGGCCGCTTCACCAGCATCCCATCCGTGGCCAAAAGAGCAAGCTGCTCTTCCTCGCTCATCTGGGGCAGCTTATCCTTCAGTTTCATATCCTTATACAGATTGCCGCTGGTGTTGAAAAATCGCTTTAATGGCAGCCCGCTCCTCTCATACCACGCCGCAAGCTCCTCCCGGCTGGGATTCTCCTCCTTGATGGGCCGCTCCGTGTAGGCGACGCCCTGGGCATCCAGCCACTTTCATGCCTTCTGGCAGGTGGTACACTTCTTGTAGCAGAGTACGGTGATTGGTGTCATATGTGAGTCCTCCTTGAATCATTAATACCTTTACCTAATTATAGCAGTTACCGCACCGCTAAAACAAGACCAACTTGATGTTTCCCTCATCCCGCAACCAAGGGGAATCAAAAAGAAGGGACAAACCCACGCCCGCAGGCAAGCCTGCCGCATGCTTTGTCCCTCTTTATCCGCTGTCTGAACTGTCACTAAAAATACTTCTTGCTGCCCCAAAGGTTACTCTTCTTAAGGTCCAGATACTCGTTGTAAGCCTTCTCCAGAATCTGCTTTTCATTGGAGAATTTCAACAGATGGTAGGCCTCATAATATTTGTAATACCCGGAATCCAGAAAGTATTCCTCCCGCTGTGGTTTGCTGTAATAGCTGTCGGCCATCATCAAATACCAGTGCACATCCTTCTCCACCACATCCTGGGGTGTATTGAAGGAATATTGGCTCTTGCCGATGTACTTGATAATGGAGGCGCTGACGCCGGTCTCCTCTTTGACCTCCCTGAGCGCCGTCTCCTTATACTCCTCGCCAGCTTCTACCGTTCCCTTAGGCAAGACCCAGCCCTCATACTTGTTCCTGTAATTCTTATACAGAACCAGAATCTTCCCACGAAATATAACCACACCGCCGCAGCTCGTTGCCTCAATCATTGCAATCCCTCCTGGTTTTGGTGTGAACCCGGCCTATGCTTGTGATTATGCATAAACCATAACTGGCTTTAGTATACAACTTTTACAAAAGATATGCAAGGATTACTTTCTCCCATGCATTCCCCAAAACACCTTCTCCGCCGTAATAGGCAGTTCCCGCACCCGCACGCCCACCGCATGGTACACTGCGTCCGCGATGGCCGGGGACGGGGTGTTGATCACAATCTCGCCGATGGACTTAGCCCCAAAGGGCCCCGTGGGCTCATAGCTGGTCTCAAACTCCACCCGGATCTTTCCGATGTCCAGCCGGGTGGGAACCTTGTACTGCATAAAGGAATTCTCAAACATCTGGCCGCGCTCCGAATAGGTCACCTCCTCGTACAGCGCCATGCCAATGCCCTGAACCAGACCGCCCTCGGTCTGCACCCGGGCCAGATTAAGGTTGAGGGGCGTTCCGCAGTCCACCGCCGCTGCAAAATTGAGAAGCTCCACCTGGCCGGTCTCTGTATCCACTTCTACCTCGGCCGCTCCCGCCATAAAGGGCGGCGGGGACACCGGGGATGTGTGGGACACGGTAACCTGCAGGGCGTCCTCGTTAAAGCACATAGCCCGGTTGGCGATATCCTTTAAAGAAATCTCTTCCATGGCCCCGGCCTCTGCGCCGGAGGCGTCCGGGGCAGACACCCCGCCCGATCTGGCTGCGCCGGAGGCATCCCCCGCCGCCCGGAACCGCCGCACAGTCCGCCCGTCAAAGGCCAGCTCATCCGGGCTGCATTCCAGGTATTTCGCCGCCTTGTCAATAATCCTTTCCCTCAGCTCCTGGCAGGCCTTCACCACCGCCATTCCCGTGAGATAGGCTGTGCTGGAAGCGTAGGATCCGGAATCATAGGGAGATATATCCGTGTCCACGCCGTAAACCACAATGTCGTCTGGATCGCACTCCAGGCACTCTGCGGCCACCTGGGCCAGTGTGGTGTCGCAGCCCGTTCCCATGTCCGCCGCTCCGATAATCAGGCTGTAAAACCCGTCGTCATTCACCTTGATAGTGGCCCCGGCCACATCCACCCCGGCTATGGCCGAGCCCTGCATAGCCATGGCCAGGCCCACGGCCCGCACCTTTCCATTTCCCATATCCTTTCTTGGATAAATATCGTCCCAGCCAATCATCTCCTTCACCCGGGCCACGCACCGGTCCAGGGCGCAGCTGTCCGTCCGCTCTCCGTAATAGGCGGGCATTACCTGGCCCTGGCGGACCATATTTTTCTCACGGAAGGCCACCGGATCCATCCCCGCCTTCTCTGCCAGCTCCGTGATGGCGCTCTCCACGGCGAAAATCCCCTGGGTGGCCCCGTAGCCCCGGTACGCCCCGGCAGACATCCGGTTGGTATACACCACATCGTAGGCAAAGCGGAAGGCCTTCGGCGTCCCGTAGAGAGGAATCGACTTGTGGCCGGACAGGCCTACCGTAGTAGGCCCGTGCTCCCCGTAGGCCCCTGTGTTGGATAAGGTGTACACATCCAGGGCCTTTAAGATCCCCTTGCTGTCGCAGCCAGCCTTCACCCGCACCTCCATCTCGTGCCGTGGGGAGGCTGCGATCTGGGACTCATAGCGGCTGTAAACCATCTTGGCCGCCTTCCCCGTCTTCATGGTAACTACCGCCGGATAGATCTCAGCCACCACCGTCTGCTTTGCCCCGAAGCCGCCGCCGATGCGGGGTTTAATCACCCGGATCTTTGACTTGGGCAAATCCAGAGCGTGAGCCAGCACCCGACGCACATGGAAAGCGATCTGGGTGGACGCCACCACATTTAACCTGCCGTACACATCCATGTAGGTAAATGCCCGGAAGGTCTCCATCATAGCCTGCTGGTTTGCCTTTGTATGGTACACCCGTTCCACCACGTGGGCACACTCCGCAAATGCTGCCTCCAGATCCCCCGCCTCCTCCTTGCCGGAGGCACAGAGATTGCGGCTGTTGTCCGCCCCCACCGGACAGAGGGAGCGCCAGTTCTCCTCCGGATGCACCAGAATGTGGCTGTCCTTGGCCTCGTGCATGTCAAGCACAGGCTCCAGCACCCGGTACTTCACCCGGATCAGCCGCATGGCGTGATCCACCGCCGCCTCGCTGCTTCCCGCCACAATCGCCACCGCGTCCCCCACAAAACGGAGCCGCCGGTCCAGTATCAGCCGGTCATAGGGGCTGGGCTCAGGAAATGTCTGTCCCGCCATGGTAAACCGCTTCTGGGGCACGTCCTTCCAGGTAAGAATGCACTCGATCCCCGGAATCTTTGCCGCCACTCCGCAGTCAATCTCCTCCGCCAGGGCGTGGGCGTGAGGGCTTCGCAGCACCTTCACGATCAGGCAGTCCTTTGGAGCCAAATCATCCGTGTACACGGGCTTTCCCGTCACCAGGGCCCGGGCGTCCTTCTTGACAATGGGCGCTCCCACCACCCGGAAGCGCTTCCCCGTCAGGGGATTTTTATATCCTTGGTATTTATTCTCCATCACTGTCCTCCTTCGGCGCTGCAGACCGCCTCTGCGGCCAAGCCTGCCTTGGCGTCCCAAGCCGCCGTCTCCGCGCCCAAGCCCGTCTTGGCGTCCAGATACTTCTTCACTGCCCGCAGCTGGGACATATACCCGCTGCAGCGGCAGAGATTCCCCGCCAGATACTCCTTAATCTCCTCCTCGCCGGCTCCGGGTATCTCCCGCGCCATGGCCAGCACATTCATAATAAAGCCCGGGCTGCAGAAGCCGCACTGCTCCCCGCCCTCCCTGGCGAGAAACATGCCGAACTCCTCCGCCTCCTCCTGGACGCCCTCCAGGGTGGTCACATGCCGTCCGGCCGCCCGCACGGCCAGGGTGGAGCAGGAGAGCACCGGCCTTCCGTCCAGCCATACGGTGCAGAGGCCGCAGTTTGCCGTCTCACAGCCCCGCTTTACACTCAGGCACCCCAGCTGGCGCACCAGATCGAGAAGCAGCGTATCCGGCCGGATGTCCGCCTGCACCTGTTTTCCATTTAACCGAAATGCAATATTCACTGTCTCTTCACGCTCCTTCCTCTCAGCTGCTCCATCAGCCGCCGGGTGTAGGTCTCCGCCAGGAAATGCCGGTACTCCCCGCTTCCCCGCATATTTGTGCCGTAGGAAAATGCTCCCGCAGCCTCAGCGGCCAGCCTGGGCAGGGTGTCAAAATCATCCTCCGTAAGCCGCGCAAGCCTTGCCCTGCCGGGCCTGGCCCCAATGGACACAAACCAATACCTTCCCAGATTGGACACGCAGCAGGCGATAAGCGGAAAATCCGTCTGTGAATTTCTCTGGCTGGCATAGGCTGCCCGCCGCCCGTCCTTCCTTATAATCACCCGCACCAGGATGTCCCTGTCGTCCCGCCGCACCGGCCGGGCCGCAAACTCTTCCAAGGAAAGGATCCCCTCGTGATAGAGCTCCACCTGGGCGTCTAGGGCCAGCAGACAGGTGAGAATATCGGAGAATCCGAACCTTCCCCAGACGCTTCCCCCCACGGTGGCGCAGTTTCGCATCTGCACCCCCACGATGTGCCGGGTACATTCCTTAAAAATACCCCCAAAATATCGGTTCAGCCCCTCATGGGTCTCCAGCTGGCGCAGGGTGCACATGCACCCGATGGAAAATGCGTCCTCCGTCTCCTCAATTCCATCCAACCCCAGGCCGGACAGATCCACAATGGTCCTCTTCGTCACATTGGTCATCTTCATCCAGACCATGCCGCCAATCACCAGGCTGCTCCGCTTCTTGCAGAGCTCATATGCCTCCCCAAGGCTTTCCACCTTCACGTAATCATCCGCTCGAAACATGCGGTTTCTCCTTTCTCTCTGAATGTAAAGCAGCCGTCTGCTCCGGACAAGCGCCGCTCTGTTCTTGCGCCGTCCGCCGCCCTTACCGCGTCAAATATATATCAAAAAGCTGCCTGGCGATGGGAGCCGCCGCCCGTCCCCCGGTTCCGGCCTCCTCCACCAGCACGGTGACCACCAGCTTCGGATCCTGCGCCGGGGCAAAGCCCGTGAACCAGGCATGGGTCTCCCTTCCCGTTTCAAACTCTGCGGAGCCTGTCTTTGCGGCCGCCTGGTAGGCGTCCGTGCGCAGGGCGGAGGCGGTTCCCACCGTGACCACCGCCTCCATAAGCTCCGTGAGATTTGCCGCCTCCTGGGCTGTCATCAGGCTTCCCCAGGCCTCCGGCATGAATTTCTTCACTTCCTCCTCCCCGGCGCTCACCACCCGGTCCAGAAGATAGGGCTTCATGAGTGTCCCGCCGTTGGCGATAGCCGCTGTCAGCAGCGCGTTGTGCAGGGGCGTCATCTCCGTCTTTCCCTGTCCCATGGAGGTCTGAAGGATTTCCCAGGTTCCCGCCCCCGGCTCCATGACAAAGGAGCTCTCCTTGTAGGGAAATCCGGTGAGGGGCAGCTCCCGGTTAAACAAAAGCTCCTCAGCCGTCCCCTTTAGCGAGGCCAGATCTAACTCAAGCCCCAGGCTGGCAAACGCCCCATTGCAGGAGTTCGCAAAAGCCTGGACAAAATCCTGGCTCCCATGGGACTCCCCGTGATAGCACCGGATGGTGTAGTCCCCATTTACATAGGTGCCGCTGCAGTCAAACCGGTAGTCCTTATAGTCCTGGGGATGCTCCCGCATATATTCCAGGGCTGTGACAATCTTGAAGGTGGATCCCGGCGGGTAGAGCCCCTGGGCTGCCCGGTTTAAGAGGGGGCTCTGTCCTCCCCCGTCCGCGTTTAACACCTCCCAGTCCTGCGCCAGGGTGTTGGGGTCATAGCCCGGCTTTGACACCATGGCAAGGATCTTTCCCGTATCCGGCTCCATGGCGATCACCGCCCCCCTGCGGTCCCCCAGGGCCGCCCAGGCCGCCTGCTGAAGCTCCGGATCCAGGGTGGTATACACATCGTCCCCCTGGCTTTTTGTGCCTCCCAGCTCATTTACAACCTGCTCCGCCAGATTCACATGGGAGGTGAGAAGATAAAAATTCGCCAGGGACTCAATCCCTGTTTTCCCGTTGGAGGAATAGCCCACCACATGGTCGAAAACCGTTCCGAAGGGATAGATCCGGGTCTCATTTCCCTCCCCGTCCGTCCGGTTCTCCGCAAGCACCGTGCCGTCCGCCGCCAGGATCCGCCCCCGGACCACCCGGTTCGCGAAGCTGTCCAGCCGGGCATTGTAGGAGTTGTTGATCACGGTCTCCCTTTGTACCTGGAGAAAATATCCCATATACCCAGCCAGCCCCAGAAACAGGGCCGCCCCCAGATAGGTGACTGCCAGGATAACCTTGTTGGATTTAGGCTCTTTCTTTCCCATTTGGCCTCCTCTCCTCTTTGAGCTCCTCCTCGTCATTCTCCTTGATGATGTGAAGCCCCTGGATGATGCCGAAAACTAAGAAGGTGGCGGCCAAGGAGCTTCCGCCATAGCTGACAAGGGGCAGGGTCACCCCCGTGGAGGGGATAAGTTTTGTTACGCCCCCCACATTCAGGAACACCTGGATCATGTACTCCACGCCAAGCCCAAAGGCGATGAGCTTATAGAAGGCCGCCTGCATCCGTGCCGCCGTCATCATGCACTGGATAAAGCAGCCCAGGCAGATGAGCAGAAGACAGAGGGCAAAGATCCCGCCCATCTCCTCCGATATAGCGGAGAAAATGAAGTCCTTCTCCACCACAGGGATCCGCCAGGGCATCCCCTGGCACAGCCCCATGCCGAACCACCCGCCGGTGCCGATGGCAAAGAGAGACTGGGTGATCTGATAGCCCGTGTTGTCAATGTCCGCCCAAGGATTCCTCCAGGCCTCCACCCGGCGGCGCACATGGCCGAACAGCCCGTAAGCCGCCGCCGAGGCCCCTGCTCCCAGCCCTAAGCCGCTTCCCAGATAGAGCCAGTTCCCTGTGGCCGCAAAGAGCATGAGCAGGTAGGTGGCAAAAAAGATCAGGGCGCTCCCCAGATCCTTTGAGAGCACCAGGATAATCACATGGGCCGCCGCTATGGCCGTGGCTGCGGCCACCCGCTTAAAATTTACGCCCTGATAAAACATGGAGGCAGCAAAAAACACAAAGCTGATCTTCACGAATTCCGAGGGCTGAAGGGAGAACTCCCCGAAGGACAGGGACAGCTGGGCCCCGAAGCTCTCATTTCCCACCAAAAACACCAAAAACAGAATTCCCAGTCCGGCCCCCGCGTAAACCCACTGGAAGCGGTACAGCTGCCAGAACCGCTCCATCACCCAGGGAACCAGCCAGGCCCCGGCCGCAGCCGCAGCCGCAATGGCAAACTGGCGAATGGCCCGCTCCATCCCGGCATCCAGGGAGAGCCGCGTCAGCATAATCAGCCCGGCGCAGAGAAGCATGCAGGAATTATTCACCAGTATCCGCGAGATGTTCCGGTAAATCATGTGGGAAAAGATGGTGTAGCACAGGAAAAATACCACCTGCGCGCAGTAAAACGCGGCCAGGCGGCTCCGCAGGTCCGGATCCTCCCGGCTCAGATACATAACCAGATAGGCCAGAAAATGGATGGCCAGCATGGCTGCGTTCTGCCTCCGGCAGATTCCCCTTTTTCTGTCCTCATCCCTGACGGAAAAATAGCGGAAATTGGCGTAGGTATAGACCGCCATCAGGAGGATCATCACATATTTGGATATTTCCACGATCAGATTCGTCATAGGCACCTACTCCACTCTGCGTCTGAAATGCCCCCGGGTGAACTCCTTCACAGCCTCCTTGTCCTCCCCCATCCCTTCCGGGAACCGGGCGAATGCCTTGAGGACGCGCTCCGTCTCCTCCCGGCTCTCCACCGTAAAGGAGAGCCTCAGGCTGTCCGCAGCCAGTCTCGCCGCCTCCTTAAGGCAGCCCACAAGGGACAGGGGGAGGGGATTGAAAATCGTGTTTTGGCAGAAGGCACAGCGGTTCTTTACCGGCAGGAGGGCCCCCGTCCGATCCTTAAGCGCCGTGAGCTTCGGCGTGTGGGAGCAGCCCTCCGCTGTGCTGATGGGGCACTGGGCCGTCACCATCATTGGGTAGTATCCGTAGATCACCAGCTCCGCCGGAAAGTCCCGCCTCTCTCCTGCCCGGACCACCGGCTCCATCTCCCGGCGGGTCAGCTCCAGCGGGAGCGTGAAAAACGCCGCGCCCAGCTCCTTTAATGTCTCATTGGCAGTGCTGTTCCAGCTGTAGACCGAGGAATCAAAGCCCACAGGAAGGCGGATCCCCTGCTCTCTAAGCCACACAGCCTCCTCCAGGTTCTTCGCCAGAATCCCGTCAAAGCCCGCATCCAGAAGCTGCTGCCAGCTCCGTGCAAAATATGCCTCCTCCCGGCTTCGGAAGATGTGAGGCAGCATGAGCCAGCACTCCTTCCCCGCCCTGCGGCAGTCCCGCACCCGATCCGCCCAGGTCTCCGGCGCAAATCCCCCTGCATCCAGATAGATCCGGGACGCCTGCGCCGCGTCCAGCGCAGGGGCAAGCTGCCAGGCCTCCTCCAGGGAAATGGTGAGCTTCGGGCCTGAGGCTGATGCGGTTCTGCCTTCTGCCGCAGCCGTTCCCGCCGCATGTCTTGGCTCGGCCGCACCGCCTCCCGCCGCGTGCCCTGGCTCCTCCGCGCTGCCTCCCGCCGCGCTCACCGGCTCTGCCCCGTCCGTCTCCCGGCGCCACCGGCTCACCATGGCCTCCTGCAGGGCCTCCAGCCCATCTCTCCGCAGCTTATTCAGCGCCTGAACCGGAAGAAAAAGCTCTCCCTCCAGGTCCACCGACAGCTCCTGCATCGCAAAGGGCGTCCCGCCCGTCTTTCCCAGCTGCCGCGCCGCGCTCTCCTCTGTGGCTGGCTGCTTCTGGGCCCTCTGGCACACATCTCCGCAGACCTCGGCCTTCACATCCCCGGATTCAAGAAGCAGCCGCGCCGCCTCCCCCTCCTGGAAAACAGCCCTTGCAGACACCGGCTCCTTTGGCTCCTTCCCCACAAATGCCTCGTCCAGATAGTCAAACAGCGCCTGATTTCCCTGGCGGAAAGCAGGCTTCTCTCCCAGGGCAATCATGTCTCTCCCATTGTGCTTTTTATAATATCCCTGGGTGAATTCCGGGCGGCTGGCCAGATCTAAGAGGGCCCGCTTGTCCTCCGGCTCCACATAGTATCCCTCTCTTCCCTGCTCCAGATACCGGTCCACATATTTTCTGTAAATGCTCACCACGCCCGCCACATAGCGGGGACTCTTCATCCGCCCCTCGATCTTTAGGGAATACGCCCCGGCCTCCAAAATGTCCGGCAAAATATCCAATGTGCAGAGATCCTTCATACTCAGCACATTTCCCTTAAGGATCGGCTTCCCGTCCTCCCAAACCTGGTAGGGAAGGCGGCAGGGCTGGGCGCAGCGCCCCCGGTTGCCGCTCCGTCCTCCAATCAGGCTGCTCATCAGGCACTGGCCGGAATAGCAGTAGCACAGGGCGCCGTGGACAAAGACCTCCACCTCCAGGCCGGTCTCCCGGCGGATGCGCCGGATCTCCTCCAGGGAAATCTCCCTGGCCGGCACCACGCGGCAGCACCCCAGCTCTCCCAGAAGCTTAGCCCCCC
>CALWRY010000029.1 GCA_944384065.1 uncultured Enterocloster sp. | reverse complement strand
GATCCACCAGGTTGTGCGCCTCATCCACCAGGAATAAATACCGCTTTTCTGAGCTTCCGTCTCCAAAATACCGCTTCAGCCGCACATTGGGGTCAAATACATAATTGTAGTCGCAGATAATTCCGTCCGCCCAGTCCGCAAGATCCAGGCAGAGCTCAAAGGGACATACCTGAAAATGCTCTGCGCACTGCAGGATTTTCTCCCGGGTGATCCGATTCTCCCCCACGATCATCTCGTACACGGCCTGATTGACCCTGTCAAAATGGCCCTTCGCCCTCTCGCAGGCCTCCGGGTTGCAGTCCGGCTTTTTGAGGATGCACAGCTTCTCCTTGGCCGTCACCGTGACCGAGGTAAAGTATAAGCCGCCTCTCTCCCTGAGAATGTCCAGGGCTTCCTCCGCCGCCCGGCGGGTGATGGTTTTTGCCGTGAGGTAAAACAGCTTCTCCCCGTGCCCCTCCCCCATGGCCTTCAGGCTGGGAAATATGGTGGAGAGTGTTTTTCCCACCCCTGTGGGGGCCTGGATAAAGAGGTTTCTCTGCCGCGCAATGCAGCGGTACACATCTACGGCCAGCTGCCTCTGGCCGTCCCGATAGGGATAGGGAAACTCCAGCTTCTTTAAGCTCTCCTGCCGCCGTTCTCTGTGGGCCAAAAGATAACGGGCCCACCTGGCATACGCGCCGGTGAGCTTGTCAAACCACTGGGACAGCTCCTCCATGGTGCGGTTTTCCCGAAAGCGGCGGATCTCCTCCGTCTCAATGGAGCAGTAGGTTATCTGGACGCCCATAAGGGCAGAGCCCCGATCCCTGGCATACATGTAGGCATAGCACAGGGCCTGGGCCAAATGCAGGGGGTCCGGCGCCGTAAGCCTTGCAGGATCCATGTAGACGCACTTGATCTCGTCGATGGCCTCCCCTTCCTCATCGGAAAAAATACCGTCCGCCCGGCCCTCCACCAGAATGGATACGCCCTCCTTTTCCACCCTGCACTTTAAGCTGACTTCCGCCCTGTAGTCCCCTCCCATAGCCCGCTGGATCTTGCGGTGGAGCCTGCCGCCGGCCAGCATGGCCTCCTTTTTGGCGCCCGCTGTCCTGCGGTTATCCAGATCTCCGGATCGGAGAATAAATTCCACCAGATTTCTCACGGAAATACGGACTGCCGGCTCCTCTCTTCCCTCCAACGGTGCTCCCTCCTTTTGAATACATGCCGCCGCCTGCGGATTTTCAAGGCAAACCTGCCTGCGCCCGGCTGCGGGATTTTCAAAGTAAGGATAGCACAAAAGGAGACGGATTGCAAACCCGTCTCCTTCATCCTCCTGGACCGCCCGCAAGCCGGTCAGGAGCGCCCTATGCGCCTGCTGCGTTATCTTCTTCCGCACGCCAGTCCTATGCCGCCGCAGCCACAGCCTCCGGCGATATACTCTCCAGATAAGCCTCAAACTCCTTGTTCTCCCCGTTGTACTGCACGGTGAGCACCTTGGTCAGGTCAAGGCTCAGCACGCCAAGAATGGACTTTGCATCAATGGTCACCCTGTTGTAAAATACATCGATATCAAAATCACACTTGGTCGCTTCTTCCACAAATTTCTTTGCAATTTCTACGGTTGGAAGCATGATTTTCTTTTCTTTCATTCTACAAAACTCCTTTTTGCAGGGCGTCCCCCTGCATGTATGGGAACATCGCAGGCGGCGTCCGGTTAAAATGATCATTTCGTGTACGATACTGCGACTAAAATATAGCACTGCGCCGCCCATTTGTCAAATTCCGCCCGCCCTCCTGGCAGGATCTTCCAGGATTTTTTCTTGTGAAATTCTCCTATTCGACTGCTTTTTTTGTTTTTATTTTTGTACAAAAGAAAAGCAGGGCTTTCCAAATATCGGAGAAACCCTGCCGATTCTTTTTGTTTCTTCTGGCCAAAAACCCTTGTCTTTTGAGCTTTTTATGGATTTTACCGCCGCAGCACCAGGTGCTGGGGAAGTCCGTTCACCATAAAGGGCTGGTAGTCCCCCTGGATCAGAGGCTCCACATAGTCAATGAATTCCTGGGTCACGTAGCTTCCGTCCCGGGTTACCCAGTTTCTGGGAACCAGCTTTTCATTGTTGGCAATTTTATGTACGTCGTAGATGCCTGCGGCGCTCATATAGGGATCGTCGGATACGCGGTCGATGACCACCATCTTGCCCGTGTCCCCCTCGTCCGCAGCTTTCACCGCAGCTCCGCCTACCATAAAGGCCTCGTTGATGTCCACGCGGGAGGCCATGTGGGAAGCGCTTCTCTGAAGGGTGGACAGCTCCACCGCCCGGGTCTTGTGCCCGGTCTTCTCCGCAAGGTAGGCTGCCAGATAGGCTGCAGTGCCCGCCAGCTGCTTGTGGCCGAAGGCGTCTACATAATCGCTTCCCCCGGCCATCTGGCACACATAGCGGCCGTCCGGGGCCTTGATTCCCTCGGACACCGCCACCACGATGGAGGGCTTTTTCTTCAGGAGATCCGTGCACTTTTTCTCAAACTTTTCAATGTCAAAGGGAACCTCCGGAAGGTAGATCAGATCCGGACCGCAGCACTCCTCGGTCTTGGCCAGGGCTGTGGCTCCCGTGAGCCAGCCCGCGTTGCGGCCCATGATCTCCATGATGGTAACCATGGGGCGCTTATAGGAAAGGCCCATGGCGTCCCGGATAACCTCCTTGGTGGAGGTAGCGATGTACTTGGCCGCGCTTCCGAAGCCCGGCGTGTGGTCCGTCAGCGCCAGATCGTTGTCAATGGTCTTGGGGACCCCCAAAAACTTCTGGTTGTGGCCCTTTACAATGGCGTAGTCAGACAGCTTCTTGATAGTGTCCATGGAGTCATTTCCCCCGATGTAGATGAACACTTCAATATCCAGCTTATCCAGAATGGAAAATATCTTCTCATAAATATCCGGATTCTCGTGGATATCCGGCAGCTTGTAGCGGCAGGATCCCAGGAAAGCCGACGGCGTCCGCTTTAACAGCTCAATATCCATATCCGAATGGATCTGGGTGGACAGATCCACATACATCTCATCCAAAAGTCCCTCTATCCCGTGAAGCATCCCGTAAACCTTGTGGAAGCCTCTCTCCTTCGCCGTCTTGTAGACTCCTGCCAGGCTTGAATTGATAACGGCTGTGGGTCCTCCCGACTGTCCTACGATGATATTCCTCTTTTTTGCCATACATAAACCCCTTTCCCTGTTACAATTTTAGGCAGATATCCCGGACAAAAAAGCCGGACAGCTGCCATTTTTTAAAAATGTGCCACCGGTCAAATGCCCCCGGGGGCGCCTTTACGTACTATTGTACTATAAAATCCCACATTTTGCTATACCTTTTTGCGCGAAGCGCACCCGCCCCGCAGGGGCATGCATTGCGGGATGTGCGCAAAGAACCGCTGCCTGACAGATGCGCCTGCCGGGCAGCGGTTCTTCTCCCCATAATTTCCTTATTCCTTCTCCTTCTTCTCTTCCCAGCGGTATCCGCCCGCTGTCTTCTGTGCGCCGCTCACCGCGCAGGAAAGACTTCTCCTGCTGATGTTTAGCGCCCGGCTGGCGTGGGCGATGGAAAGGTACTCCCCAACTACCTCTCCGTCCAGCGTCTTCTGAATCAGCGGACGCTTGTCGTGATGGCCAATCCGGCTGGTGAGATCCACCACAATCGGATCCTTGGGTGAATCCTCCGGAACCACCCGCCACAGATAACCCCCTCCTGTTTTCCTCTCTCCATGGGCTGCTCTGGCAATCGAGCCAACAGATACTCCGGTTGCTTCAAAGGCGGCTCTGGAGCTCTTATAATCTGCGATAAACACACCGTCCTTCGTGTACTGACGGTACACGCAGCCCGCTTTAATTGTTCGACTCATTTGTGTCTCTAACCTCCTGTTATTGTATAAAATTCGAGCAACATAGTCATTATAGCAACTATATTCTTATTTGTCCAGACATCTTCATACAAATATAACAGGACGCGTAACGGTGCTACATCTGATTTTCCGCCTTCTCTGCCGCAACCGGCCGCACGGAAATTCCATTAATTTCCACATGCTCATTGATGGCAATGACAATGCAGGGGCGGCCGTCCACTATGCGGGTCTCCACCAGATACGTCTTGTCCGGCGCCACCTTAACGCTCACGTCAGGGGTCTTTATGTCAAAGCTCTTTGCGTTCACCACATTGGAAACCACAAAGGGCGCAGGCGCCTCCTCCCCGGCCTGGGAATACCGCTCCTCCAGCTCCTCCAGCTTTTCCTGGCTGGCCCCATTGTTCTCAAGGAGCTTTTTCACCTGCACCTTGTCCAGGGTCAGAGGAACGGGCTCGTCCTTTGTCTCCTCCAAAAGCTCGCTTAAGTTCTCGTGAATGCTCTTCACCGTCTCAAAATCACAGTTTTCCCCCAAGGTTTCCTCCACAATGGCCTGGAAGGTCTCCTTCTGCTCCTTGGCGGACATGGGGATCCGGCAGCCAAGCACCTGGTCAATGAAGGCCTCCGGCATCTCCTCCGGCTTCTTTATGTAGTAGAGCAGGCCGTGAATGTCCGTGTTCCGGTCATTGAAGGCCGGGAACAAAAATCCCTGGATGGGCGCCTCCACCAGCCAGTCCCGCACCCGATTCTCAATGGCATTGGTGGCGGAATTATAGCAGAGCCCTGCCTTGGAGAGCTTCACCGGGCAGATGGTACACTGGATAAAAGAATACACATAGTCCGATGCGTCAAACATCTCCATGCCGTCCGATGCTTTTGCGGGAATGTCGTAGGCCCCGTGTATGAGGATGATATAGTAATTTTCCCCGTAATCATAGTTCTCGATAATCTTATCGTAAAATTCTTCTATCAGGGCATCGTCCTTCAGCTCGCTGTCCCGCAGCTTTAGGAGAAAGCTCTGGGTTCCCCCCTCTGCCTCCGCCTCCAGAGGAAACTCCATATTGATCAGGTTCTTTCCCACTGTACCAGAGATCCCATTCCGGAAAATGGTAAAATATTTAAATGCCTCCTCCTCCGGCAGGGACAAAAATGCCTCCTTGAGCTCGGTCCGCTTATTCTTCTCCGCATCCACATAGCAGCCGCAGATCCGGGTAATGGCGCAGCCTGAGGGTGTAAAAAGCTTCTTTATCTCGTTGCATTCCTTCTTATTCATAGATGGCCTCTCTCCTTTCATCCGTCCCGGCCCGCTGTCCGGGAATTTCAATTTAACTTTGGAATCTCTATATAATAGGGGCAGATATCCTCATACGTCCCGTCCTTCATGCGGAAGCCCCCGGGGATTGTCCCCAGCTGATGGAAGCCGATTCTCTCATACAGGTGCCGGGCGTGGGTGTTGGAGGCCACCACTGCGTTAAACTGCAGCACCCGGAAGCCCAGTGCCCCTGCCTGAAGGATGCAGTCAAGCACCAGCTTCTCCCCTATGTGCATGCCCCTGCTGGCGGCAGAAACCGCGTAGCTGGCATTGCAGATATGGCCGCAGCGCCCCACGTTGTTGGGATGAAGGATGTACATGCCCAAAAGCCTCCCGGTTTTGGCCTCCTCCGCCACGCCGCAGAAGCTCTGCCCGGCAAAGAATGCGGTTCCTGACTCCTGGCTCAGGCACTCCTCCTGGGGAAATGCGTTCCCCTCCCGCACCACCTCATTCCATATCTCAATCATGGCTCCAATGTCTTTGGCTTCATACTTTCTGATAATTATCTCTTTGTCCATTTCCCATTCTCCTTCTGCTTACAGGCCGCTGCTTTTTCCTCTGTTTCACTGTCCAAATGAAAAACTCCGGCAGCCTGGATATAAAAATAGCTGAAACTCCTGCCTCAGCAAAGAATTTCAGCTATCTTTCCTCCACACTGCAACCAGGGGAAGAGGGGCTCGAACCCCCATCTACGGTTTTGGAGACCGCTGCTCTACCATTGAACTATTCCCCTACAAGGTTCTCTCTCGAACCTTTGCTATAATACCACAGGTCGGGCGATGTGTCAACCACTATTTTTTCGTATCCGTTCAGACGGCAGGTAAACAGGGGCGCAGCTTCGCGGCAATTCGGACGGCAGCATCCGCTTCTGCCTGTCCTGGAGCGTGTTTGAAAATTGCTTTCCCCTGTCCCTGCACATTATGATCGTGTCAGTACACGAGTCCCTCTCCCGCTTATCCAGCCCCAAGAGCTTCTCACAAAATCCCTATCGCCTCCCGCACCGTAGACACCCCGATGAGCTTGATCCCCGGCACCGGCTTCATCCGATCCAGGCACACCTTAGGCAGCACGCAGGAGGTAAAGCCCAGCTTGGCAGCCTCGTGAACCCGCTGGGCGGCCTGGGACACAGCCCGCACCTCCCCGGAGAGGCCCACCTCCCCGAAAATCAGCATCCCCGGATCCACCGGCCGGTCCTTGTAGCTGGACATAAGCGCCATGACAATGGCCAGGTCCAGGGCAGGCTCATTCATCCGCATGCCGCCTGCAATATTCACATAGGCATCCAGCCGGGACATCTCATAGCGGCAGCGCTTCTCCAGCACTGCCATAAGCAGATTCACCCGGTTGTAGTCCGTCCCTGCCGCTGTCCGGCGGGGCATTCCAAAATTCGTCTCCGCCACCAGGGCCTGGACCTCCAGGAGAATCGGCCGGGTTCCCTCCATGGAGCAGGACACCACAGCCCCGGAAGCGTCCTGAGGCCTTCCCTCCAGCATATATTCCGAGGGATTTTCCACCTCCGCCAGCCCCTTCTCCTCCATCTCAAAGACACCGATCTCATTGGTGGAGCCGAAACGGTTCTTTACCCCCCGAAGAATCCGGTATGCCGCATTCCGATCCCCCTCAAAATACAGCACAGTGTCCACCATGTGCTCCAGCACACGCGGGCCGGCCACCACGCCCTCCTTGGTCACATGGCCCACCACAAAGATCGCCATGCCCCTGCTCTTTGCAATCTGCAGAAGGAGGCCCGTGGACTCCCGCACCTGGCTCACGCTCCCGGGAGCGGAGGCTATTTCCTCCCGGTACATGGTCTGGATGGAGTCAATCACCGCCACCTGCGGTCCCTCCGCCTCCAGGGCCTGCTCAATGCGCTCCAGATTCGTCTCACAGAGGAAGCGCAGCTCCCCTGTCACCGGTCCGATGCGGTTTGCCCGCATCTTAATCTGCTTTAAGGATTCCTCTCCGGAAATATAGAGCACCTTCCGGCCGTCCGCCGCCAGATGACGGCAGACCTGTAAGAGAAGGGTGGACTTGCCGATGCCCGGATCTCCTCCCACCAAAATCAGGGAGCCGGCCACAATTCCGTCTCCCAGTACCCGATCCAGCTCCTTAAATCCCGTGGGAATCCGATCCTGTTCCTCCAGACTTATCTCAGATAAAAGAGAGGGCCTGGCGTAAGCCGCGGACCTCTGCGGCCCGCCGGCCCTCCCCCGGCCCCCTGGGTTGGAGAAAGCCTTTGTCACAGGCTCCTCCACCATGGTATTCCACGCCCTGCAGGCCGGGCACTGGCCCATCCACTTGGAGGACTCATACCCGCACTCGCTGCAGAAAAATGCAGTTGTCTTTCCCTTCGCCATATCCTACGCCCGTCTCACAGCGGAAACCGTCACTCCGGTTCCCTCCTCAAGCTCCACGCTGACACTGAGCTTCCCGCTCATATTGGTCCGCATGCTGCCCACCGCCGCGCCGTTCACATACACCTCGTATTCGGCATCATTCTCCATCTGTACAGTAATCTGGGCGTCCTGATCCCCGTAAGCGGTAAACTCCACGCCCTCATCCAGCGCCTTAAAGCGCTCCGCTGCGGTTCCCGGTACAGACTCGTACACAAACATGTCGTTGCGCTCCAGCTTGGTAATCTCCTTACACGTCTTTACCTTGTACAGATCCCCCTGATACTCGAAATCTGACTTCTTCGCCTTCTGGGGCAGCTTGTAGTTGCCAAAGCTGATGCTACCATCTTCCTCCGTGCGGATCAACTCATCAATGACCGGCATGCTTTTATCCTCCTGCTTCTTATCCTCTTTTGGTTATTACCTGTTACAATTATACAACACTCCCATTTAAATAGCCAGTGAAATAATTCTTAATTCGCAGCATCCGCGTAACCGTTCAGGCCGTCTACACCTGGGCCGGAGCTTCCTCCTTTTTCTTCGCCGGGCTCCGCCTTCTCTTTGCCGGCGCCTTGGCCTTTGCGCTGAAGGTCAGGTTCTCCCCGTCAAAGCCCACATCCACCTGGCTTCCCGCCTTGATGCGGCCCTCCAGCAGCTCCTCCGCCAGCTTATCCTCCAGAAGGCTCTGGATGGTCCGGCGCAGGGGCCGGGCTCCGTATTTCTCGTCGTAGCCCTTGTCGATCAAGTAATCCCTGGCATCCTCGCCCACAGCGAGGGCAATGCCCAGCTGCTCCCGGCTCCGCTTCACAATGCCCTTAAGCAGGATATCCGCGATGCCCTTCATGTGCTCCTTGGTCAGCTGATGGAATACGATAATCTCGTCAATCCGGTTTAAGAACTCCGGCTTAAAGAGGCGCTTCACCTCGTCCATCACCCGGCCCTTCATGAAATCATAGTCCGCCTTGGCATCCGAGGCCACGCCGAAGCCCAGACGCTTGGGGGAAATGATATTCTCCGCCCCCGCGTTGGATGTCATGATGATAATGGTATTCTTAAAATCAATCTTGCGTCCCTGGGCGTCGGTGATGTGGCCGTCGTCCAGCACCTGGAGCAGAATATTGAACACATCGGGATGCGCCTTCTCCACCTCGTCAAAGAGGATCACGGAGTAGGGATTGCGGCGCACCTTCTCGCTGAGCTGGCCGCCCTCCTCGTAGCCCACATAGCCTGGCGGGGATCCAATCATCTTTGACACGCTGTGTTTCTCCATGTACTCCGACATATCCACACGGATCAGGGAATTCTCCGTGCCGAACATGGCCTCGGCCAAGGCCTTGGAGAGCTCGGTCTTTCCCACGCCCGTGGGTCCCAGAAACAGGAAGGAGCCTATGGGCCTTCCCGGATCCTTAAGGCCTACCCGGCCCCGGCGGATGGCCTTGGACACAGCGGTTACCGCCTCCTCCTGGCCCACAACCCGTTCGTGGAGAATGGACTCCAGGTTCCTAAGCCGCTCCGACTCCTCCTCGGCCAGCTTTTTCACCGGAATCTTGGTCCAGCCGGAAACCACGTCCGCCACCTCATTTTCATCCACAATCAGGCGGCGCGTCTCCTTTTCCTTCTCCCACTTCTCCAGGGTCTCCTTTATCTTTTCCCGGAGCTTCTCCTGCTTCTTCTTGATCTCCCCCGCCTTCTCGTAGGCCTCCTTCTTGATGGCCTCCTCCTTGTTCTCCTCCAGCTCGTCAATCTGCGCCTCATACTCCTTCACCTTTTCCGGCTTGGTGTAATTCATCAGACGCACCCGGGAGGCCGCCTCGTCAATCAGGTCAATGGCCTTATCCGGCAGAAAACGGTCATTAATGTACCGGCTGGAGAGCTTTACCGCAGCCTCCAGGGCCTGATCCGTGATCTCCACCTTGTGGTGGTCCTCATAGCGGCTCCTGAGACCCTTCAAAATCGCGATGGACTCCTCCTCCGTGGGCTCGTCCACCATCACAGGCTGGAACCTGCGCTCCAGGGCGGCGTCCTTCTCAATGTATTTCCGGTACTCATTGACCGTGGTAGCGCCGATGAGCTGGATCTCCCCCCTTGCCAGGGAGGGCTTTAAAATGTTGGAGGCATCCAGGGCGCCCTCCGCCCCACCTGCCCCGATAATGGTGTGAATCTCGTCAATGAACAGCAGCACGTCCCCGGAATTCGTCACCTCGGACACCACGTTCTTGATCCGCTCCTCAAACTCGCCCCGGTACTTGGATCCGGCCACCATGCCGGACAGGTCCAGCACCATGACCCGCTTTCCCGCAATGGTCTCCGGCACATCCCCGGCGGCGATCATCTGGGCCAGGCCCTCCACCACGGCGGTCTTTCCCACGCCCGGCTCGCCGATGAGACAGGGATTATTCTTGGTCCGGCGGCTCAGAATCTGAATCAGTCTCTGAATTTCCTTTTCCCGCCCAATCACCGGGTCCAGGCGGCCCTCACGGGCCATCTGGGTCAGGTTCCGGCTGTAACTGTCCAGGGTGGGGGTGGCGTTCCCCTTTCTTCCCCCTCTCGGGCCCTGGATATCCTCCCTGGCCGCCGGGGCATCCTCCCCCATGGCAGCCAGAAGATCCAGGTACAGCTTCTGGATGCTGATGCCCAGGGTATTTAAAAGGCGCAGGGCCACGCAGTCGCCCTCCCGCAGGATGGCGATGAGCAGATGCTCCGTACCGATCTGGGCCGCCTTAAAGCGCACCGCCTCCCGGTAGCTGTTCTCAATCACCCGGCGGGCCCTGGGGGTGTAAAAGGTCCGGTCTGCGGTCTGAATGGTGGGATTGGGTGCAATGAGCTGGCGCACCAGGTCCATAACCCGATCCTCCTCCAGGCCGTTCTCCTCCAAAACCTTGGCCGCAACGCCTGTGCCCTCTTTTAACAGTCCGATGAGCAGATGCTCCGTCCCCACGTACCCGTGGTTTAAGGCCTCCGCCACTCCGACCGCAAGGCTCAAGGCCTCCTTGGCCTGTGGTGTATATCGATCCATTTATATATCCTCCTGTTTCATTCCTTATAATCCATCATTTGTCCGAAAGCCTCACCGAGTCTCCGGCAGCTCTCCCGAAAGCCTTACCGTATCTCCGGCAGGCCCTCCCGGATGAAGGCCGCCCGGACGCTGTCCAGCTCCTCCTTGTCCAGGGGTCTGCTGGCCCAGAGATTCAAGTTGGCGGACTTGATGCCCAGCATCAGCTTGTACAGGCTGCACTGCCTATCAAAGCGGACCAGCCCATCCTCCTCGCCAGCCATGAGCTGGGAGAGGAAAATCCTGGCATCTTTCTCCGTTATCTTCCGGGCATATTTTAAAATGCCGTAGGATTTATAGACCTCATCCTCCCGCTCCAGCCGCTGGGTGTTGAGGGTGGCGTTCCGCACCCGCATCTCCTGGCTGTTGAGCTGGGAGGCCGCCTTGGTCACCAGCTCCACAATCTCCTTCTCCGAGAGTCCCAGGGTGCGCTGATTGGAGAGCTCATAGAGGCTTCCGTAATTCTCGCCGCCGTCCCCGTAAAGGCCCCGGATGGCTGCGCCGAACCGGCTCATATCCCCCACAATGCTCTGAAACTTCCGTATCTGGGACAGGGTGGGCAGGTGCAGGACCACGCAGGCCCGAAGCCCGGTCCCCACATTGGTGGGGAAGGAGGTCAGATAGCCGTATTTCTCGTCAAAGGCATAGGAAAAGCGCTCATTTACATAATCGTCCATGGCGTCCGCCCTCTGCCACAGCTCCTCCAGCTTAAGGCCGGGGGCCAGATGCTGCATCCGGATGTGGTCGTCCCCGCCCAGCACCAGGCTCTCCGCCTCGTCGTCGGAGAGATAGAGTCCGCTGGGCTCCTGCCGCTCCACCGCCGCCTGGTTTAAAATTCTCCGCTCCCGCAGGGCCTGCTTCTCCAGGCCCTGGAGGGAATCCAGCCGCAGGAAATGATATTCCCGGCCGTCCAGGCTTCCGATATCCGCCAGGCCGTCCTTTAAGCTGGTCACCAGCTCCTCGCACTGTCCTCTGGTGAGCCGGGAGGGGAACACATACTCATCCCAGTTCCTGGCCAGCCGGATGCGGCTGTACATAATGTTGGACTGGCTGCAGTCAATCGCGTCGTACCACTTACTCATGGGCAGCCGCCTCCTCTCCTGCGCTGGCCTTCGCGCTGTTTGCACTGTCCGCGCCGGCCCCCGCTTTTGCGTCTGCGCTGGCCTTTGCGCCGGTCCCCGCCTTCGCGCCGGCTTCCGCCTTCAGAGCCCGTATCTGGTCCCGGTACGCGGCAGCCTCCTCATAGGCCTCCTCCCGAAGGGCCTCCTTGAGCTTCCGGTCCAGCTCGCGGATCTTCTTTGCCAGGGCGGCGTCCCCGCCTCCCTCAAAATTCTCCGGCCCGAAGGACAGGACCTCGGCCCCCGCGCTGTCCTCGGCGGCGTTTCCGCCCTTCTTTACACTGTCCGGATGCTCCTTCTCAAACTTGCTCCTGAACTTGGGGTGCTTTCCCTTATGGCTCTCGCTGCCCTGGAGCTGCTTCATCTTGTCATTGATAAACAGATCGAACACCCCGTAGCAGTCGGGGCAGCCAAAGCGGCTGTTCTCCACAAAATCGTCAAAGCTGGTGCCGCAGGTGGGGCAGACCACCCGGCCCCGGACCTCTGTCTCCTCCTCGTCGTCCGCGAGGCCCAAAAGCCCGGAAAGCAGACGGCCCAAGGGGAAATCCCCGTCAATAAAGGCCGTGTACTGGCCGAAATCCATCTCCCTGGCGCAGTGGGAGCAGAGATTATGCTCCGTCTTCACTCCATTGATAATTTCTGTATATTTAATATTGGCTTCCCGGATTTTACATCTTTCACATAACATGATACATCCTCCCTCTGACTGCAGCCGCCCGGATGCGCGTCCGTGCGGTTACCCCTGGTTTTCCTCCGTATCTTCCATACATGCCCTTGTGTAGCGGTCGTAAATCTCATCCACAAGCTGGTGGACTTCCTCTCTGGTAATATTCTTGCAGATGCCGCAGGCCAGAACCACGTTCAGATTGCTCCGCAGGGTTTCCATGGCCTCGATCTTATCCACGTCCAGGCTCACCACCGCTCCCCTGCGCCGGTCCAGCTTCACATAGCCCTCCTGGCGAAGCACAGAGTAGGCCTTATTTACCGTATGCATGTTGATGCCGATGTGGTCCGCCATCTGCCGCACAGAGGGCAGGGTATCCCCCTCGTGAATCATCTCCGTGGCAATGCCCATGATAATCTGGTTGCGCAGCTGTATATAGATTGCCTCGTCACTGTTGAAATCAATCTTCAATACCATAGATTCCACCATCTTTCGTTTTATCAAAGGGCTGTTGCAATTGTTCTACAAACAATATAACAATAACCCTCTTTACTATAGCAACTTCCGGGCCGTTCGTCAAGTCCAATCTTGACAGTAGGAAAAAGAACTGCTATCGTAATGAGTGACCGTTCAGGGCGGCGATCCGCAGGACCTGCCCTGGATTGTTTCAATTTTTCACCGGTGCGGGAGGCTCAGTATCTGACATGCAGAACGACTATCTCATAAAAGAAAGGCCCTTAAAGGCCCTTCTGCTCTTTTCTTTACCTATTATATTAGGGAATCTTTTCCAGCAGACCTACACCATGGCGGACTCCGCCATCGTGGGGCGCTTTGTGGGGGAGCAGGCCCTGGCCGCTGTGGGGGCCTCCTACTCCCTGACCAATATTTTCATCTGTGTGGCCTTTGGCGGCGGTATCGGCGCCTCGGTGATTGTCAGCCGCTACTTCGGCGCGGGACAGTACCGGGCCATGAAGCTGGCTGTCTATACCGCCTTTCTGGCCTTTCTGGGAGTCAGCGTGCTCCTGGGCGGCCTGGGACTTGCCGCCAGCGAGGAGATTATGCTTCTCTTAAACACGCCGGCGGACGTGCTGGATATGGCTGTAGAATACCTGAATATTTATTTTCTGGGCCTTCCCTTCCTGTTCATGTACAATGTCCTCTCGTCCATGTTCAACGCCCTGGGGAAATCCCGGATCCCTCTGTACTTTTTGATATTCTCCTCCCTGTTCAACATTGTCCTGGATGTGATCTCCGTGACCTGGCTGAACATGGGCGTGGCCGGCGTGGCCTGGGCCACCCTCATCGCCCAGGGGATATCTGCCGTCCTCTCGTTTATTGTGTTTATGAGGCTGATGGGCAGGCTTTCAAAGGAGCCCTCGGGCATCTTTGACCGCAGCGAGCTTATTTCCATGACAAAAATCGCCCTGCCATCCATTCTCCAGCAGTCCACCGTGTCCATCGGCATGATGCTGGTCCAGTCCGTGGTGAATTCCTTCGGCTCCCAGGCCCTGGCAGGCTTCTCCGCAGGCATGCGCATTGAGTCCATCTGCGTGGTGCCCATGAGCGGCGTGGGAAGCGCCATTTCCTCCTACACAGCCCAGAACATCGGCGCTGGCAGCGAGGAGCGGGTGGTGAAAGGCTTCCGCGCTGCCATCCAGATGGTCATTGCCTTTGCCGTCATTCTCTGCGTGGCCCTCCAGCTCTTCCATGAGCCATTGATTGCCCTTTTCCTCGGCGACGAAGGCACGGCTGCCGCCCTCTCCACCGGCCAGGATTACCTGAAATTTATCGGCTGGTTCTTCTGCCTTATCGGCTTTAAGATGACGGTGGACGGCCTGCTTCGGGGGGCCGGGGACATGACCATGTTCACCATCGCCAACCTGGTGAATCTCTTCATCCGGGTGGCCGTGGCCATGACCATGGCGCCGGTGTACGGCATCCATATGGTGTGGGTGGCGGTTCCCATCGGCTGGTTTATGAACTGGCTTATCTCCTATTGTGAATACCGAACAGGGAAATGGAAAAAGAATCTTTAGGATCCCGGGCAGGCGCTGTCTGCCCAAAAGCGGCGATTTGACAGACAGCCGCCTGCTATTCCAAGAAAACGGAGCAGAATTTTGCATCTGCCCCGTTTTTCTTTAACTATTTTGTGCTTTGTAGCCTTCACCCCATGCCCACATGGCATCCAGAACCGGTTTCAGGCTTTTCCCCAAATCGGTTAGACTGTACTCCACCCGCGGCGGCACCTCTGCGTACACATGGCGATTGACAAGGCCCTTTTCTTCCATATCTCGAAGCTGGGCGGTCAGTACCTTCTGTGACACGCTGCCAATGGATTTCTTTAACTCTCCAAACCGCTTTGTCCCGGGCAGGAGGTCACGCAGGATTAGGACTTTCCATTTGTCCCCAATCAGCATAAGTGTTGTTTCTACCGGGCAGGCGGGCAACTCTTTGGTTTGCTGCATTGTATCCCTTCCTTTCAATAGTTTCCTTTTGGTAACTACAGCACAATAAAGTGCTTACTTTACAATCGGTGATTACGGATTTATTATAATCTTGCAAGATAAAAATTGCAATCCCCAAAACCCACATTCAAAATCAGGAGGTATTTATCATGAACGAAGTCGTAAAGTTTTTGCAGGAGAACCCCGTTCAGTATCTCGCTACCGTAGGCCGTGACGGCAAGGCCAAGTGCCGCCCCTTCATGTTTGCCGGTGAGATGGACGGTAAGCTGTGGTTCTGCACCAACAACCAGAAAGAAGTCTACAAGGATATGCAGCAGAACCCCAACATCGAGGTTTCCGTTTCCAGCCCCGCCTATGCGTGGATTCGGCTGAACGGCGAGGCCGTGTTTGAGAACAACATGGCGGCCAAGGAGATGTGCATCCAGAACCCCATCGTCAAGGGGCAGTACGGCGAAGCTGCCAACCCCATTTTCGAGGTGTTCTATCTGAAGGACGCCCATGCCGTGATTGCTGACTTCTCCGGCAACCCGCCCAAGGAGTACGACCTGTAAGCAGAGGATGACCCAGGCGGAAATAGGAGGTTCCTTATGCAAGCAAAAAATTATCTGCAATATATCGTTGAGAAGATTCACTCTGCCGTATTTGCCTTTACCGCTATGAAGGGCGAAGATACCCTGTCCTGCGTGGCGGTATCGGTACAGGGCAAGGCGAAAGAAATCGGGCCGGAGAAGCTTCCCGGCCTGTTTCGCAAGAATCCTTATATGGAAAAAATATATCCCGATGTGCGCTCCCGCAGTGCCCTCACCGTATTCAAAATTTACGAGGGGACGGGAGAATGGTTTGACCTTTCCAGGCAGCCGATTGAACGGAGGTAGGGCGATGACGCAGGACGAGAAATTGGACTACCTGCTCCGCTGCCTGCTGGCGGAACGGGGAGAATATGCGGACATCCGTGTGCCGGATGACCTTTCGGAAAAGAGGAAGCTTCTTCGCAGTCTGATGAATGTACGCCCGCCGGCTGCGGCCAGCGCACAATTTTTAGCCGTACAGGACGCCTATTTGCAAGAGCGCCTTGCAAAGCGAGGCATTACAAGGCTGGGGGATCTGTCGCCGGTGCGCCCTGGCGTGTATCTCTGGCAGGGCGACATTACCACCCTTGCCGCCGACGCCATCGTCAACGCGGCCAACAGCGGGATGCTGGGGTGCTTCGTGCCTTGTCATGGCTGCATTGACAATGCCATTCACACGTATGCAGGAGTGCAGCTCCGTGCAGAGTGCGCCCGTGTCATGTCCGCGCAGAAAGAAGAAGAACCCACCGGCAGCGCAAAAATCACAAAAGCCTATAACCTGCCCTGCCATTATGTACTGCACACCGTAGGCCCGATTATCTATGGCAGCGTTACCAAGACAGATCGGGAACTGCTGGCAGGCTGCTACCGTTCCTGTCTGGAGCTGGCGGCGGAATATGGCCTGCGCAGCGTGGCTTTCTGCTGTATCTCCACCGGTGAGTTTCATTTTCCGGCTGAACTGGCCGCAGAGACCGCAATTGGGACAGTTCGGGAATGGCAGAAGCAAAATCCGGATAAAATCGAGGTGATTTTCAATGTTTTCAAAGACAGCGATTATGAAATCTACCGGCGCCTGCTGCGATAAAATATCCCGCCTGAAGCAAGAACTGAATACGGCGGACGCAGTGGTGATCGGTGCAGGAGCAGGTCTTTCTACTTCCGCCGGGTTTACCTATACCGGCGAACGCTTTCAGAAGTATTTTGGGGATTTTATCGCCAAGTATGGTTTCCGCGATATGTATTCCGGCGGGTTCTATCCCTTTGACAGTCTGGAAGAACACTGGGCGTATTGGAGCCGGTATATTTACATCAACCGTTATTTGGATGCACCGAAGCAGGTGTATAACAGGCTGTACGAGCTGGTGAAAAACAGAGACTATTTTGTTTTAACCACCAACGTGGATCATCAATTCCAGAAAGCCGGATTCGACAAGCACCGGCTCTTCTACACCCAGGGCGACTACGGCCTGTGGCAGTGCAGTGTGCCATGCCATAACGAAACCTACGATAATGAAACTACTGTTCGCAAAATGGTAGCGGCGCAAGGTTTCTCTTTTGCGGAAAACGGCGATCTCTATGTGCCGGATGGAATAAAGCTGAAGATGGAGGTTCCCTCTGAACTGATTCCATACTGCCCCCATTGTCATAAACCCATGAGCATGAACCTGCGCGCCGATGATACCTTTGTCGAAGATACGGGCTGGCATCATGCCGCTGAGCAATATGAAGGATTTTTGCAAAGCCATCGAAATCAGAAAGTTCTGTTTTTGGAGTTAGCCGTTGGCTACAATACGCCAAGCATAGTAAAGTACAGTTTCTGGCGGATGACACATGATTGGCCGAACGCGACGTATGCCTGCCTGAATTATGGTGAAGCGTATGCACCTGATGAGATCAAAAGAAAATCCATCTGCGTGAACGGCGACATCGGAGAGATTCTGACTGCGTTAGAATCTCAGTAAAATTGAATAACAAATTCATTCCCCATAGGGGATGTCAGGAAATAGATAGTTCTAAACAGGGGCAGCCATATGCTTGAGCAGCCCGGTATCAAAGAGAAACAGCTTGAATTGGTCCAGCTTATCAAAGGCGCAAAGCGGATGCTCCATCTTGGAGACATTGTAGATGCGGTTAATCATACCGGCTGCAACAACATGGTATTCGTTTGCTTTCTCCTTGAAATATTTGAGGGTATTCAGTGTCAAGTATCCATTCTGGAGGATGACACAGCAGAATCCGAAGGTGGTTTATGCCTGCGTCAACCTGGGGGAAGCTTACGCGCCAGGAGAAATTGAAAACCGATCCGTTAGTATTAATAGAGATATTGGAGATGCATTAAAAAAACTTAAAAGGACCAGATGACCGAAAAAATATAAGCCAAAATTCCGAAAATATATTTGCCAAATCACCGAAAAAGATGTATGCTTTTAGGTGAACAGTGAAAAATATAAATAGATATTACGTGGCAGGGGGTTCAAGTTAAATGCGCAAATATAAAGCAAGAATTGCAGACAAAATATTAGAAAAGCGGCTGCTCGGAAAAGGCGCTGTTCTGATCGAAGGGGCTAAATGGTGTGGAAAAACAACAACGGCTGAGCAGATCGCCGGCAGTATTCTTTATATGGCAGATCCGAAAAAAGAACAACAAAACCTGACAATGGCAGAAATCAGTCCAGGGAGACTTTTGAAGGGAAAAAGTCCGCGTCTGATCGATGAATGGCAAATTGCGCCGAAGCTGTGGGATGCCGTCAGATTTGAAGTCGATCACAGGGATGAAATGGGACAATTTATTTTAACAGGCTCGGCAGTCCCGGCTTCCTATGAGCATATCCATCATACTGGAACAGGACGTTTCTCGTGGATATTGATGCGTCCGATGAGTTTGTACGAATCTCTGGACTCAACTGGTGAGGTGAGTTTAAAAGTACTTTTTGAGGCACCGGAACAGATAGAAGGTGACAATTCGCTTGACCTGAATCAATTAGCTTTTCTGGTGTGTCGCGGTGGCTGGCCCAGGGCAACGGATCTGAAGGGAGAAGTTGCTCTTGAGCAGGCCTTTGACTATTATGACGCAGTTGTGAAATCTGATATCTCCAGAGTTGATGGAATCACAAGAAATCCGGAGCGAGTAAAACGCCTCATGCGTTCTTATGCCAGAAATCAGGGCTCACAGGCAACAAATACTTTGCTTAAGGACGATATTATGGCGAATGATGCGGAATCCCTTGATACAGACACAGTATATTCTTATATCAACGCATTGCAGAAAATATTCGTAATTGAGGAAATGGAGGCATGGAATCCGAATCTTCGTTCTAAAACAGCAATACGGACTTCGAATACCCGATATTTTGTAGATCCTTCTATTGCAGTTGCCGCTTTGGGGTTAGGTCCCCAGGATCTGATAGAGGACCTGAATACATTTGGCTTGTTCTTTGAAACAATGTGCATTAGAGATTTAAGGGTATTTGCGGATGCACTGAATGGGAAAGTATATCACTTTCGGGATAAAACAGGATTGGAATGTGATGCGGTGATCCATTTGCGAAATGGATCCTATGGATTGATCGAAGTGAAGCTTGGCGGAGATAGGCTGATAGAAGAAGGAGCAGAAAATCTTAAGGCTTTAAAGAATAAAATTGATATAACTAAAATGAAATCTCCCTCTTTTTTGATGGTTCTAATTGGAGTTGGAGACTACGCATATAGAAGGCAGGATGGCGTATATGTAGTTCCGATTGGCTGCCTGAAAGACTGATTATTTGCATTGACGGTGATATTGGCTATTGCTTGCGCGAATTGTATTCATACAAGCAATAGCCAAACCAGCCGATCCAGTGGGCGGCCAAGATGAACGGCGCATACGCGCCGCCTCCCGCAGCCCCGCCCACCTTTCCCGGCAGTCCCCTGGCCGCTACACCACCGCCGTATATCCCATCAGGCTCTTATCGATGGCTCCGGCCGCCTCCCTCCCCTCCCGTATGGCCCAGACCACCAGGGACTGGCCCCGGCGCATATCGCCGGCGGTAAAAATCTTCTCCACATTGGTCTGGTACGGGCTGACAGCGTCAGACACCGTTCCCCTGGGGGTGAGCTCCACGCCGAAGGCCTCCGCTGCGTAGGGCTGGCAGCCCAGAAAGCCAGCGGCGATGAGCACCAGGTCGGCGGGAATCTCCTTCTCGCTCCCCTCCACCGGCGTCATGAGGGTGCGCCCGGTTTCCGGATCCTTCTGTGGGGCTAGGCTTATGAGGATGGCCTTCACTACCCGGCCCTCCCCGTCCTTTATAAATTCCTTGACCGTGGTCTGGTAGATGCGGGGATCTGACCCGAACTGGGCGGCGGCCTCCTCCTGGCCATAGTCCACCTTGAGGATACGGGGCCACTCAGGCCAAGTGTTGTTTTCTGCCCGCTTTAAAGGGGGCTTTGGCATCATTTCCAGCTGGGTGACAGAGGCGCAGCCGTGGCGGATGGCCGTGCCCACGCAGTCGTTCCCCGTATCTCCGCCGCCGATGACCACCACATGCTTATCCTTTGCGCTGATATAGGCCCCGTCCTCCAGGTTGGAATCCAGAAGGCTCTTGGTGGTGGCCTTTAAAAAGTCCACGGCAAAGTAAATCCCCTGGGCGTCCCGGCCTGGCACATCGATGTCCCGTGGATTTGACGCGCCGCAGGCCAGGAGAATGCGGTCGTACTCCTTCATGAGCTTGCCCGCCCTAAGGCTGCGGCCCACGTCAGCGTTGGTCACAAAGGTGACTCCCTCCTTGCGCATGACGTCGATTTTGCGGTCAATGACCCATTTCTCCAGCTTCATATTGGGGATGCCGTACATGAGAAGGCCCCCCAGGCGGTCGCTGCGCTCGTAGACCGTGACGCTGTGGCCCCGCCGGTTGAGCTGGTCCGCAGCGGCAAGGCCTGCGGGGCCGCTTCCCACCACCGCCACCCGCTTTCCTGTGCGCACTCTGGGAGGCTTGGGGTCGGCCCAGCCCTGGGCGTAGGCCTTCTCGATGACTGCCCGCTCATTTTCCTTCACGGTCACCGGATCCCCGTTTAAGCCGCAGGTGCAGGCGGCCTCGCAGGGCGCAGGGCAGACCCGGGAAGTGAACTCCGGAAAGCTGCTGGTCTTTTTCAGCCGGCGGAAGGCCTGCTCCCAATTGCCTGTGTAAATCAGGTCGTTCCACTCAGGGATCAGATTGTTTAAGGGACAGCCGCTGACCATGCCTCCCATCATCATCCCGGACTGACAGAAGGGAACCCCGCAGTCCATGCAGCGGGCACCCTGGCGCCTCTGCTCCCCCTCCTTTAAGGGAAGATGAAACTCCTTCCAATTCTTTATCCGCTCACCCGGCGGCACCTCTCTCCCGGTCTGCCGGTCATACTCCATAAATCCTGTTATCTTACCCATTTTCCTTCCTCCTGCTTGTCTGGCGGGCCGCAAAACGCTCCCGCCTGCGCGCCGAATATGCCCGTCCTACGCCCGCACATTGGCATAAAACGCCTCTATCTGGGCCTGCTCGCTGTTTAGTCCCTTTTCCTCCATCTGCACAATGGCGTTCATCATCCGCCGGTAATCGTGGGGAAGGATTTTCTTGAATTTCGGCAGGTACTCGCTGAAATTCTCCAGAATCCGCTTGGCCTTCCCGGAATTTGTGCAGGCCGCATGGGCTTCAATCAGCCCCTTAAGCTCCAGCACATCGTACTTATTCGTGACCTCCTCAAAGGATACCAGCTCCTTGTTGAGGCGCTTGTAGAGGCTCCGGTCCTCGTCCAGCACGTAGGCGATGCCGCCGCTCATGCCCGCAGCAAAGTTCTTCCCCGTGGGGCCAAGGACCACCACCCGGCCGCCGGTCATGTACTCGCAGCCGTGGTCACCCACGCCCTCCACCACAGCGGTGGCCCCGGAGTTGCGGACGCAGAAACGCTCCCCGGCAATCCCGTTGATAAAGGCCTGGCCGCTGGTAGCGCCGTAGAGAGCTACATTTCCGATAATGATATTCTCCTCCGCCTTAAAGGGAACGCCCTTGGGCGGGCAGACGATGAGCCGTCCGCCGGAGAGTCCCTTTCCAAAATAATCGTTGGAATCTCCCTCCAGCTCCAGGGTCAGCCCCCTGGGAATAAAGGCCCCAAAGCTCTGGCCCCCGCTTCCGCTGCACCGGATGGTAAATGTATCGTCCGGCAGTCCCTCCGGATATTTCCGGGTGATCTCGGACCCGAAGATAGTCCCCAAGGTCCGGTTCACATTGGACACATCCACCTGGATACTTCTCTTCTGCCGGCTGTTTAAGGCGGAGCGCAGCTTCTTTAAAAATACGCTCTCGTCCATGGTCTCCTCCAGCTTGAAATCAAAGGCCTGCTTTTCCCCGTATCCCGCCAGCTTCACAGCCTCCCAGGGATTATTGAGAATCCGGCTCAGATCCACCTCCCTGGCTCTGGCAAAGGGGATGGATCCGTCATCCTTGCGCCGCAGCAGGTCTGTGCGCCCCACCAGCTCGTCCACGGTGCGCACGCCCAGCCGGGCCATGTATTCCCTGAGCTCCTGGGCGATAAATTTCATAAAGTTCACCACATACTCCGGCTTACCCTTAAAGCGCTTCCGCAGCTCCGGATTCTGGGTGGCAATGCCCATGGGACAGGTGTCCAGGTTGCAGACCCGCATCATCACGCAGCCCATGGTCACCAGGGGAGCGGTGGCAAAGCCGAACTCCTCCGCGCCCAGCATACAGGCGATGGCCACATCCCGGCCGGTCATCAGCTTTCCGTCCGTCTCCAGGATTACCCGATCCCTGAGGCCGTTCTGAATCAGGGACTGGTGGGCCTCCGCCACCCCCAGCTCCCAGGGAAGTCCCGCGTTGTAGATGGAATTCCTGGGAGCCGCGCCGGTGCCGCCGTCATAGGCGGAGACTAGAATCACCTGGGCGCCGGCCTTGGCCACGCCTGCGGCCACAGTCCCCACCCCGGCCTCGCTGACCAGCTTCACGGAGAGCCGCGCCTGGGTGTTGGCATTTTTCAAGTCGTAGATGAGCTGAGCCAAATCCTCGATGGAATATATATCATGGTGGGGCGGCGGGGAAATCAGGGTCACGCCCGTGGTGGAATGCCGCGTCTTCGCCACCCATGGATAGACCTTCTTTCCCGGCAGCTGGCCGCCCTCCCCTGGCTTTGCACCCTGAGCCATCTTGATCTGAATCTCCTGGGCGCTCACCAGGTAACGGCTTGTCACGCCGAACCGGCCCGAGGCCACCTGCTTGATGGCGGAGCAGCGGTTGCTGTCCGCAGGCCCGGGTGTCAGCCTGTCAAGACTCTCCCCTCCCTCGCCGGTGTTGGATTTTCCATGAATCCGGTTCATGGCAATGGCCAAGGTCTCGTGGGCCTCCTGGGAAATGGAGCCGTAGGACATGGCGCCCGTCTTG
This sequence comes from uncultured Enterocloster sp., assembly GCA_944384065.1. GTDB lineage: Bacteria > Bacillota > Clostridia > Lachnospirales > Lachnospiraceae > Enterocloster. Next base: position 739 of record CALWRY010000029.1, on the reverse strand, counting down.
AACCGACGCACAATGGAGTCCACGCCCTCCACCTGATCGATGGGAATGCCTCCCTCCTCCGGGTAATTAAAATCCATCAGGGAGCGCAGGTGATACGTCTTGTCCTCCCGGTCCACCTGGGCCGTGTACTCCTTAAATGTCTCGTAGCTCCCCGTCCGGGCCGCCTCCTGGAGGAGATGAATGGTCAGGGGATTGTAGAGGTGCTCCTCCTGTCCGCTTCTGGACTTGTGGCTCCCCACGCTGTCCAGGGTCAGGTCCGTGTCCAGGCCCAGGGGGTCGAAGGCTGATGAGTGGAGCGTGTCCACATCATTTTCAATATCCTTTAGGGTAATGCCGCCTACCCGGCTCACCGTGCCGGTAAAATATTTGTCCACTACCTCTTTGCTGATGCCGATGGCCTCGAATATCTGGGCCCCCTGGTAGGACTGGATGGTGGAAATACCCATCTTGGAGGCAATCTTCACAATCCCGTGGAGCACCGCCAGATCATAGTCGTGAACCGCCGCGTAATAATCCTTATGCAGCAGTCTGGATTCAATAAGCTGGCGGATGGATTCATGCGCCAGATACGGGTTGATCGCGCAGGCTCCGTACCCGAGAAGAGTTGCGAAGTGATGCACCTCCCTGGGCTCCGCGCTCTCTAAGATCATTGCCACGGAAGTTCTCTTCTTTGTGCGGACCAGATGCTGCTGCAGGCCGGACACAGCCAGAAGGGACGGGATCGCCACGTGGTACTCGT
>CALWRY010000028.1 GCA_944384065.1 uncultured Enterocloster sp. | reverse complement strand
GGCGCAGCTCGTTGACGCCGCGGTACTGTGGTTCTTTCACTTTATCTTCGTCCATAATATATAAATCATAACCGTCATTTTACCGTAACGTTATGGATTAATCAAGTAAATTTCCACAGCCGTCCGGAGCGTCCATGCGGTCCGGGCAATTGTTCAGGGGCCGGCGGTCCATGGCCCTTTACGCGGTTTCCTCATACCGCGCTGCCAGCTCGTATGCCCGCTCCCTGGTCAGGCTTACAAGGGCTGCCGCATATCCAAGCCCGTCCACGGAGGACTGGCCGGACTGCTCTGCGGCCCGGGCCTCCCGGCTCTGGCTCCACTCCTGCTGCTCCTGGGCCAGCTGCCGGGCATCCTCCTGGGAAAGTATTCCGAGGAGAGCTGAATAGATGGCGCTGAGCTCGCTCTCCCACATTTTAAGCTCTGATTCCGCAGAGGTCATAATGGAGTAAACGTTGGCCTCCTGCTCCTCGTTCTGTATCCGCGCAATCTGCGCGTCCAGATCCTTCAGCCGCTGGATATAGTCGACGGAGGATCCGCCGGTGGTTTCCGCAGGCCTTGCTCCGATAAGGGGGGAAATAGGCACTTGATCCGCAGCCGCAGACTCACCCGCCGCAGCCGCTCCTGCATCAGCCATCCCCTCGCCCTCAACCAGTGCGGCCCTGGCTGCGGCAGCCGTCTCCTCCGCAGCTGACGCAGCCTCTGCATCCGGCGCGCCCTCCTCGAAAGCGGAGGGGCTGTCAGAAGGGCTCGGGCCTGTCTCTCCGGAAAAGCTGGCTGCGCTCTCTTCTGCTGCTGAAATTTCGCCTTCCGGGGAGCCCAGGCGCGCTCCCGCCTGCAGGGAGGCTTCCGGCCCATCAAACGCCGCTGACTCCTGGATAACTGCGGCGTCCGCCTGCGCCGCTCCGCTGCTTCTGCTGCTCACATAGGAATGGGTATATTTTGTAAGTCCGGATCCGATTACAAAAATACAGATAATCACGATCCATATCCGTTTATCTTTCATCCTCTATCATCCCTGTCATGGTCTTTAGGCTTATCTTAGCACAAAAAAAATAGACAGTGAATACAAAGACGAAAGGAGTAATACATCGTAAGAGATATGTAAGAAATCCGGGCCATTTGCGCAGCCCTCTTTAAGAGGGAAAGGGGGCTGCCCGTCAGGCGTTAAGCCCTTCATCCACCAGCAGATCCGTCCCGTCCGCCGCCGAGGTGGCCAGCTGATCGCAGCGCTCGTTTTCCGGGTGTCCCGCGTGGCCTTTCACCCAGACAAACTCCACCTGATGGGGCTTCTTGGCGTTTAAGAGCCGTTTCCAGAGATCAATGTTTTTTACCGGACCGCTTTTGCCCCGGTTCCAGCCCTTTGCCACCCAGGAATCAATCCACCCCTTATTGAAGGCGTCCGTCACGTATCGGGAATCCGAGTAGAGCGTGACCTGGCAGGGGCGGTTTAAGGCCTCCAGGCCGGCGATAGCCGCCATGAGCTCCATCCGGTTGTTGGTGGTCCGCACATAGCCTGCGGACAGTGTTTTTTCGTGGAGCTTCCCCTGGGAATCCACATAGTGGAGCACAGCTCCATAGCCGCCGGGGCCGTCAGGATTCCCCCTGGCGGCTCCGTCTGTATAAATTTTAACGCTTGTCATATGAATTGCCTTCCTAATCTGTTACAGTCCTTCAGGCGGCGGGCCTTACCGGTTCCATTTCTCGCAGAGAGCCAGAATCTGCTCCGTGAACTTTGTGAGATCCCGGTTGGCACCGCCCTCGTTGCGTGAAATAACCTCCATAAGCTGCCTGCCGGCGTCCACCAGGCGGGTATACACGCCGGTGGCTTTTCTTCTCCCCGCCGTTTCCTTGTCCACGGGCACGCCCTCGGTCTCTTTGATCCAGCAGTCCCGCAGGAGGTCAAACTGAGAGCCGGAGAAGGGCGCCTTCGCCTTAAGCCCCCGCTGTACCCTCAGGGCATCCACAAAGGATGTGCAGGACTCCTCGCTTCCATGTACAACAAACACGTACTTCGGCGGCTCCTCGAAGGAGGAGATCCAGGTAAGGAGGCCGTCCCTGTCCGCATGGCCGCTTATTCCGTCCATGGTCTCTATATGGGCCCTCACATTGATCTCCTCGCCGAAAATCTTCACAGTGCCCGCCCCGTCCTGCAGAAGGCGGCCCAAAGTCCCCTCGGCCTGGTAGCCGGCAAAGACAACGGTGCACTCCTGCCTCCACAAATTATGCTTCAGATGGTGGCGGATGCGGCCCGCGTCGCACATCCCCGCAGCGGAGATAATGACCTTGGGCGTCATGTCGAAATTAATATTTTTTGATTCCTCGCTGGTGACGGACAGCGTAAGTCCGGGGAAATCCATGGGGTTGATGCCCCGGGATACCAGGGCCTTTGTCTCCTCGTCGTAGCACTCCATCATGTTCTCCTTAAACACATGGGTGGCCTCCACTGCCAGCGGGCTGTCCACGAACACGGGGAAATTCTCATGCCCTTTTACCAGACCTTCCTCTTTTATGTGGCGAATCAAATAGAGCAGCTCCTGGGTCCTGCCCACGGCAAAGGCGGGAATCACCACATTCCCCTGCCTATCCAGGGTTTCCTGGATAATGTCCGCAAGCCGCTTGATGTGATTCTCACCCTTTTTGTGGTAGCGGTTCCCGTAGGTGGACTCCATCACCACATAGTCTCCCTGGGAAATGTACTGGGGATCCCTTATGAGGGGCTTGTTTTTATTGCCTATATCGCCGGAGAAAACAATCTTTCTCGTCTGCCCCGCCTCGCTGGCCCAGATCTCAATGGAAGCGGATCCCAGAAGGTGGCCCACATCCGTAAAGCGGAGCGTCAGATTGTCGTTCAGCTTAAAAATCTGGCCGTAGGCCACGCCTTCAAAATGCTCCATCACATTTTCCGCGTCCTGGGTGGTGTAAAGGGGCTCCACTTCCTCCCGGCCCGCTCTCCTGGCTTTCCGGTTTTTCCATTCGGCCTCCATCTCCTGGATGTGCGCGCTGTCCTTCAGCATGATCTCGCAGAGATCCACGGTGGCATAGGTTGCGACGATCCTCCCCCTGAATCCCCTGGCATAAATCCAGGGGAGCAGGCCTGCGTGATCAATGTGGGCGTGGGTCAGGAATACATAGTCAATATCCCTATACGGCACCGGAAGCTCCGCATTTTTATACCGGATATTTCCCTGCTCCATCCCGCAGTCGATAAGCACTTTCATATCACCGGCTTCCAGAAAATGGCAGCTCCCCGTAACCTCATGGTCCGCCCCGATAAAAGTAAGTTTCATCTTGTTCCCTCCTCCGAACGTGTTCTTGCGCCGCCCGAATGGCTGCTTTTGGTTTTAGTATACCATATCGCACGGTTAAAATGCAATCTGTGGCGGCCGGGCGTTCGGACGCGAAAGGGCACCCGCCTGCCGGGCTGCGGTCAAATAATAATACAGATCATGCCTCCATTGCTGTCGTTGATAATCTTCTGCAGGGTATCTTGGAGCTTCATCTGGCAGTCCTCTGTCATCTGGGAGATTTTTGCCTGAATCCCATCCTCCACAATCTGCTCAATGGATTTTCCAAAAATATTGGTCTTCCATACGCCGTCATCCCCGTCCTTTGCGTTTTCTTTTATGTAGGCAATCAGATCTTGGGCCTGCTGTTCATTCCCTACAATGGGGGCGATCTCTGTCTCGATATGGGCCTTGATCAGATTGATGGACGGGGCCTCCGCCTTCATTTTTACGCCGTACTTATTTCCATGGCGGATCATCTGGGGCTCATCTAACAGGATCTCCGAGCGCTCCGGCGTCACAACACCATAGCCTTTCAGCCGCGCCTGCGCCAGGGCGTTCTTCACCTTTTCGTACTCCTTCTGCATCCGTGCCAGGCTGCCTAAGGTCTGCATCAGCTGGTATTCCCCCTCAATGGGCAGGCCCACATAATCGCTGAGGATTTGATAGTAATAGCTCTCGTCCATCTCCACAAGGAGCTCCACACGGCCTTCCGACATGCGCATGGACCGGATGGAAATAGAGCGGATGGGTCCCCCCTCAGGCACAGCCAGCTGTGCGCTCACATCCTTCATGTGGGCCACATTCCGGATGAGGCCGTCCGCCGCGTGAATGACCTGGGATTTCAGCCAGTGGGAGGAGGGAAGAATCTCCAGCCATTTTGGAATATAGAAATCCAGCTCCGTCACGGGAAATTCCTTCAGCACCTTTTCAAGGATGTGAAAAATATCATCCCTTTTCAGCTGCTCACAGTTGACCGGGAGTACGGAGACATTATAATTTTCCGCCATTTCCTTGGCCAGGCGCACGGTCTCGTCCGAATAGGGCTTTACCGAGTTCAAAAGCACAATGAACGGCTTGCCCAGGTTTTTCAGCTCTTCTATCGTCTGTTTTTCCGCCCCTATGTACCCGGCTCTCCGTATTTCTCCAATGGAGCCGTCCGTGGTGACCACGATTCCAATGGTGGAGTGGGCGCCGATCACCTTCCTTGTGCCGATCTCCGCAGCCTGCGTGAAAGGGATCTCGTAGTCGAACCAGGGAGTTTTTACCAGACGCTCTTCTCCGTTTTCTATGTGTCCCGACGCGCCGTCCACCATAAAGCCCACGCAGTCTATCAGGCGGATCTTTGCCTCAATTCCGTCGGCCAGGCTGATCTGCGCCGCCTCCTTGGGAATAAATTTGGGTTCCGTGGTCATAATGGTTTTTCCCGCAGCGCTCTGGGGCAGCTCATCCCGGCTCACATTCCGCAGATTTTCATCCTCCATGGCCGGAAGGACCAGAAGCTCCATAAAGCGCTTGATAAAGGTGGACTTCCCTGTGCGCACCGGTCCCACCACGCCAATATATATTTCCCCTCCGGTCCGGGCCTGGATATCCTTGTATACATCAAAATTGTCCATAAAAATACCCCCTTGCAATGTTTCTACAATATATGCAAGGGGGCAGTCCTGTATGCCTTATATGCTGTCCGCAGGCGGAATTTGCCGCAAAACGGGGCGGGCAGGCTTACTCACTCAGATATGCCTTCTTCACCCGGTCATTGTTCATAAGCTCCTTCGCGTCTCCGCTGAGAGCAATGGTTCCTGTTTCCAGGACGTATGCCTTATTTGCGATGGAGAGCGCCTTCTTCGCGTTCTGCTCCACCAGAAGAACCGTGGTGCCGTCCCGGTTGATGCTCTGTATAATGTCAAAAATCTCATTTACATAGATGGGCGAAAGACCCATGGAGGGCTCGTCCATAACGATCATCTTCGGATGGCTCATGAGGGCCCGGCCCATGGCTAACATCTGCTGCTCGCCTCCGGACAGGGTGCCTGCGGGCTGATTTTTTCTCTCCTCAAGGCGGGGAAATCTGCCGTAGATCCGCTTTAATGTCTCCTCAATCTCGTTCTTGTCCGGACGGGTGTAGGCGCCCATTTTCAAATTCTGGAGCACCGTAAGGTTGGCGAAAACCCGTCGTCCCTCCGGCACATGGGCAATCCCCATATTTACAAGCTTGTAGCCCGGAGTCCGTGTGATATCCGTTCCCTGATAAGAAATGGTTCCCGCCTTCGCGCTTAAGAGGCCGGTGATTGTGTGCAGGGTTGTGGTCTTGCCCGCGCCGTTGGCTCCAATCAGCGCCACAATCTCCCCCTGTTCCACATCAAAGGAGATTCCCTTTAACGCCTGGATTACGCCATAATATACCTCCAGGTTTCTGACTTCCAGCATTGCCATAGCTTTCCTCTCCTCCTATTCACCAAGATATGCCTTAATTACTTCCGGATTGCTGAGCACCTGGCTGGTGGGTCCCTGGCACAGCACCTGGCCGAAGTTCAGAACGGTGAGCTGCTCGCAGATACCGCTTACCAGCTTCATATCATGCTCAATCAGCAGGATTGTCATATCAAAGGTATCGCGCACAAACCAGATCGTCTCCATAAGCTCCGCCGTCTCGTTGGGGTTCATGCCGGCCGCAGGCTCGTCCAGAAGAAGGAGTTTGGGCTTTGTAGCCAGCGCCCTGGCAATCTCCAGCTTTCTCTGCTTGCCGTAGGGGAGATTGGAAGCCTTAAAATCGCACTCTCCGTCCAGATCAAACACATGGAGAAGCTTCATAGCCTCCTCGTCCATCTGCTTCTCCACCTGATAATATCGGGGAAGGCGGAATATGCCGGTGATGGTGGAATATTTATAATGATTGTGAAGCCCTGCCTTTACATTGTCCAATACAGAGAGCTCTTTAAACAGCCGTATGTTCTGGAAGGTCCTGGCAATCCCGTCCTGGTTGATCTCCGTGGTTTTGCGCCCGGTAATATTTTTTCCGTCCAGCACAATGCTCCCCTTATCCGGCTTATATACGCCGGTGAGCAGGTTAAATACCGTTGTCTTTCCCGCTCCGTTGGGGCCAATCAGGCCGTACAGCTGGCCCTTCTCAATCGAAACGCTGAAATCATCTACCGCTTTCAGACCGCCAAAGGAAATACTCAAATTTTTAACTTCCAACAATGCCATCTCACGCAGCCTCCTTTGCCGGTTTTTTCGCCCTGTGCACAAATTTCTCCAGCAGACGCTCCCTGATGGCCACAAACTGGGGCGCAGAGTTAAAGAGCATGGCCAGAATCAGAACGATAGCGTACATCAGCATACGATAATTGTTCAGTCCCCGCAGAAGCTCCGGGAGCAGGTACAGGATAACGGTGGCTATCACGGAACCCCGGATGCTGCCGATTCCGCCGAGAACCACGTACACGAGAATCATAATGGACATGTTGTAGCCAAAATTCTTGGGCGTGGCTGTGAGCGTGGTGAGGTTGTGGGCGTAAAGCACGCCTGCAACTCCCGCCAGGGCTGCAGAGACGGAAAATGCCAGGAGTTTGTATTTCGTAATATTAATTCCGATGGACTCCGCCGCAATCCGGTTGTCGCGGATGGACATGATGGCGCGTCCGGTCCGGGAATTGGTCAGGTTCATCACGATAAAGAGGGTGATGAGAACCAGGATGACGCCGATGGTAAAGCTGGCTGCCTGGGGGGTGCCGGTGATGCCCTGGGCCCCCTTGATGAGAACCTCCCCGTCCTCCGCCAGGTTGAGGGAAAGGGAATCCTTCATGGAAAAATGGAATCCCGATGAATCTCTTCCCAGATATACCGCATTGATGATATTTTTAATAATCTCGCCAAAGGCCAGCGTCACGATGGCAAGATAATCGCCCCGAAGGCGCAGCACGGGAATTCCGATGAGGATGCCGAAGACAGCCGCCACCAGGGCTCCGATAAGAATGGCAATTACCATAGCCGCGGTGGGATCCATGGCGCCCTTCACGCACTTGGAGAACAGGGCCCCTGCAAACGCGCCCACACACATAAATCCCGCATGTCCAAGGCTCAGCTCGCCCAGGATGCCCACGGTGAGATTCAGGGATACAGCCATAATCACGTAGATGCAGAAGGGAACCAATAGCCCCTGAAGAAGGCTGGAAACCTGATCGGCCGCAATCAGGGCCTGCATGATCACATAGGCTGCGATGACCAGACCGTAGGTGATCATATTGTTTACAAATAGTTTCTGCTTTGCTTTACTCTTCATCTCGGCACCTACACTTTCTCATTGATCTTCCTGCCCATGATTCCCGTGGGCTTGACTAACAGCACGATAATCAGCACGGAAAATACAATGGCGTCGGAGAGCTGGGAGGATATATACGCTCTTGCGAGAATTTCAATAATTCCCAGGAGGATTCCCCCGATAAAGGCGCCGGGAATGGAGCCGATGCCCCCGAATACCGCGGCCACAAAGGCCTTGATGCCGGGCATGGAGCCCGTGTAGGGGGTCAGCGAGGGATAGGCGGAGCACAAAAGCACGCCCGCGATAGCTGCCAGGGCGGATCCAATGGCGAAGGTCAGGGCAATGGTTCCATTTACATTGATGCCCATGAGAGTCGCGGCGCCCTTGTCCTCGGACACAGCCAGCATGGCCTGTCCCGCCTTTGTCTTATTGATAAAGGCCGTGAGGCAGAGCATAATGACAATACAGGAGATAATCGTGACAATGGCCTCCCCTGTGATATTGAGCTGGCCGCCTGCCAGGCGCAGAGGCTCGATGCCCACCACAGAGGTAAAGGACTTGGTGTCAGCGCCGAAAATAAGAAGCGCCACATTTTGCAAAAGGTAGCTGACACCGATAGCCGTAATCAAAACAGCCAGAGGAGAGGCGTCACGCAGGGGCTTATAGGCCACGCGCTCAATCACCACGCCCAGGACCGTGCATGCCACTACCGCCAGAAGGATCCCGAGAAGGGTTGGAAAACCCATGCTGCTTACGGTGACGAAAACCACGAAGCTTCCGATCATGATGACATCCCCGTGCGCAAAGTTCAGCATCTTGGCAATACCGTAAACCATCGTATAGCCAAGGGCAATGATGGCGTACACGCTGCCCAGGCTGATGCCGTTGATCAAATAGTTAATAAAGCCCATACCTAACACCTCTTCATCTTGAAGTCTGCCTGCGGCCAGCCTGCGCGGCCGCATTTCTCTTACATAGTCCGCAAACAGTCCGGGCGTCCGGACTTTTACAGGGATTATAACATAGATGCCCCTTACAAACAAGAGGGTTGTCATTGCGACAACCCTCTATTGGGCCACAGATGCAGCCATCCGGAAACAGAATGGCCGTCAGTAAACCGCAGGTCTGGCGATTACTCCATAGCGGTGTAAACGCCGTTCTCAACCATAACAGCCTTGGGAGCCTTGTGAGGCTCGCCGTCCTCGGTCCAGGTCATGCCTGCGCCGGTAAGGCCGTCCAGCGTAATCTTTACCATGGAAGCCTTCACTGCCTCGCACAGATCGCTCACAGACATATCCGGGGTAGCGCCTGCGTCCTCTACAGCCAGCTTAATCGCGTAGATAGCGTCATAGGAGTCAGCGGCAAACTGAATGGGGGTCTCGCCGTAGGCCTCCTCATAGCTGGTTACAAAGTTTACGGTCAGATCATCCGTTGCGTCAGCGGCAAAGGGAGTTAAGAGCATAAGTCCCTCCGCAAGGCTGGTGTCAAAATTCTCAACATTCAGAATGCCGTCCATGCCGTCGCAGCCGAAGAAGGCGGGATCGTATCCCATGGTATCAGCCTGCTGCAGGATCAGGGAAGCCTCTGTGTAGTAGATGGGAAGGAATACCAGCTCTGCTCCGCCGTCCTTCGCCTTCTGGAGCTGCGTGGAGAAATCCTTGTTGCTGTCAGCGGTAAAGGCCTCAGCGGAAACGATCTCGATTCCCTGGTTCTGAGCCTCCTTGGCAAAATTCTCATAGATGCCGCTGGAGTATACGCTGGAGCTGTCATAAATAACGGCAACCTTGGTAGCCAGGTCATGCTCGCCGATGTAGGTGGCTGCAGCGGAACCCTGATCCGGATCCGAGAAGCAGATGCGGAACACGTTGGGGTTTGCCGCGCACTCTACTGCGGAACCAGAGGGAGTGATCTGGAACATATTATCCGCCATCGTCTTGTCGGCAACAGCGATACAGGGGTTGGAAGTGGTGGTTCCATCCAGGAACTGCATACCCCAGTCCTTCAGTGTGTTGTAAGCGCTGACCGCCTTCTCGGGGTCGTTCTCATCATCCTGGAACTGGAACTCAATCTGATAGCCGTTGATGCCGCCGGCCTCATTGATCTCCTTCACAGCCAGCTCCGCGCCGCGCTGTACTGCGATTCCATATGCAGCAGCGTCGCCGGTGATGGGCCCGATACCGCCAATCTTAAACACAGCGCCATCCGCTGCGCCGGCCTCAGCCTCCTCGCCCTCAGCTGCCTCTGTCTCCTCAGCGGCCTCGCCGGCTGCCTCCGTCTCAGCGGCCGCAGTCTCGGCTGCCGTAGTCTCAGAAGAAGAACCGCCGCATGCCGCCAGAGAAGCCGCAACTGCAGCTGCAAGTCCAAGCGTTAAAAACTTTTTCTTCATAATTATTCCTCCTTTTGCTTTTTTATAAGCTTTCTATATTATAGGGAGATCCGATTCTCTTGTCAACTATTTCCTTAAGAAATTCTTACGCGGCAGTTTAAACGGCGCTCTCCCACTCCAGCCCGGAATTTTCCATTCTCCTGTCCCGGAGCATCAGCTCCTTTAAGGCGTCCTGGGGGGAGACCCCTTTAAAGAGCACCGCGTTGACCTGCTCCACAATGGGCATGGACACATGGTAGCGCTCCGACAGGGCCAGAGCGGCTTTCGCAGAGTATACGCCCTCCACGACCATTTTCACCTTCTCCATGGCCGCGTCCATGGAATAGCCCTGCCCGATAAGAATGCCGGCCCTCCGGTTGCGGCTGTGCATACTGGCGCAGGTGACAATCAGATCCCCGATGCCCGTAAGACCGCTGAAGGTCTCAGCCCTGCCCCCCATCGCAACACCCAGCCGGGTGATCTCAGCGATTCCCCGGGTGATGAGGGCAGCCTTTGTATTGTCGCCGCAGCCCAGCCCGTCGGCGATCCCTGCAGCCAAGGCAATCACGTTTTTAAGGGCGCCTCCAAGCTCAATGCCCAGGACATCCGGGCTGGTGTAGACACGGAAAACTTCATTCATAAACAGGGACTGGATGTATTCCGCCGTCTCTTTCCGGGAAGCCCCGGCCACGCAGGTGGTGGGAAGGCCGCGGCTCACCTCCTCCGCGTGGCTGGGTCCGGAGAGGACTGCCACACATGCCAGGGGAAGCTCCTCCTCAATGACATGGGAGAGAGTGTGCAGCGTGGATTCTTCAATTCCCTTTGCCACATTGACAACAATCTGGCCGTCCTTAAGCCAGGGCTTCATCCTGGCGGCCGTCTGGCGGACGTATACCGACGGGACGGACATGACCAGAAGATCCTTCCCGCCCATTGCCTGCTTTAGATTGTCTGTGATCCCAATCGCATCGGGTATCCTTGTCTGCTCCAGATTGGGATGGATCCGGGTATTTTTTAAAGTCTCCGCCTCCTGGGGCAGGGCGGACCACAGATCCACTTTATGGCCGTTCCCATTCAGAAGAATGGCCAGCGCTGTGCCCCATGTGCCGGATCCGATTACTCCAATTGCTGCCATAAAAACTTCCTCCTTGCTTGTTTACTGGCTGTCCGAATTGCCATCTCGTTTCTTCGCCCCCACTTTATTCTCCGTTCCGTTAAGCAGGCGTTTGATGTTTGCCCTGTGGCGCCAAAAGGCCATGGCCGTAATGATAAGGGAAAGGACGCAGTATTCCGTGTAAAAGCCGCCGGACAGGCCATAAGCCCCGGTGCCTCCCATCACGATGTTCCAGACGGAAAATACAGCCGCGATGGCCAGAGAGCCCAGGGATACAAAGCGTGTCGTACCCACGATTCCCGCAAATACAAGGAAGCAGACCAGGGCGAGCCGCCAGTCCACGGCGGCAAACAGAGCCGCCATGACCGCGATTCCCTTACCCCCTTTAAAATTCAGATAAAAGGGGAAATTATGTCCCAAAGTCACCCCAAGGCCTGTATAGAGCATAAATGCATACGCTGCCTCCGGCCGGGAGGAAAACAGGAGCCGCACGATGGCACAGGGAATCAGGGTTTTTAACACATCGCCGGCGAACACCACGGCCCCTGCCCTGGCCCCCAGGACCCGAAGGGCATTGGTGCTTCCCAGGTTGCCGCTTCCGTATTTGCGGATGTCCACTCCTCTAAGCTTCCCATAAATATAGCCCGTCTGAAACAATCCGAACACATAGCCGGCTGCCAGGCACAAAATCCTTTCCATTGCCATTCCCCCTCTTTTACTGATCCTTTGTCTTGCGCTCACGGATAAGGAACTTTAACGGCGTTCCCCTGAAACCGAAGGCTGCCCGTATCTGATTTTCCAGGTAACGGGTATAGGAAAAATGCATCAGCTCCTTGTTGTTTACAAAAATCACAAAGGTGGGCGGCTTCACCGCCACCTGGGTCCCATAATATATTTTCAGGCGCTTTCCCTTATCGGAGGGCGGCTGCTGCATGGCCACAGCCTCTGTGATAATCTCGTTTAAAACGCCGGTGGCCACCCGCAGGTTCTGATTCTGCCGCACCGTGTCGATCAGGTCAAAAAGCTTTCCAAGGCGCTGTCCCGTGGCTGCGGATATAAAAATATATTCCGCGTAGGGCATAAAGGAGAGAATCTCCCGCAGCTTATTCGTATACTGGTAAATGGTCTTGTCGTTCTTCTCCACCGCATCCCACTTATTCACCGCTACAATCACGCCCTTGCCGCGCTCATGGGCGATGCCGGCAATCTTGGCGTCCTGCTCCGTGATTCCCTCGGCCGCGTCAATGACCACAACCACAATATCCGCCCGCTCCACCGCAGTCACCGTGCGGATAATGCTGTACCGCTCCAGCTCCTCCTTGATCTTGTTCTTCCTGCGCAGTCCCGCTGTGTCGATAAACACATAGGGAGTTCCGTTGTGCACAATCTCGGTGTCCACTGCGTCCCGGGTGGTTCCCGCCACATCGGACACAATGACCCGGTTCTCCCCCAGGAGCTTATTGATCAGGGAGGATTTGCCCACATTGGGCTTGCCGACCACGGCGATCCTGGGCCGGTCGTCCTCCTCCTCTTCTATCTTTTCCGCATCGAAATACTTGGTCACCTCGTCCAGGAGATCCCCGATTCCCAGACGTGAGGCTGCGGACACAGGCATGGGATCCCCCATACCCAGATTATAAAATTCATACACATCATTGCCGAACTTGGCGATGCTGTCCACCTTATTTACCGCCAGCACCACCGGCTTTCTCGAACGCCGGAGCATATCCGCCACCTTGGAATCCGCGTCCTGGAGTCCCTGGCGCACATCCACAATAAAGATGATCACATCCGCCGTGGAGATGGCGATCTCCGCCTGCTCCCGCATCTGGGACAAAATCACGTCGCTGCTCTCCGGCTCAATGCCTCCTGTGTCGATCAGGGTAAAATTCATATCCAGCCAGGTGCAGTCCGCGTAAATCCGATCCCTGGTAACCCCCGGCGTATCCTTCACAATGGAGATTGCCTCTCCCGCTATCACATTAAACAGGGTGGATTTTCCTACATTGGGCCTTCCTACAATAGCCACCACTGGTTTGCTCATGCTGATCCTCCTTTTCTCTTCCAATGTAACAGTTCAGGCGGCGGGCATCTTCTTGTCCGGCTAAAGCCGGACAAGAAGCATCGGATGTCCATCCGATGTGTAAACAGGGGCAAAACCATGTTTACAAGCAAGCTTGACACCTGCTTTTGCCCCTGTTTACCCGCCGTCTGAACTGTTACCGTTCAACTCGTATCCCTCGTAGCCATAGTCCTCACCGGGCCAGGCCTCCTCCTCTCTTTCCTCAGGCTCACGCTCCGGAAAGAGGAGGGCAGCTACCAAATCATATCCGCTTGATTTTACTATACGGATACGGACTTGTAAAGCTTTTTCCACATCCGCCTTTGTCAGATCGTCGAGAAATACTTCCTCCCCCGCCCGGAACATATTCTCGGGAAGCAGGAGAAATTCTCCCAGATCCCGGCCCTTTAACTGTGAAATAATGTCCCTGCCGGTAAGAAGGCCGCTGACTGTGATCCGGGGTCCGAAAAACTCATTTTTCACCTCAAAGATCTGGAATGCGCGATCCGGGAAGCGCTCCCCCACCTTTTGGGCAATCCCTCGGATATAGGGACCGGCGAGCTGGCCTGTGGCCAGAGAAATCTTCCTGCCGCCGGCAGGAGGGCTTCCTGCGGCCGCCTGGCCGCTTTCCCCCTCTTTCGGGGAAATCTCCCGGTTCAGGGCATCCGAGGCTTCCTCCTCCAAAAGCCGCAGCATTCCAACCCCGTTCTCCAGCTGTATATATCCGTCGTAGCGCTCCGCCTCCGGCAGGGGGCGCTGGGCCAGAATATAAAATTCATCGCTGGCGTGGACGAAATGCGTCCCGTGTTTTTCAAACATGCGCTTCTGCCAGCCTTCAATCTGGTCAATGACCTGGCAGGCCTCCTCCCTGGTAAAGGTCCTTAAGGGCGTCAGGCCATCCCTGAATTTTGTCAGCCCCACCGGCACCACGGAGAGGCTCTCCATGCAGGGGATATAGGCGGCCAAATCCCCGATGGTGCGCTCCAATTCCTCCCTGTCATTGATGTCGGGACAGAGGACAATCTGACCGTTCATAGGGATCCGCGCCTCAAAAAGGCGGTCCATATGCTGTAGGGAACGGCCTGCGAACCGGTTGTTCAGCATCCGACAGCGCAGCTCGCGGTTGGTGGTGTGGACAGAGATGTTGACCGGCGCCAGTTTAAAGCGGATGATGCGCTCAATATCCTTCTCCTTCATGTTGGTGAGTGTAATATAGTTTCCCTGCAGAAACGAGAGACGGGAATCATCATCTTTGAAATAGAGCGTTTCCCGCATCCCCGGAGGCATCTGATCAATAAAGCAGAAAATGCATTTGTTGCAGCAGGAGCGGTACTGGCTCATAAGCCCGTTCTCAAAGGAGAGGCCCAGATCTTCGCCCTCATTTTCTATCTCCAGCTCCCATTCCTCGCCGGAGGCTTTTTCCACCAGAAGCGTGACCGCAGGGCTCTCCACATAGTATTCGTAATCAAAAATATCTTCAATCTCCCGGCCGTTCACCGCCAGCAGCCAATCCCCGGCCGCAAGCCCCATCTCCTCCCCGATGGATCCGGGATCCACCTGTGAGATCCGATGCCCTTTTCGCCTTTTTTCCATATATTGCTCCCTTTCTTGTCCGGCCGCCGCCGGGCTTAAAAATACCCGGCTGAGTAGTAACCGATTTGTTTGCTTTCTATCATAACAAGTTTACACGAAATTGACAAGATTTGAAAAATGTTATAAAATTTTTAGTAACAGTTCAGACTGTTATAATTTCTAATTCACAAAGGAGCAAAGCTGCCATGGCTAATAATTTCGTATTCAATGATTCTCTTCCTGTCGCCCCACTAAAAATCGCAGCCCTGGAAAGCTGCCACGATCTGGCTTCAAAGGTCAACGACCATATTGTACAGTTTCGGCGCAACGATATGGAGGAGCTGAAACGGCGCCAGGAGGATCTTCATTACCGGGGATATGATGTGGATTCTTATCTTCTGAAATGCAGCTGCCCCCGCTTCGGATCCGGCGAGGCCAAGGGAGTGGTTGGGGAGTCTGTCCGGGGCACGGACGTATTCGTCATGGTAGATGTCATGAATTACAGCATGACCTATACGGTAAGCGGCTATACCAACCATATGTCGCCCGACGACCATTTCCAGGATCTGAAACGCATCATCGGCGCCTGCGCGTCCACCGCCCACCGGGTGAATGTAATCATGCCGTTTCTCTATGAGAGCCGGCAGCACAAGCGCACCAAGCGGGAGTCCTTAGACTGCGCCATGGCCCTTGAGGAGCTGGCCGCCATGGGGGTCAAGAACATCATTACCTTTGACGCCCATGATCCCAGAGTCCAGAACTCGATCCCTCTGATTGGCTTTGATAATTTTATGCCTACCTACCAGTTTGTGAAAGCGCTGTTTAAGAAGGAGCCGGGCATCTCCATAGACAAGGAACATCTGATGATTATAAGCCCGGACGAAGGAGCCATGCACCGGGCCGTATACCTGGCCAACAACCTGGGCGTGGATATGGGCATGTTTTATAAGCGCCGTGACTACTCAAAGGTAGTGGACGGCCGCAATCCCATTGTCGCCCATGAGTTTCTTGGATCCTCCGTGGAGGGAAAGACGGTGCTCATTATCGACGATATGATCGCCTCAGGCGAGAGCATGCTGGACACCTGCAAGGCTTTAAAGGAGAGAAAGGCGGACAAAGTCATTGTGTGCTGCACCTTCGGCCTGTTCACCAACGGACTTGAGAAATTTGACGAGTTTTACAACCGCGGCCTTCTGGACTATGTCATTACCACCAATTTGAATTACCGCTCCCAGGCCCTCCTTGACAGGGAATGGTACCTGGAAGCCGATATGAGCAAGTACATTGCCGCCATTATCAATTCCCTGAACCATGACCGCTCCATCAGCGCCACCCTTTCTCCCACAGAGAAGATCCAGAGCCTGGTTAAGCGCCATCAGAGCGGCGGCTATGAGTATTTCCAGAAACTTGTATAGTTTTCACCGTTTCTCCCGGACAAGGGGAAGCTCCACCACAAATTCCGAGCCCTTGTCAAGCTCAGAGGACACCCGGATGGTCCCCTGGTAAAAGCTCACGATATGCTTTACAATGGAGAGGCCCAGGCCGGTTCCTCCCTGCTTGCGGCTTCTCCCCTTGTCCACTCTGTAAAATCTCTCAAAGATCCGGTCCAGGCTGTCCTCCGGTATGCCCATGCCGTTGTCCCGCACCCGGATCAGCATGGCGTCCCCCTTTTCCCGAATCTGAATCCACACCTGGCCGCCCGGCCGGTTATACTTCACCGCGTTGGTGATCAGGTTGTTTAAGAGCTCCTTCATCTGCTGGGGATTGGCCTCTATGGAGATGGGCTGGCAGTCCGAGTGGATGAACACCTGGCTCTGGGCCGCAAGGGGCTTTAAGCTGTCCAGAATGTCGTCTAACAGCACGCTGATGCGCACCTGGGAGAATACCACCTCCGCGTCCTTTGCCTCCAGCCTTGAGATCATGAGAATGTCGTTGATGAGGCCGGTCATATTTTCCGCCTCTTTTTTAATCCTGCGGGCAAAATCCGCCTTCATTTCCTCATCCACAATCATGCCGCTCTCCAAAAGCTCCGCATACCCCTGTATGGAGGTGATGGGGGTCTTTAGTTCGTGGGAGGCGTTGCTGAAAAATTCCTGGCGTATCTGCTTTTCCTTCTCAATCCGGCTCAAATAATCCTTTACGTTCCGGGACATCTTCATGGTGGTGTCCGCGATCACGTTGATTTCCGGGTACTTGTACCGGTCAAAGTGCAGCTCCCCGTAGTCCCCCCGCACCTTTAGCATCTCCTTGGAGATATCCTGCAGAGGCTTCGTGACGGAATAGGCAAAGCGCCTGCTGAATATGACTGATATGCCCAGCGCCGCGAGAAAGCTCACAATCACTGCGGGAAACAGCACGGGCAGAAATTCCTGCATCCCGTAGTAGGGAACCGCCAGACGCAGAATCATGTCGGAATGCCGGGAGCGGCAGGCAGCGTAAAGCATGTCCTGTCCCAGCGTTTCGGAAAAACGGGTCGTATAGCCCTCCCCGGTCTCTAAGGCCTGGCGGACCTCCTCCCGCTGCAGGTGGTTGTCCATCTCGCCGGCCTCCGCGTCCGAATCCGCAGCCACTGTGCCGTCCCCCCGAATCAGGGTCAGGCGGCTCTCGTCCCTCTGGGTAAAATCCTCCAGATTCTCCGTCTGCCGCAGAAGCTCCTGGTCGCTCTGGTCATAATCCAGCAGGTTGTCAATGGAGCTCAAGGTGTAGATAAGGCTCTGGGCCGTTGTGCGCATCAGCAGATGGCTTGCGGACACATAAAAGATGACGCTGTTGATACACAGCGCCGCCAAGAGAACCAAAATAAATCTGCCGAGAACCGCTCTACGCATTTTTCCCTCCATCCTGGCGAATCATCCGGTAGCCCACTCCCCGCACGGTTTTGATGCAGGAGCCGCCCTCCTCCCCCAGCTTCTGCCGGAGGGTGCGGATATGCATATCCAGGGTCCGGGTCTCCCCGTCGTACTCATACCCCCAGATTCGGTTGAGAAGCTCGTCCCTGGTCACCACACGGGACTGATTTTCCAAAAGATAGACCAGAAGCTCGAATTCCTTTAACGTCAGCTCCACCAGCTGGCCGCTGCTGGTGACCTCCCGGGTCTTCCGGTTCACGCTGATGCCCTGGTAGGCGAGGATGTCCCGGTTCTCCTCCCTGTGGGCCCGCCGCAGGAGGCTGCGGATTCTCGCGGAGAGCTCCAGCACCCCAAAGGGCTTCACCATATAGTCGTCCGCCCCGCAGTCAAGGCCCACCACCTTGTCCAGCTCCTTTTCCTTTGCGGTGAGGAGCATAATCGGCATATCTCTCCCCGCCTCCGTCTCCCTGAGCTGCCGGATGGCTGTCACCCCGTCCATTCCCGGAAGCATCCAGTCAAAAATCACCAGGGCGGGAGGCTCCTTTGCAATCTGCTCCAGCCCCTCCTCGGCTGTCTCAAACCCCTGGGCCTCATACCCAAAGCCCTCCAGGGCAATCTTTAACAGATTGCGAATATTCTCATCATCCTCAATAATATATATCTTATCCATGGCCTTCATCCTGCCTTTCTATGCTCTGTCTCTCTATGTAAACAGCATACCAGAAAGAAGTAAAATCTGCCACATGGAAATGTAAAATCTACGTAAAATAGTAGGCGGCGCCCCAGCCAGAAATGCGGGCAGGCGCAAGCTTGCTTGCAGGCCTGCCCGTACTTCTGGCTGGGAGCATCGGATGCTCATCCGATGCTTCTAGCCCGCGCATCTGCGCGGGCTAGAAGATAGCCGCCAGACCATATGCCGCGCGAACTGGGAACCGCGCATTTTCTTACCCCAGCACCTCCCGAAACACCCGCCGCGCATTTCCCGAAAACACTGCCTCCATCTCCCCGTCCGTAAAGCCAGCCCGCTCCATCTCCCGGGCAAGCTTCCCAAGCTGCCCCGCGTTCTCCATCTCCAGCTCGCAGGAAATTCCGTCAAAATCCGAACCCAGGCCCAGGCAGCCGATGCCGCCCACCTTCCGGATATGCTTCATGTGCTCTACCATCCGGGACACCCGGCTTATCTCCTGCTCCCCAGGGCCAAAATCCTCCAGAAAGGCCGCACAGTAATTGATGCCGATGATGCCGCCCCTCTCCGCTATGGCCCGTATCATGTCATCCGTCAGGTTGCGGGGAAAGGATGCCAGGGCTCTGGCGTTGGAATGGCTGGCAATCACCGGCCCCTTTGCCAGGCGGAGCACATCCCAGACGCCCTTATCGCCCAGGTGGGAGACATCAATCAGCATCCCCAGCCGCTCCATCTCCTCCACAAAGGCCGCGCCTATCTCCGTGAGCCCCCGCTCTGTCTCCGCCTCAAAGAGGCCGCTTCCGTCCGGAAGCCTGGAAAGCCGGTTGGGATAGGCCAGCTCATTTGGGTAATTCCAGGTCAGCGTCATCATCCGCACGCCAAGCCGGTAAAAATCACGCAAAAAGGCAGGATTTCCCCGGCAGACGCCTCCCTCCTCAATGGAAAGAAGGGCGGACATCCGCCCCTTCGCCCAATTTTCCTCTATCTCCTTAGACGTGCGCACAATGCCAATGCGCTCCGGATAGGCGGAAAGCTCCTGATAAAAAAGGTCCGCCATCTCCATACAGCAGGCGAAGGGGTCCTCCGCCCTTTCCATGTTCACGAACAGGGCAAAAACCTGGAGGCCGTAATCGCCGGCCTCCATTTTCTCCAAGTCCACCATCCGGCTGTTTTTCAGGATGGACTGGGGGTGCCCCTCCTTCTTAAGCCTATAAAGCTCTCCTATGGTATCGCAGTGCAAATCAATTGCTTTCATAGTATGCCTCCTACTCCGCAGCAGACGGCGGGTATCATCTACTCGCTCCGCAGCGCGTCAATGGGATTTAAGTTCGCCGCCCGGTTCGCCGGCATATAGCCGAAGAGCAGTCCGATGCCCACGGACACGCTGAAGGAAATCATCACAGCCCCAAAGGTGGGCGTGGAATCAATCCCCAGCAGGGAGCCAGCCACCCCGGTGGCGCCCCAGCCGATGATAATGCCGATGACGCCCCCCAGGGAGCTGGTCACCGCCGCCTCGATGACAAACTGCTGCATGATGGTGCCCTTGTCCGCGCCCAGAGACTTTCGGATGCCGATTTCCCGGGTGCGCTCCGTCACGGACACCAGCATGATATTCATAACGCCAACGCCGGCCACCAGAAGGGAGATGCCCGCGATGCCGCCCAGCATGCCGCTCATGAGGGCAATCTGCTCATTCAGGGAATCCAGCATCTCGCTCATGGCCGTCACACGGTAGAGGTCGTCGTCCCTGAAGGTCTCGAAGAGAAAGCTCTCGATGGCGTCCACGCACTCGTCGGACTGGCTGGTGTCAATGGAGGTGAGAATATAGCTGTTGATGACTGCGTTTCGGGACATTTTCACCGCCACGCTGTAGGGGAGCCAGACAAAGTCATCCGTTCCCCCGTCGTCCATGTCGTCCTCCTCCTGGGGCTCCACCACGCCGATGACGGTAAATGCATAGCCGCCCACCTTCAGCGTCTGGTTCACTGCCCGCTCCGCGCTCCCGTACAGGGTCTGGGCCACATAGGCTCCGATGACGCAGACCTTCTGGCGGGAAATGATGTCCGAGTAGGCAATATTTCTCCCCGCCTCCAGCTCATAGTCCATAATATCCAGGTACTGTTCGCTGTAGCCGCCCACCGAGGTGGAATCCATCTCGTCCGTGCTGTGCTTCACCGAGGTATTTACCGACACGCTGGGGCTGATTTGGGCAAAAAGGTCCGTGTTCTCCTCATAAAAGGCATACATATCGTCCTCGTCCAGGGAGCGTGAGCTCAAGTTTGTCACGTTCACATTGATGCGGTTCACGCCCATGCTGGCGAAATTCTCCACCACGCTGCCCATATAGCCGTTTACAATGCTCACCAGAATGATAACTGCGGCCACGCCGATGATGATGCCCAGCATGGTCAGGAAGGAGCGCATCTTGTTGCCCCAGATGCTCTTAAGCGCCAGCTTGAATGATTGATACATAATCCTTTACATCTCCGTCAAAATTAATCTTTCCATCCGCAATCCGCACCACTCGCTTGGCCTCCACGGCAATGGAGTTGTCGTGGGTAATCATCACAATGGTATTTCCCTCATCGTTGAGCTGTTTTAAAAAATTCAGCACATCCCGGCTGGTCCTGGAATCCAGGGCGCCGGTGGGCTCATCCGCCAGAATCAGGGAGGGAGTTCCCGCCAGCGCCCTGGCGATGGACACTCTCTGCTGCTGGCCGCCGGAGAGCTGGTTGGGGAAATTGCGCCATTTCTCCTCCAGGCCTACCTTCTTTAGGGAGGCCATGGCCCGCTCCCTGCGCTCCGCTGAGCCAAGGCCCGCGTACAGGAGAGGCAGCTCCACATTCTCCAGTATATTCAGCTTGGGCAGCAGATTGTACTGCTGGAAAATAAATCCTATCATCTTGTTGCGGATGTGGGCCAGCTCCTTGTCCGTCATGTCACTCACGTCCTCGCCGCCCAGATAATACTCGCCTCTGGTGGGCACATCCAGGGCGCCGATGATGTTCATCAGCGTGGACTTTCCGCTTCCGGACTTGCCCACGATGGCCACAAACTCACCCCTGCAGATGGTCAGGTTCACGTCGTCGCTGGCCCGGATTTCCTCGCCGCCCAGATAGTAGATTTTATAAATATGCTTGAGCTCAATCAGCACCTCCCCCTTAGCAGGGGGAGACGGGACGCGCTCAGTCACAGCTGTTTCC
Organism: uncultured Enterocloster sp.; assembly: GCA_944384065.1. Lineage (GTDB taxonomy): Bacteria > Bacillota > Clostridia > Lachnospirales > Lachnospiraceae > Enterocloster. The sequence goes on along the minus strand of CALWRY010000028.1, from coordinate 2,255 downwards.
ATATGCCTCTATTCCTTTCCTGCCCCTATCTCCTGGGACCGCCGCCTCCGGGTCCGCCGCCCATACCGCCAGGTCCGCCGCCCATGCCGCCGGGACCCATCATCATAAAGCCGCCCGTATTCGACACAGTCTCAGCCACGTATACCACATCGCCCTCCTCCAGGCCGCTCTTAATTTCCACATAGGAATCGCTGATGACGCCGGTCTCCACCTCCACGGCTCTAAAGCCTGCGGGAACCGGTCCCTGGCTCTCCGTGACGGAGTCATCCTTCACATAGACCTGATTTCCGCGCATAAGGGCGCCGGAGGGAACTGCCAGCACATCCTGGGCCTCATCCAGGATAATCACGCCGTCCACATTCATGCCGGGGAGCAGGTCCCCCATCTCATCCATGGTCACGGTCACCGGGTAAGTGGTGACGCCGTTGGAGTAGGCGCTCTCCAAGCTCACATTGGTCACAGTCCCTGTGAAGGCCTGGCCCTCCAGGGCGTCCGCCGTCACCTCCACCTTCTGGCCCACCTCCACATTCAGCACATCCAGCTCGTCGATGGACATCTCAAAGGTCAGGGCCGACAGGTCATAGATGGTGGCCACTGTGGTGCTGCTGCTGGAATTGCGCTCGATGGTGTCGCCCACCTTATAATTCTTTGCAATCACCTGTCCGGAGATGGGCGCGGTGATGGTATAATTGTCATAATTGTCCTGTGTGTTGTCCAGGCTGGTCTGGGCGTTCTCCAGCTGGGACTCGGCATTCTCCATGGTGTCCTTGTAGCTGTCAATAAGGTCCTTGGCCGAATCGTCCGTCATGAGGAAAATGGGGGTGCCGTTGGTCACATAGCTTCCCTCGCTGACCAGAAGGGCAGCCACCTCCACATTGGCGGCCAGGTCCGCATTCATGGTCTTGTCGATAATGGCGGAGAAGGTTCCCTCGTCGCTTCCGATAAACTCTCCAATCTGGGCCGTAGCCTGGGTGGTGATGGTAAGTCCGCCGGGGTTTGCAACCTCCATGGTCACATACTTCACCAGCCGGCCGCCGGTGAGGGCAATCTCCTGGGAGGCCACCGCCGTCACGGTGCCCGCCACCTGCTCTCCTGTATCCACCAGGGTCAGCACGGCTCCCATGCCGGGAGCGATGAGGGCTGCCTCCCCGGAGAGGAAGGGAACGCGGATTTTCATGATATCATCGCTGTAGAGCTGGGCCAGAGTCGTGTTTCCTCCCACCCGGTCGCCCACATGGATATTCAGCTCGCTGATATATCCGCTCTCCGTGGCCTTATAGGTATTGCCGCTGTAGTCCGCCAGGGCCTGGTTGTAATCCGCCACCGCGTCGTCATAATTCTCCTGGGCGCGGGTCAGGGAGTTCTGGGCGCTGGTCAGCTGGGTCTCCACGCTGGACTTGTCAATCTCGTAGAGCACCTGGCCCTTCTCCACCTGGTCGCCCTCCTCGAAATTAGCGCTGACCACATCCCCCTCCACCAGGGATACAATGCTGTAGGAGTCCGCCGCCTCCAGAGTTCCCGTGGAGGAGAGCTCAGAGGTTACATTCCGCCGCTCCACAGCAGCCGTGTTCACAGCCGAGGCTGCTTCTGCCGCCGCTGCCGCTGCCGCGCGGCTGCGCTGTACCATGACGACAATCAAAATGGCTGCCACAATCAACAGGACAATCACTATCTTAATCCAGGCTTTTTTCTTCCTTCTGCGCCGTCTCTTCTCCGGCCCGTCCTGGGGCGCTGCCGGCTCCGAGGGTCCGGAAGGGGACAGCTCCTCCTTTTTCTTTTCCGGCAGGGGGAGCCTGCCGAGCAGGGATGCCGCTGGCAATTTCACTGTTTTCATACGCTACCTCGCAATTAATTAGTATTCAATGGCATCCACTGCCGTGAAGCTTCCATTGTTGTAGTTGCACACAAGAACCACCTCGTCGCCCACCTCAAGGCTTCCGTAGATGGAGAACATATACTGGAGCTCGGAGGAATTGAGGGTAATAGTATAACATCCGTCTTCCATATCTACACCGCCAAATAAATCATCCGAATTTTCCGTATCCACCTCAATCCGGACGGAGGTAGGCGTCATCACATCCGTGGACTGGTAGTAGATGTTCCGTACCTCGCCCTTGATGAGCACATAGGCGTTGGTGCCGGAATAATCGTCCTCGTCCCATCCCTTGGTGGTGTAGGCCCAGATGGTCTTGGACTTCACATTGTAGTAGACCACCGCAAAGCCCGCGTCCTTCTGGGCAGTCTTCACTGCCTCC
>CALWRY010000027.1 GCA_944384065.1 uncultured Enterocloster sp. | reverse complement strand
GTCCTGGGCTCCGGCCCCATCGTCATCGGCCAGGCAGCGGAATTTGACTATGCGGGCACCCAGGCCTGCCGCTCCTTAAAGGAGGAGGACATTGAGGTGGTGCTCTTAAACTCCAACCCGGCCACCATCATGACAGACAAGGACATCGCGGACCGGGTCTACATCGAGCCTCTGACCGTGGAGGTGGTGGAGCAGCTCATTTTAAAGGAGCAGCCGGACAGCATTCTTCCCACTTTGGGCGGCCAGGCCGGCTTAAACCTGGCTATGGAGCTGGAGGACGCCGGATTTTTAAAGGAGCACAATGTGCGCCTTATCGGCACCACGGCCTTGACCATCAAGAAGGCTGAGGACCGGGAGATGTTCAAGGAGACCATGGAGAAGATCGGCGAGCCCGTAGCCCCCTCAGACATTGTGGAAAATGTGGAGCAGGGCTTGGAAATCGCCTCCAAAATCGGATATCCTGTGGTGCTGCGTCCCGCCTACACCCTGGGCGGCTCCGGCGGCGGCATCGCCCATAACCCGGAGGAGTGCGCGCAGATTCTGGAAAATGGACTCCGCCTTTCCCGCGTGGGGCAGGTGCTTGTGGAGCGCTGCATTGCCGGCTGGAAGGAAATCGAATATGAGGTGATGCGGGACGGCGCAGGCAATGTGATTACGGTCTGCAACATGGAGAACATCGACCCGGTGGGCGTGCACACCGGCGACAGTATCGTGGTGGCTCCCTCCCAGACGCTTGGGGACAAGGAATACCAGATGCTGCGTACCTCAGCTTTGAATATTATCAGCGAATTGGGTATAACGGGAGGCTGCAATGTGCAGTACGCCCTGCACCCGGAGAGCTTCGAATACTGCGTTATCGAGGTAAATCCCCGTGTGAGCCGCTCCTCGGCTCTGGCCTCCAAGGCCACAGGGTATCCCATCGCCAAGGTGGCGGCCAAGATTGCCCTTGGCTATACCCTGGACGAGATTAAGAATGCGGTTACCCAGAAGACCTACGCCAGCTTTGAGCCTATGCTGGACTACTGTGTGGTCAAGATGCCGCGCCTGCCCTTTGACAAGTTCATAAGCGCAAAGCGTACCCTGGGCACCCAGATGAAGGCCACCGGCGAGGTGATGAGCATCTGCACCAATTTTGAGGGCGCGCTCATGAAGGCCATCCGCTCGCTGGAGCAGCATGTGGACTGCCTGCTGTCCTACGATTTTACCGGTCTCACCGAGGAGGAGCTGCGCCGGGAGCTTGGCCGGGTGGATGACATGCGCATCTGGCGGATTGCCGAGGCTCTGCGCAGGGGCATTTCCTATGAGGATATCCACGCCGCCACAATGATTGACTACTGGTTTATCGACAAGCTGGCCATCCTGGTGGAGATGGAGAACTCCCTGAAGGCAGTGAGGGCTGGGGACAGGGAGCTCACCAATGAGCTTCTGGCGGAGGCCAAGCGCATTGAGTTCCCGGACAATGTGATATCCCGTCTCACAGGCATTCCTCAGGCGGAGATTAAGCGGCAGCGCTATGACAATAACATCCGTGCCGCCTACAAGATGGTGGACACCTGCGCCGCGGAATTTAAGGCGGAGACGCCCTATTATTACTCCTGCTTCGGCAGTGTCAGCGAGGCGGAGAAGACGGAGGGACGCAAAAAGGTGCTGGTGCTGGGCTCCGGCCCCATCCGCATCGGCCAGGGAATCGAGTTTGACTTCTGCTCCGTGCACAGTACCTGGGCCTTCAGCAAGGAGGGCTATGAGACCATTATCATCAACAACAACCCGGAGACCGTGAGCACAGATTTTGACATCGCGGACAAGCTGTACTTTGAGCCCCTGACCCCGGAGGATGTGGAGAGCATCGTGGATGTGGAGAAGCCTGACGGGGCGGTGGTGCAGTTCGGCGGCCAGACGGCTATCAAGCTCACCGAGGCCCTGATGAAGATGGGCGTTCCGATTCTGGGCACTGCGGCGGAGGATGTGGACGCGGCGGAGGACAGGGAGCGCTTTGATGAGATTTTGGAGAAATGCGGCATCCCCAGGCCGGCGGGCCACACGGTGTTCACTGCCGAGGAGGCCAAGAGGGCAGCCAGACAGCTGGGATATCCGGTTCTGGTGCGCCCCTCCTATGTGCTGGGCGGCCAGGGCATGCAGATAGCTATCAACGATGAGGACATCGATGAGTTCATCGGCATCATCAACCAGATTGCCCAGGAGCATCCCATTTTGGTGGACAAGTACATTATGGGCAAGGAGATTGAGGTGGACGCCATCTGCGACGGGAAGGACATTCTGATTCCCGGCATCATGCAGCATATTGAGCGCACGGGCATTCACTCCGGGGACAGTATTTCTGTGTACCCGGCTCAGGATTTGACGGAGAAAAATGTGGCCACGATTGTGGACTATACGGAGAAGCTGGCCCAGGCCCTGCACGTAAAGGGAATGATTAATATCCAGTTTATCGTGGACGGCGATGATGTGTATATCATCGAGGTGAATCCCCGTTCCTCCCGTACCGTGCCCTACATCAGCAAGGTGACGGGCATTCCCATTGTCCCCCTGGCCACCCAGATTATCTGCGGAAGGACCATACGGGAGCTGGGATACAAGCCGGGCCTGCAGCCCAAGGCGGACTACATCGCTATCAAGATGCCGGTGTTCTCCTTTGAGAAGATTCGGGGCGCGGATATCAGCCTGGGACCGGAGATGAAGTCCACCGGCGAGTGCTTAGGCATTGCGAAAACCTTCAACGAAGCCCTCTACAAGGCCTTTGAGGGTGCGGGAATCCGCCTGCCCAAGCACAAAAATATGATTATGACGGTACGCCACAGCGACCAGGAGGAGGCGGTGGATATCGCCCGCCGGTTTGCAGCTGTGGGCTACAAGATATTCGCCACCCGGGGAACCGCCCGGACGCTCGCAAACCACGGCGTAAAGGCCTACGAGATACGCAAGCTTGAGCAGGAATCCCCCAATATACTGGACCTGGTGCTGGGCCACCGGATCGACCTGATTATCGACATTCCGGCGCAGGGCGCGGAGCGCAGCCACGACGGATTTATCATCCGCCGCAACGCCATCGAGACCGGCGTCCACGTGCTCACGTCTCTTGACACAGCGCGGGCCCTTGTGACCAGCCTGGAGAACCGGGCGAAGAAGCTGACCCTCATCGACATCGCTACGGTGAAGAATGCTTAAACAAAAAACCCCGCGCGGGAAATCCCCGGCATAGAAAAATTGCCCGGCCAGGCGGCTGCAAACTGCCTGGCCGGGCCTGTTTTTTGAAAAGTTAGACAAAAAGAAGCTGGTATATTTTCGTAAATAAACAACAAAATTGGAAAAATGCTGAAAGAAGTTCTAACATTTGGGCAAAATTAATGATAAAATAGTAACTGTTCGGGGATAGCCTGAACAGCTGCGGACAGCGGCTGCTGCAAGTGAAAGGTTTGTGTGTTTGTTTTTGTGTAAGGAAGTGGACAGAATATGTACGAGAAAGGCCAATTTATCATTTACGGCGTGCGCGGCGTGTGCGAGGTTGTGGACATCACCACCGTGGACCATCCGGGAGGCCCGGAAGGGAAGCTTTATTATGTGCTGCGCCCCTATGCCCAGAAGGCCAGCAAGATTGTGGCGCCCGTTGACTCGGAGAAGACGATTACCCGGCCGCTCCTTTCAAGGGAGGAGGCGATGGCGCTGATGGACGGCTTCGGCGAGGTGCCGGAGCTGGAGGTTCCCAGCGACAAGCAGCGGGAGGAGCGCTACAAGGAGGCCCTCAAGACCTGCGACTGCAGAGCCTGGGTGGGGATGCTTAAGACCCTGTACACCCGCCGGTGCAGGCGCATCGCCCAGGGAAAGAGGATGACGGATTTAGACGAGCGGTATTTCCGCTCTGCGGAGGACAACCTGTGCGCGGAGCTCTCCGTATCCCTGGGCGTGCCCAGGGAGGATGTGGAGGCCTATATTAAGAAGCGTGTTTCGGAAAAATGAGAAGCAGCTGATAAAAGGGAAGCCGGATATGCTTGGCTTCCCTTTCCATATGAATATATGCAGCCGCTTATTCAATAATCGTCCCCGCCTGCCCTGCCAGACTGGCCTTCGCCTTGTCCAAGGAGGTGATAATGGCCTTGCGGCCCTTGCCCTTTTCCAGAAAATCAACGGAAGCCGCTACCTTGGGCAGCATGGAGGCAAACTCAAACTGGCCCTGCTCAATGTATTCCTTGGCCTGGGCGATGTCCATATGGTGAATGGGCTGCTCGCTGGGGGTTCCGTAATTTAAGGTTACATTGTCCACACTGGTGAGAATCATCATCACGTCAGCGTCGATTTCCTTGGCCAGAAGACCGGCAGCCAGGTCCTTCTCAATGATGGCGCTGGCGCCCCGCAGGAAGCAGCCCTGCTCCATCACCGGAATGCCGCCTCCTCCGCAGGCGATGACAATCTGGTCCGCGTCCATGAGCGCCTTGATGGCGTCAATCTCCACGATGGCAACGGGACGGGGAGCAGCCACAATCCGGCGGTATCCGCCCTCCACAGGGGTGACGTGGTTGCCCTTGGCCTCCTCCTCCCTGGCCTCCTCCTCGGTCATCACCCGGCCGATAACCTTTACCGGCGTGTAAAATGCCTCGTCGTAGGGGTCCACAGTGACCTGGGTGAGAACCGTGCTCACGGGCTTATAGATGCCCCGCCGGATAAGCTCTGCCCGGATGCCGTTTTGAAGGTCATAGCCAATATAGCCCTGGCTCATGGCGGAGCAGACAGACATGGGGGCCATGCTGTAGCCGTCGTGCTGGCGGCCAAATTCATTCATCGCGGTGTGAATCATGCCAACCTGAGGCGCATTGCTGTGCACAATGGCTGTCTGCCAGCCATCCTGGATAAAATCCGCAATGGTCCTGGCTGTCCGGACAACCGCTTCCTTCTGTTCCGGGAGATTGGTTCCCATATCCTTATGGCCAATGGCCACTACAATCCGCTTCTTTGCCATATTCGTCTACCTCGCTTATTCTGTATTCATGTTAGGGACGGCGCAGCCAGTCCAGCCTTGCACGCCGCATCTGACTATTACCACAATTATAGGGTAACTTGATAAAAAAAGCAACGGGAAGCAAAAAAAGATAGTGGCAAAACAGGGTCAGTCATGTTATACTGACAACGAAACAGGCATGAGAGAAAGGCGGGGGAGGCCATGGAAAACAGACGGAGCTTTTTGCCGGAGAGATGGCCCTGCTTGGCCGCGCTGGGAGCTTTGGCCGGTGTGGCAGGCAACCTTTGCATACGGTATTTTCCCTGGCCTGCCTTTATGCGGGAGAGCTATGCGCAGGCGGCGGAGGTATCTGCCCGGGGAGGCCTGCCTTTTCTTGCGGCAGCTCTTTTTTTCGGGCCGGTCCTTGAGGAGGCAGCATTCCGCCTGGGGCTGTTCGGACTTCTTCGGCGCCGGTTCGGCTTCTGGCCCTGCGCGGTATTTTCTTCCCTGGCATTCGGCCTGTATCACGGCAACTGGATTCAGGGGATATACGGGTTTATTATGGGCATGCTTTTTGCATGGGGATATGAGACGAGCGCATATGGAAAATATGCGGCAGCGGTTTTGATGCACGGGGCGGCCAATCTGGCGGCTCTGGCGGTATTTGGATAGGAGGACAAGACGTGAAGCTTTTGACAATCGCCATACCCTGCTACAATTCGGAGGCTTATATGGAGCACTGCATCCACACGCTTCTGGCAGGCGGGGATGAGGTGGAAATCCTTATTGTGGACGACGGCTCCGAAAAGGATAGGACAGCGGAGATTGCGGATGAATATGAGAGGAAGTATCCCGGCATCTGCCGTGCTATCCATCAGGAGAATAAGGGGCACGGCGGGGCGGTGAACACAGGCCTTGCCAATGCCACCGGAATTTTCTTTAAGGTGGTGGACAGCGATGATTGGGTGAATGAGGAGGCCTACCGCCAGGTCCTGGAGACGCTTGGCCGGTTCGTATACCGGGGGGACACTCTGGATATGCTGGTGACCAACTTTGTCTATGAGAAGGAGGGGGCAAAGCGCAAGAAGGTGATGAATTACCACACGGCCTTTCCGAGAGACCGGGTGTTTGGCTGGAAGGATGTGAAATTTTTCATGACCGGCCAGTACATCCTGATGCATTCCGTGATTTACCGGACGGCCCTTCTCAAGGAGTGCGGACTCGCGCTTCCGGAGCACACCTTCTATGTGGACAATATTTTTGTGTACCAGCCCCTGCCCCACGTAAAGAAGATTTACTACCTGGATGTGAACTTCTACCGCTATTTCATCGGCCGCTCCGACCAGTCGGTGAATGAGACCGTGATGATTGGCCGCATCGACCAGCAGCTCCGGGTGACAAAGCTGATGCTGGGCTATTATGACGTGATGAAGATTGGCAACCGGAAGCTGCGCCATTATATGATACAGTATCTGGAGATCATGATGACCATCTGCTCCGTTCTCGCCATTAAGTCGGGCACGGAGGAAAATCTGGAGAAGAAGAAGGAGCTGTGGCAGCATCTGAAAAAGCAGAATCTGCCCCTCTATCTGCGCCTGCGCTTCGGCTTCCTGGGCCAGGGCTGCAACCTGCCGGGAAAGGGCGGGAGAGAGCTCTTGGTGCTGGGGTATAAGATTACTCAGAAGTTTTATGGGTTTAACTAAAAAAACAGCCCTGCGGAATTCGAAACGGATGAATTCTGCAGGGCTGAATGGTTTCTATAAGCTATATTTCTCATCCCAAGGCCTTCTGGGTAATCTTCTTGTCCTGGGCGGACCAGCTGTAGCCGTAGATGATGCCGCACATGATATAGGCCAGAATCACCGCTCCAATCAGGTCGATGACGGAGTGCTGCTTTAAAAATACCGTGGACAGGCAGATTAAAACCATCAAAATGCCGGAGCCAAGACGGATGGCCGGGCGGCGGCGCAGGCGCTCGCTGTGGGAGACTGCCAGATGGACGCCGATGGAGTTGTACACGTGGATGCTGGGAAACACGTTGGTGGAGGTGTCCGCCCGATGGATAAGGGACACCAGAGCGCAGAACACATTTTTATCCGGGTCCACCACGGGCCGCAGGTCCGTGCCGTTGCGGAAAAATGTGCATATTATCAGGCTGATGGTCATCCCGGAAAACAGGAAGACGCACAGCTTGTAATAATCCTCCCGGCTGGTAAACAAAAAGTAAAAAATAGCTGCTCCCACGTACAAAAACCACAGCAGGTAGGGGACGATGAAATACTCGCAGAAGGGAATTAAATCGTCCAGTGCAGCGTGCATCACGTGGTAGTTCCCCGTGACCGTGCGCTCCAGATAGCAGAACCAGGGCAGGTAAATGCAGGCGTACAGCAAAAGCCATGCGTGCTTGTATTTATGAATCAAGGCGGCGATACGTCTCATAGCGCGAAGTCAATCTCCTTATTATTTCAAGGCCAGAATGGTTTGGCTCTAAAATGCAAACGTTCAGGCGGTCACATTAAAATATGAACAAAGTGTTAACTTTATGTTAATTTTAGGAGATTATAGCACACTCATAGTCCAAAAACAAGAGGGGCCAGAAAAACTTAATATAAATTTTCGGAACGGTTAATCCTCGTAGTGCTCCCGGCAGCGAATGATTTTGATGTTCTGCAGTTCGTCTATATCATAAATGAGGCGGTTCTGTTCGTCTATCCTGCGGCTGTAGCCTGGCCTATGCTTTAAGGGCTCTGGCTTACCTATGCCTTGCATCGGTCCGTTTCTTTTTATATCTTTCAATAAGGTATTTATACGCTTCAAGGTTTTTTTATCCTGCGTCTGCCAATAGAGATAATCTTCAAAGCCCTGAGCTGTAAAAGTAAAATCATCCATCGTCTATATTTACTTTCTTTCGTTGTTTTTAAATGCAAGTATCTTTTCGATGGGCTTGTAATCGTCTGCCTCCATTGCCTCCAATTCTTCCATTGAAAGGGTAATCGTGCGGCCGCTTTTGAGCTCTTCGTAGCTTTTATCCAGTTTTGCAAGATATTCCGCGTTTTTTTTGGCCTTTTGCAGTTCATTATATTCCTTTTCGGAAACAATAACTACGTTCTCATTTTTGGGTCTAGCGATAACAACTGGCTCACCTCTAAAGGCATAGTCCATATATTTCTTTAAATTACTTCTTAAATCAAGAGGTTTTGTTGCAATCATGTATCCACATCCTTTTGAGTACATTTTTCAGTACGTTATAATGTACTTATATTATATGGCATTCCTGTTCGATGGTCAAGGTCCTTAATGATTATTCGTCCGAATAGATGTATAGGCCTGATACGCCTCCATCACAATCTGCTGGATTTCCTCGCGGAAGCTTTTGGGCCCGACAGCCTCGCAGCTGTTTAGGTGCGAAAGAACCCAGGACCGCATGGCGGAGGGGATGGCCAGGATTTTGACCGAAATACGCCCGCCGTCCTCCCGCAGGACCTCCGCCTCCTGGCCAAAGGTCTCGGCCAGGCTCTGCCACAGCGCCCGGCTGCACTCGATTTCGAAGCGTTCCTTTCGCTCGCCCTTTAGAAGAATGAACTCCCTGGCATACTGGATGGGATTCAGGCCGCCGCAGAGCATATCGGCCCCGCGCTCTAAAAGGACAATGTCCTGCAGCAGATCGATGCGCAGATGACTGATGTCATCTGCATTTTCCTCCTTGGCCAGAACATAATAGTATCCATCTGCCCAGACGGTGGCGTAGGGGCTGAACACAATGGGACTGTTCTCCTTCTCCGTGCGTGTGTGGGCAAGCCCCAGCTCCATGAGACGGGCACTGACCTTGCACCCCTGATTGATGGCCACATTGAGGATGTCAATGGTGTAGAACAGCTGCCGGCTCTGGGGATTTCGCTCAGGCTTTATGAATATGGTTTTCTGAAGCATCCGGCCCTGAAAAATACTCTGGGTATCGATGAGCCTGCGGATGATTTGTTTTCCGGCCTCCTCCTCTATCATTTCAGAGGAGGCAACTGCATCGCAGAGGAGGCGGATTTCTGAGAGCTCAAAGAGCCGGTCCACAAGATAGTATCCCTCCCGGTTTTCCTGATACCCTTCAATTTCAATGCCTATGCTTCGAAGGGCGTCGATGTTGCGGTAGATGGCCCGGCGCTCCATGTCTATGTCATACAGCTTTTTCAATTTTTCCCGGATTTTTTCTGCGGACAGAATATGATTCTCGTCGGAATAGGTCTTCAAAATTTCATAGATGCACAGTATGGTTGCTTTTTGAGGAATCATGGGCACACTCCTGTTGGTTTTATAGATGGTATTATACTCCTTGGCGCCGTCTATGGCAAGTAAACGCTGTACCATAAATAGCACAGCGGATGGAATATGTATGGCAGCCGCCATCTGCTATAGTAAGGGAAATGCAGCACGTCTGTCATGGTGAGGGAAATGCAGCCCTTCGGGGCGGACGCGTTTGTATGAAAAAAGGATTGGAGGATATGGATATGCAGAAGCCGCAGATTGCTTATGGAGCGGAGTGTATAGCGAAGGCGTGCGAGGAGAGGCTGGCTCTCCTTTACCCGAAGGGCGTGCCGGAGCCGGTGAGAGACCGGTATGAGGCGGAAATGGAGCTTCTTCGGGCCTCCCAGGCAGCGGAGGATTTTGTGCTGTTCTGGCTTTTGTCGAAGGAGGCCCAAAAAAGTGCGCTCCCTCTGATGGGGCGGGGAACGGTCATGGGCTCCCTTCTGTACTTCCTGCTGGGAAACGGCTACTTCAATCCGCTGCCTCCCCATTATTTCTGCGGGGACTGCGGGTATTATGAGGAGACCGGCACCCGCCTGCCCGGCATTGATATGCCGGAAAAAAGGTGTCCTGTCTGCGGCGGCAGCATACGGGCGGAGGGATTCGGCTTGCCCGTGGAGAGCGTTTGGGGGCGTGATGGGAAGAAAAATATCTCCTTCGATTACAATGTGAGCCAGGAATTTCTGCCATTTGCCCGCCGCGTGCTGGAGCGGGCGTATCCGCAGAGCCGGATTGTGCCATGGGGAATGTTTCAGATGCAGTCCGGCGTGTCGGCGGTGCTGCCGGATGGGGAGGAGAGCATCGGCGTCCGGCAGGCGGGATTCGCCGTGCTGCCTGCGGGAAATACGATTCAGGATTATCCGGCCCTGCTTTCCTACCTGGATGACGGGGAGCCCTGCCTGACCGGCGGCAGCTGGGAGCTGAAATCCTGCTGGATAAAGCCGGTTCTGCTTCGCCCGATGGCGCTTATGGACAGCCTGGTAAGGCTGCAGAGGGCCACGGGGGTTTACGCCCAGGAGCTGGGCGAAAGAGAGCTTCGGGATATTACCTGGAGCAATATCTGCAATATGGGAATTATGGATGGGCCCTCCTCCGCGCTGTTTCGCGCCCTGAAGCCCAAAAGCTTTAAGGATATGGCGGCCCTGGTCTGCAGCGCCCACAACTCCTTTTCCTGGGATAAGGAGGGGACGGGGCAGGTCCGCCTGGAGGGTTTTCTGAAAATGCTGGAATCTCAGGCATTTCAGAAATATCCCTGCTTTGCCAGGGAGGATTTTTTCGACTGGATGCTGGAGGCCGGCGTGGATCGGCAGACAGCCTTTGAGGCGTCAGAGGAAATTTGGAAGGGCCGGGCCTGCGCTGGGGGAAGCGCGGGAGAGCGGTTTCGGGCGCTGCCGGTTCCGGAGGAGATAAAGGAGGCGGCGGCAAATTACCGCTACGTATTTCCCAGGGCCCACGGGGTGGAGTACACGCTGCTCTATGCCAGGCTTGCGTGGTACGCAAAGGCGGACAGCCGCGCGTTTGGGAAGATGGTGCGCAGCCCAAAAGCGCGGCAGTAGGACATTATTTGCAGGATGCTATGGAGATGGCCGTTGATTGTTTGGCCGCTTATCTCTATGACTGCCAAAAAGACAGGGAAGAAGCTTCAGCTCCCTCTAAGTTGTGCTTGATAAAATTATCCCTGCCGCTGAAATGGAGAAATAAAAAGAATATTGCCGGATAAGGGGGAGTGTGATATACTTCCCCCATGGGAAACCAGAGAGCCAAAAGGCGGCTTACCCTCCGCTTATCGGAGGGGCTAACCCTCCAGACGAAAGAAAGGAGGGCACAGCCAATGTATGTTACATATCAGGACTTAGTTCAGATTGGGATATTCATTGTAGCCCTCGTAGGATTGTGTTACACAATTTTTCGGGGAAAGAAATAGCCGCCAACTACTCCCAATAGCTGGCGGCGTGCCGTTTATAACGGTATAGCTTAACTATTGTTTAAGGGTAGGCCGCTTCTCTGGCTTTCCCTTTTTCATCTTAACTATAGCATATTATGTGGCTAAATGCAAGCTTTAGCCTAAATGTGTAATTCCCGTCTTCCTCGGAACGCGTTTCGATTACTCTCCGCTTTCCAGAGCCCGGAACAGCTCCTCCTCCCCGATGATTTTCACATTCTTTCCCTTGGCATTCTGCAGGGCCACCTGCTCGATCTTTTTCACCCCAAAGCCGCCTAAATCGCCGACGACCAGATACATGGCCTTTCCGCTGACGGCCCCGGTAGTCCTGCCGCCCTTTTTTGCAATCAGCGCTTGAATCTTCTCCCGGTCATCGCCGCAGTGCCAAAAAACTCCCGTCAGCACGAAGGTACTGCCCGAAAGAACCACCTGCTCCACCTGGTCAAAGGGCCGTCCCATCTGCTTCTCCAGTGCTTTTCGGCCCGCTCCCCGGTATAGGGGGTCATCGGATTCCTGCGCGCTCTCCAAGCCGCCTTGACCAGTGCTCTTTTCGGTGATTGTGCCATCCTTGTTCCGTTTGAAGTGATATGATCTTTCCTGATCCCCATCGTCCACCTCGAACTCTCCGTAGCTGCCGTCCTCAAATTTCCAGTCCGCTTTCTGGATCGAATCAGTCAGTTCTCCCTTTCTGTCTCGGAGTTCCTGGATCATAGCCGTGCGATCTTCCCAATCCTTGTTAGAATAGCTGAGTCCGGAAATCAAACGATCAATCAGCTGATCCAGATGCTCAGGCGGGTTTTCCCATGCATCGGCCACTTCATCTTCATGGATGGAGACCTGGCCGTTTCTGATAAATAGATCAGGATACAGCGTATCCGCCCGGTACGCCTTGAGAAGGTCGGCCAGTTTCTTGCTCTGGATAGTGATAACCACCGAGCTGTAGCTGCTGGAGTTGGTTACAAAGTCGCTTCTAATTTTCATTCTGCTTCCCACCTTTCTGGTTTATTTTGATTTCTCAGTTCCTTTACCACTGAGCGCAGCTGTTCTCTCCGCCCGGCTGCAGAATACAATCTCCGGCATCAGGGGGCATCCGCATATCCGGGCCGATATAGCAGCTGAACCGCCCAGCCTCGCAAGGGTCCAGGGACTCCGGCAGGATATGATGGCAGAATTGCAGCGTCCCCGGACATTGCAGGAGTCCAGGCCCATCTTAAAGAGTTGCCTTTCCTCCAGCGCAAGGAAAAACTCCCTGGTGCGCGGATCGTCCACTGGCAGAACATTGTCCTGGGTTCCCTGTCCTGCCGGCTTATGAAGCAGAAAAATAACCGCATTGATGCCTTTGGGAAAGTCCTGATCCCGCAGGCGGCGGATGGCCTCATCCACACTGTTTTGGCCCGGGACATAGCGGATGTTGGTGCGCACCCCAGCGTCCAGCAGCATCTGAATGGCCCGCAGGGTGTAGTCATTGCGATACCAGCTCACCGCCACCGCGCCGCAGTACCGGGCGCACAGCCTGACAGCCTCATCCGTCAGACCAAAGCCCGGCGTTGTAAAATTGGAAACGATCTCATGATCCCGGCACAGGGATAAAATCGGAAATAAAGGAATATTCCTGTGAGGATATTATAAATGAATGTATCCGAAAAGTCTATGGGATTTGGCTTGCGCCAACCTGAACGGTTACTTGTAATCAAGGATTTTTGCAAAACAAAACCCTGAAAACCTTGCAGAATCAAGGCTTCCAGGGCTTCCTAAAAGTAGCGGAAGGGAGATTTGAACTCTTTTTAAAACCCGAAAACCCGCATAAAACCTAGATTTTTTAATTTGAATTGGGGTTACCTTTGTTACCTTTTTAGGGGAAATAATTAAAGCAAGATAATATACTACTTAAGACGAATAAAAGGAGGGAAGCTCCTGTGCATATGGCGCATATTAATATGATTATGGCAACAGGTATAATATCACAAGGTTGGAGACATCGCATAACACGCATAATTTTGCGTGATATAATTTATAATAGGTAGAAGTGGGTAATATCTACATCCCCTCCCCTATATTATAAGATGTCTGCTTAACCAAGTTTGAGGGGTAAATATAGCCATAATCCACCATAAGGGAGCGCCAATACATGCGGCGCTCCTTTTATTTGCGCTACCTTATTTAAAAAATCGAGTAACTTTTTAGTCTCGTGGGAGGTGTATATAATGACGGATGCAAAAAGGAAACTCACAATACCGCTAAGAGAGGCCACAATCCGATACGGCTTATCACGGCCGACATTGACAAAAATTGGCAAGGAAAACCACGCCATTGCCAAGATTGGCAACATGTATCTGCTTAATGTGGATGTTATGGACGATCTGTTGATGGGGAGGATGCACGGTGAAATCTGATTTTATGCAGCTTAAAGCGGAGCTGACCGCCGCGGGGATTGGGATACTGGATGTCTGCCGCGACTTTTACATGGAGCCAATCAAGCGTGGATCCCGCTGGTGGGTAAAATTGCCATGTAATGAGGACAAGCACCCAAGTCTTGCACTGTGGCCGGATAGTAACACCTTTACGGATTTTTCCAACGGCAACTATGGCGGCGATATGATCGGCTTTATAAGCTACGTAAAAGGCATTAACGCCTGGCAGGCTATAGGAGTACTACGGGAGCGTTACGGGCTGTCTACGTCGCCCACAGACGCGCAGGACAGGCACAGAGAAGTTGCAATAGAGAAGGAAAAAGAACAAGCACTTAAGACAAAACGCGATGCCTATCGTCGCGCATGGAACGAGGAGGTTGAGAAACAAAAACGGCTGGAGGAACGGATTGACAACCTACTGTCAATCGCCGAGCCCATGAGTGATACATGGTGTAGGCTGATCGACTACGGACAATCCGTGAGCTACTGGCTAGATTATACGTGCGGCATCTATGGCAGGGACTAGCCACTAGGATGCACGGGAAAAGGAGACAGATTATGGAGGAACGTGAGATTATCAATCCTACCAATGGCGCAGGGATTGTGCTTGAAAAAAACAAGGAGGGGAACCCTAAGGGAACAATTGCCAATTGCAGAGAGGTCTTAACCAAGGATCCCCGGCTTAAGGGCAAAATACGGTATAACGAGTTTTCTGACAAGATTGAGATAAGTGATGTCTGGTGGCCGAGGTACTCCCCATCAATTAACGATACGGA
Organism: uncultured Enterocloster sp.; assembly: GCA_944384065.1. Lineage (GTDB taxonomy): Bacteria > Bacillota > Clostridia > Lachnospirales > Lachnospiraceae > Enterocloster. The sequence goes on along the minus strand of CALWRY010000027.1, from coordinate 9,296 downwards.
CATCAATAATATAAGGTTATACTGCGAGTCACAATACGGCCTTTCTAGCGAAAAGGGTATCCCCAGGGCCATCGACATTGTGGCGCACGAGAACGCCTATCATCCAATCCGGGAGACATTAGACAAACTTACCTGGGATGGCTTCGGTAGGATTGGCGAGCTATTCCCACGCTACCTTGGGGCGGAGCGATGCGAGTACACTACAGAGGCAACCAAACTATTATTGTTAGCTGCCATAAGCCGCATTTATCAGCCTGGGATTAAGTTTGACACTATGGTGTGTCTGGTGGATCCCCTGCAGGGCGGCGGCAAAAGTACTATGGTTCGCTTTTTAACGATGGCAGATAAGTGGTTCAGCGATGACATTGGCAGTCTTGACGGAGATAAGGCTTTCGAGAAAATCGGGGGCCACTGGATTATCGAGTTTTCCGAGATGCTTGCGACATCTAACAGTAAGAGCGTCGAGAGTATTAAATCATTCCTTAGCCGCAACTCTGATGTCTATCGCGTGCCATACGAAAAATTTTCTCACGATATCCCAAGGCAATGTATATTTATTGGCACAAGTAATAATTTGGAGTTCCTGCCTGATGATAAAACGGGCAACAGGCGGTTTATTCCCCTGCGCTGCGATAAAACAAAAGCATTTGTACATCCGCTGGCAGACGAGGAAGAGACAAGGGCTTACATAAAACAGACATGGGCAGAGGCCATGGTAATCTATCGCCAGGGGAATTTTAAACTAACCTTCCCTGAGCATCTTGGCGCCGACCTGGAGAAAAAACAAATTGATTATACCCCGGAGGACTTCCGAATCGGACAAATCCAAGCATGGTTAGACAACACTCCATATAATACCGTGTGTAGCATTATGATTTATAAGGAGGCCCTTGGACATGAGCACGATGAGCCTAAAAAGTATGACTTAAAAGACATCTCCGCAATAATGAACAATAAAATCATAGGATGGATTCGGCATCCAACGAGTGACTCCAAGGTTCGTTTTAAGCTTTACGGTAAGCAGAGGGCATGGATCCGTGCTTTGTCCCCAGAAATTAATTTGTCCCCAACGTTTTCCCTTGGGGACAGCTTCGTACCGGCAGTAAACAGCGAAGGGGACGTCATTTTTTCCTAATCTTTGGGGACAATTAGGGCTTCGGGGACGGCTTGGGGACAGGTTTGGGGACATTGAAAACCCCCGTAAATACGTACTTTTATATATATTGTCCCCTATGTCCCCAATAAATATATAAGAATAATAAAATAAGGTAAATAGGGGGTATATAAGGGTATGTATAAAAGTATAGGAACCTATGGGGACTTTGGGGACAGGTATATTTCCCTGCTTTATATGGCCATGTAATGCGGACAGGTATGCATTAGGCTTTCTCGATTGCGCAGGGATTGCGATAACTGGTTTACATAACTTGACACTTCAAAAAAGGTATTCAGATTTTTCTCAAAACGAAAGGAGTTTTAAACAAAATGCCACGAAAATCTAACTATCCAACAACGCGGCTTAATGATTTGCCCCAAGAGGCCGTGGAAAGCACATTGGGCCATCTCATGCACTTAAGCACCCGAGCCAGACCAAAGACGGATGAAGAGGTGGAGCGGCGGATTGACGAAATGTTTAACTACTGCGCTGATAATAGCGTTAGACCAGGGATTTTGTTGATGTGCAGTGCATTAGGTGTGTCACGTCAGGCAGTCAGTAACTGGGAGCATGGGATTGATTGCTCTCCCCGCCGCCAAGAGCTAATTGTGCAAGCCAAGAATACAATTAATGCATTTCTGGAACAATTATCTCTAAATAATATGATATTTCCGGCAACTTCGATATTTTTGTTAAAAAATTGGGCTGGGATGCGTGATACTGTTGATGTCAATCTGGGCCAGGAGGACAGGCAACAACCCACAATGACGCAACAGGAGATCCAGGATGTGCTTAATAGCCGCCAATCAGAGCTTAATGACGACGGCATAGAGGCTTTAATTGATGGATTGCCGGACGAATAATTGTATAAATTATTTCAAACAACTAAGACAATTATCTTGGTAATGAAGGCAAAAAAGGCGTCCAAATTGTGTTAAAATTTACGCTCTCCCACTCCCCCAAAATCAACGTAAATACGTTGTTTTCAAAGCGCTCTAAACGGCAACTATACGCTAAATTAGTTATTTACCGAATAGTTAAAGCCCGGCGTCGCACAATTAAAAACAATTCAGACAATATCCGCGCTGGATGCTTAGAACTATAGAGGGTCATGGGTAATGCGGATGGGCATCGGCCAACAGACGGGGGGAGGGGTCTAGCAGAGGCGCATGGGTGCGGCGGGGTAAGCCACAAAAATAATTTTTAAATAAAAGCCTCGATAGAAAGGAGAAACTTTTATGCTAACAGATTTTGAAAGAGACGAGTACAGGAACTACAAAAAAATGTTGGACGCAGCAGAGACACCACAAGGCAAGATTGCCGTGGAGCTGGCAAAATCAAAACAGCGGAACCAGACGGACAGGGGCAAGATTTTAAAACATTATCTGAATAATTAAGCGGAGGTATTTAGAATGAATAAAACAAAGTTTGAAGAAATTTTAAAGGTGGTAAAGGATTATCAGCGCACCGCAGACCGGCAGTTTTCGGAATATCATAAAAAGGTTGCCCGAATGAAATCAGAACTTAATGATGAGACTTTTAGCAGGAAAATGAAACTGGAAGTATACCCGTATTACTTCGGTACTTTAACATCTGATCGGAACATGGCAAAAGAAGAAGTTCATTCGATTTGCGAGGATATAAAAGGGGATCTGAAAAGCTGGATGATGAAGCCGATTAAGCCGGAAACCATGCAGATTTTAAGCTGTATCAATGATTTTGGAATCCGACTTTCCAGGGATGAGCTGTCCATACTCGAAGATGATGTGAAATCTAACTTGTTCGCCGGGAAAATCTTTTCCGGGATTGCAAAAAATAACGGATATGCTGTAAAACTGCCGGACTTCACTGAATATCTTAAGGCTTTAAGGATTGTAGAAAGTGATTGCACTGTTGCCATTGACGCTTATTGTGGAGCGGCACCGGATTTTGTGGGAAAAGACCTTTTGGACAAGCAGCGCAGAAACGGGGCGGCATTTGGGGAATGGCAGATTTGGCACAGGATGTATGCCGCAAACTTTGAAAATACGCATAGTTCCCTTGACGATGCGGGCAGAATGTGGGAGCAGTCAAAGGTTAGCGTAGAATATACGCTGACGGAAGCGGAACGAGGCAGGATTAAAAAAATGATGGATGAAGTGGAAAAGCTGGATGGAGCAGGAAAAGCCGATAAGATGTTAAGCATACTGAGAAATGAAAAGGATTTGCCGGACAAACTGCGGCTTATGGGTGGAGACTACCAGGAGCTTATTACGAAGTATTCCAGGGCGCAAAAGGAGTCTTGATTATGGGCAAAAATGGTGATGCAATGCGGGTCAGAAAGTTATACCACAGTTACGGCGATACAATTGCGGGATTTAATTTTGCACACACGCCCAAAAGTCTTAGGGACTTACATGGTGTAAATGGCGAGGCATATGAGATCTACGTCTCATTGCCCTATTGCCGGACGGATGAGGGCCAGATCCTGGTTAATGAGTCGTTGCCGGATTGGCAATTATTGCGTGATTTACTCTTGGCGCTTGACCGGCTCCCAGATAGCCTATTAATCGATATCTACCGGATGGATAGCAAGCGTTATAAGCTGGAGGATTTGGATAATCTGGCAAATGATACGGAGGATGAAATGCTTAGAAAAACCTTATTCCGGTTGCTCCCAGAGGTTGTTTGGGCGCATGGATTTAAGAAAAATTAAATAGAAAAAGTTACCGGCTCTCCGCCTAGATGGAGGGCCGCTGACCTCAAATAGTTAGGAGGTATATATATGGCAGAGACTACAATAGATAGTCTGCAACTGGAGCTATCAGCAGATGCCAGTATGGCTGAAAAATCGCTTGATAAACTAGCAGAATCATTGCTCAGATTAAAGAAAAGCATCTCGGGGATATCATGGAAGAATCTTTCTAACTTTTCCGACGAATTAAACGACTTATCAGGTGCAACAGATAAACTTGATGATAAAAAGCTAATACAATACTCTGCTGCTTTAAATGGCCTCAGCCAGTCTGTGGCCGGGTTAAAATCCGCTAACAAGGATATAAACGGGGCAGCAAAAGCGCTCCAAAAAATAGGCGGTCTGGATACGTCTAAACTCCAGATTACAGGGGACTTTACCGGCCTGGATAGTCTAGGCAGAGGCTTGGGGAGCTTGGCGGACTCGATGGGCAAATTAGCGTCCGTTAAGCCAACAGATATTAACCGTTCCGTTAAAGCCATGCAAAAGTTACAGGGCCTTGATCTGTCCGGGCTGGGTGCAGGACTACAGTCTATTTCCGGCGCGGATATGACCGCATTGAGCAATCTAGGGACTGCGTTCCAGGGGTTTATATCGTCATTAGCCGGAGCGGATAAAGTGGCAGCTGGGACAGCAAAGATCTTTAATTCCTTGGCACAGCTCTCCGCATCCGCTGGCAATCTGTCAACGGTACAACAGTATCTCCCCATATTATCCGCAGAGATTGGGCGTTTTGTGAGCGCTATGTCCCAGGCTCCAGCAGTCCAAGCGGGCACAGTATCACTTGTAGCAGCCCTTAGCGGTATCGCTGGATCCGGCTCCAAGATATCCAAGGCGGCCGCAGGGCTACCGGCATTGTCTGCGGGTATAAGGGAGTTTGTCGCGTCGCTTACAGGACTCCCAAAGGTCAATAATAATACCCTTAGAGCCGTGGAGGCGCTGTCAAAATTAGCACCTGCAGGGGCCAAGGCGGGGAGTGCGGCAAAGAGTCTCCGGAAAAATATTATAGGTCTATCCGCATCCATGAATGGACTTGTCTCAGGCTCTACTAAGGCCACAGGAGGGCTCAAAACCTTTGCAGGGCAAGCATTATCCATGCTGGGGATTGCAGGCGGTATCTACGCTATTGTGAGCGCAATTAAGAGCTCCATTACCTACAGTTCGGATTTAGCGGAAGCGCAGAATGTTGTCAATCAAGGCTTCGGGGATTTGGTTTATATGGCTGACGATTTTGCCGACAGTGCGCTGTATGCATTTGGTCTTTCCGAGTTGCAAGCCAAGCGGACAAGCGGGCAATTTGCGGCGATGGCTAGGGCCCTGGGCGTGGTTCCTGAGCGTGCAGCACAGATGTCCCTTGCCCTGACAGGATTAAGCGGTGACCTGAGTTCCTTCTGGAATGTATCACAGGATGTAGCGCAGACAGCACTTGAATCTGTATTCACCGGAGAAACAGAAAGCCTTAAAAAATTTGGCATCGTAATGACCCAGGCTAATCTCCAACAATACGCCTACAGCCAAGGGATTACTAAGAGTATTACAGCGATGACGGAGGCTGAAAAAGCACAGCTCCGCTATCTCTATGTGATGGATGCCACGTCTACCGCCCAGGGGGATTTTGCAGAAACTTCCGGCAGTTTTGCGAACCAGGTAAGGCTTTTGACAGGACAGTTACAAACATTAGCGGGCATTGTGGGAGGCGTACTCGTTGCGGCATTTACGCCTGTTATCAAGGTAATTAATACAGTGCTTGCGGCAATTATAAGTCTTGCCAATACGCTTTCCTCATTTCTTGGCGGCTTATTTGGTTTTGAGTCCCAGACAGTAGGAGCCGGGGCCGGATTGGCGGATATGGCTCAGTCTGCGGGCGGTGTAGCGTCGGGCATGGAGGATGCCGCTGGAGGTATTGGAGACGTAGGCGATGCGGCCAAAAAATCAGAAAAAAAGCTGAACGGATTTATAGCGGGCTGGCATGAAGTGAACAACATGACTTCCAGCGATTCATCTTCGGGCTCAGGGGCCGGAGGAGGCGGGGGCGCGTCATTGCCGTCAACTGTATTGCCGACAGACTACACAATTGATATCAGTGCAGAGGATAAAACATCTCCCACAATTGACAAGATCCGCAATCGGTTTATAGAACTTAAGGATCTGTTTTTAGCAGGCTTTAAGCTGGGGCTAGGTGATACGTCTGTATTCGATTCAATCCAAGGTAACATAGAGCGGATCGGGCAGAGTTTACGGGATATCTTTACGGACGGGGAGGTAACGGCAGCATTTAATAATCTCCTGGATACATTGGCTTATAATGCCGGCGCAAAGATAGGCTCATTTGTGTCCTTGGGCGCATCTATAGCGGATAATCTCACAGGCGGAATCGCCAATTATCTGGAAAAATCAACGGAACGTATACAGGACTATCTAGTGGAGATGTACAATATTACGGGCCGGGCAGATACCATTATCACCAACTTTACGGTGGCGCTTTCGGACATAGCCACAGTACTTCGGGGAGATGCCGCGAAGCAAATAACAGAGTCCATTGTGCAAGTATTTTCCGACGGATTTATGGGTGTAACGGAGCTTGCGGCAAAGCTGGGAACGGATATTTTGGACACCGTTTTAAGCCCTATTACAGAGAACTCCGAAGGGTTTAGAGAGGCCCTAAACAATACACTTGCGCCCATCTCGGAAATACTCACGACGCTTGCGGACTCTTTTACCGAGACATGGGACAATATCAATGCCATGTATGACGAGCATATAGCCCCCTTATTCCAGTCTATACGGGATGGATTGAGCGATATTGTCGGCGCATTATTGGACGGATACAACGAGCATATAGCGCCTGTATTAGACACATTAGCTACAAAATTTAGTGAAGTTTGGGAGGGCCATATACAGCCCCTTCTCAATAATTTCATTGCGTTATTTGGCGAAGTGGCAACGTTGATACAGAATGTATGGCAATCTGTATTCCAGCCCGTTATTGAGTGGATTGCAGGCAATATTATGCCGGTTGTTGCCCCTATTCTGGAGGCTGTTGGAACATTGGTGCTTGATGTGTTTGCAAGTATCGCAGACACTTTAAATGGCTTTATCACGATTGCTAAGGGTGTCGTCGAGTTTGTAAGCGGTGTATTTGCCGGAGATTGGGGCAAAGCCTGGGAAGGCGTAAAAGATGTATTTAAAGGGATCTGGGATGCAATGCCTGATTTTGTCAAAGAGCCTATCCGCGCAATTATTGGGCTCGTAAACTCGATGATAGGGGCTGTTGAGGACGGCATAAACAGTGTGGTAAACGCCGCCAATGGATTATCATTTGATGTGCCGGATTGGGTTCCTGGAATCGGCGGTGAGACATTTGGATTTAACTTTGACAAGGTATCTCTGCCCAGAATCCCACAGCTTGCCCATGGCGGTATTATCTCACAGGCCACGCTTGCCATGATTGGCGAGGACGGAACTGAGGCCGTCGTGCCGCTTGAACGCAATACAGGATGGATGTCCAGGATCGCGGGGAATATAGTGGACGAAATGGGAAATGTGCGTCTTGGCCTTGATGTGGATACATCGCGCTACAAGTATACCCCGCCCAATATTAATGTCCCGGGGCAGGTTGAGAGCGTGCAGGAGTCCGTGCGCATGTGGACGGCGGAGTTAAGAAATCAGAATACACTGCTTGAAGGCATTAAGGATGCTATTGACAATAAACAGCTGAACATCGGCGACAGAGATATCTTTTTAGCCACACAGCGCGAACAGCGTCGGTTCCACAGCCGTACAAACAAAATTGGATGGGCTGGGATTTAAAGGTAAATAGCAGAGGAGGCAATATTAATGAGTGGTATAGATTTTAAATGCCTCTATCTCCTGGATTTGGTGGATAGAGCTGGTGTACCAATCAATGAAGATGAGGCACGAATGTTAATGGGGATTGCACGGCGTGGAAAATGCTGCATCAGCCAATTAAAGGTCAAGAAAATGGCTGAAAATAGCGGTTTGCATATTTTTAATGATAATGAGGAGGCATAAGAAAATGAATATTGTAAGAGCACAGATTGAAAGCGTTGAAAAAAGAAACGGACACTTTTCTATGCAAAATTGGAATAGGATACCGGCAACAAATCCTTATTTTGTATTAAATGTAAAACACGAGAATACACCCTATAAAGTACGATCCGAATTCTATGTTGAAACTGGAAAATATGCTGCATTTGACTTGGATTCTGTACCCAATAAAAATGGAGAATATATTAATGTGGGTATCTATGACGGCCCTACAAATGATTAAAGATCATTGTTTAAGGAGGCATAAGAAAATATGAATGGTTTGACATTAAAAATTATCGGTATAAATGTTTACAATGGAATGGCGCGGAGCGGAAAACCATACACACTTACTACACTCGAACTGGATTATGACGGGAACAAAGTACGCCTTAAATGCTTCGAAAAGGATGTGAACGTTGGCGATTATGCGCAGGTATCCGTTGGGATTAAAAAGACGGTTTATGGCGCTGAATTGGCTGTTGTGCTTGATAAAATTATTCCTGCCGCTGAAATGGAGAAATAAAAAGAATATTGCAGGATAAGGGAGGAGTGTGATATACTTCCCCCATGGGAAACCAGAGAGCCAAAAGGCGGCTTACCCTCCGCTTATCGGAGGGGCTAACCCTCCAGACGAAAGAAAGGAGGGCACAGCCAATGTATGTTACATATCAGGACTTAGTTCAGATTGGGATATTCATTGTAGCCCTCGTAGGATTGTGTTACACAATTTTTCGGGGAAAGAAATAGCCGCCAACTATTCGCACTAGCTGACGGCTGACGCATTGAGAAATGCTTTAAGTTGTTGTTTGTGAGGGTAGGCCGCTTCTCTGGCTTTCCCTTTTTTCATCTTAACTATAGCATATTATATGGCTAGATGCAAGCTTTAGCCTAAATGTAATTCCTTTTTTAATGTGTCCTGTAGAATTTGAGAAAAATTCACGTTTCTTTCCAGAGCGGCAGCGTTTAACCATGCCGGAAGCGTTACAGTACGGTTTACTTGCGCCATACGGATAGAGGGCATATATACATCTACAAGTACAACACGCTTAACACATGTTTTTATATTTGTTTTTCGTATAAAAGTCCTATATTCTGTCTATTTTAAATACCCCATTGGCCTTTAAGCTCATTGAGCACCTGCATTGCGGCGCTGGTATCCTTATTGGGGTTTGCGTCTGGATGCAGGGCTTTAGCCGCAACTCTAAAAATCTCTTTATAAGCCTTTTTCTTTTCTTCATCAGGCTTAGATGCAGTGTTACAATTAAAGTTGGCGTAGTTACTATAAAATTTTTCCTGGTAACTACGGCTTTTTTCTTCGTATTTCTGACGAAATTTGTACTTCGCTTTAATTTTTTT
>CALWRY010000026.1 GCA_944384065.1 uncultured Enterocloster sp. | reverse complement strand
AGATGCGTTTAATTTTTTTCTATATCAGGGTTACCCGGTGATCGATCCGGGGTGGTTAAGGGAACTGAATCCGGCGGAGATTGGGAAGGAAGAGTTTGGAAAGTTTCACAGTGCCCTGGGAGATGTGCTGGAATTTATCAAGTATTCCGGTGACAAAAAGAAACTGGTGGAGTGGCTTTATGAGGAAAAGCCGGAACTGACGTTGGGACGAAGAGAAGTGGAGGTATTAAACGCCTGCGTAAACGCAAAATTGGTGATAAAACCAGAAGAGGAGGAAGTAAAAGTGTGTAAGGCGATTGAGGATTACAAGATGGAAGCGGTTGAGAAAGCGACAAAAGAAGTAACAGAAAGTACGCGACTGAGCGACCTGAGAAATTTGATGAGGAATATGCAGCTGACGGCCCAGCAGGCTGCGGCTGCCCTTGGGCTTTCACCGGAAGATACGGCAAGGCTGTTGGAGAAGCTGTAAGAGGTATGCAGTTGTCAAGCAGCCCTTTAAGCAAGCTCTATTGAAATGTTCCCCTAAAAATGGTATTCTAATAATGGTATACTTGTACTCCAGGAGGTAAAATCGCATGGAAGAAAAAACATTCGGACAATTTAATAAGGACGACATGCTCACCAACAAGGTTCTGTGGAAGGGCTGCGGCTATTCCGACGAGGATCTGGACCGGCCCATTATCGGCATCGCCAATTCCTTCAACGATATGGTGCCGGGCCATACGAACCTGCGGCAGCTGGCAGAGCAGGTAAAGCACGGCATCTACCGGGCCGGAGGCACGCCGGCGGAGTTTGGGGTTATCGCCTGCTGCGACGGGGTGGCTACAGGCCACATTGGCAACAATTACGCCCTTCCCTCCAGGGATAATATCGCGGACAGCATCGAGATTGAAGCCAGGGCCCACAAGCTGGACGGCCTGGTGCTCCTCGGATCCTGCGATAAGATTGTGCCGGGAATGCTGATGGCGGCTGCCAGGCTGGATATCCCCGCTATCTTTGTGGCAGGGGGATGCATGGCCGGAGGCGCTCCGTTTGCCAACCAGGTAAAATCCAACACCACCACTATCACGGAGGCCATCGGCATGTACCAGGCGGGCCAGGCCACCTATGAGGATCTCCAGAATCTGACCACCGTCGCATGTCCGACCTGCGGCTCCTGCCAGTTTATGGGAACGGCCAACACCATGTGCTGCGAGGCCGAAGCCTTGGGAATGAGCCTGACGGGCTCCGCCCTGATTCCCGCCTATTACAATGAGCGTCTCCGCTCCGCCTTTAAGAGCGGGGAGAAGATTGTGGAGCTGGTTAGGAAGGGCATCACCTCCCGGAAGATTATGACCATGGACGCCATCCGCAACGCTATCCGTATCCTCATGGCGGTGGGCGGCTCCACCAACGCGGTCATCCACACCTGCGCCCTGGCTTATGAGCTGGGCATGGATCCCGCAAAGATTATGGATGAGTTCGAGATAATCAGCGACCAGATTCCCCACATCGCCAAGATCAGCCCGGCCAGCGTGGTTTACGACAGCGAGGACCTCTACAAGGCCGGCGGAATCCCTGAGGTTATGAAGGTGATAAAGGACAGCCTTGATCTGGACGTGATGACAGTGACGGGAAAGACCCTCGGGGAGAACCTGGCGGCATACAAGAATCCCTATGCCCCCAATCCGGAAATCATCCGTCCCCTGGACAATCCCCACAGCAGGCTGGGCGGCCTGGCCATTATGCGGGGCAATCTGGCGCCGGACACCGGAGTGGCAAAGCCTGCGGCTATCGCGGAGGAAGCCCGGGTATTTACAGGGACGGCGGTCTGCTTTGACTCCGAGGAGGCCTGCACCGAGGCCATCAGCCAGAGAAAGATCAAGGAAGGAAATGTGGTGGTTATCCGCTACGAAGGCCCCAAGGGCGGCCCGGGCATGCGGGAGATGTACCAGCCGTTAAAGCTTCTCTACGGACAGGGGCTCAACAAAACCACGGCGGTAGTCACGGACGGGCGTTTCTCCGGCACCAACAACGGCTGCTTTGTGGGCCATGTGTCCCCTGAGGCTGCCGCAGGCGGTCCCATTGCCCTGGTGCGTGACGGCGACAAAATTACGATTGACGTGTAAAAAGGAGCTGACGCTCCACGTCAGCGACGAGGAGCTGGAGAAGAGGCACAGCGAGTGGATCTACGAGCCCAAGCCGGCTTCCGGCTATTTGAGAAGATATTCCAAGCTGGCCGCTTCCGCGGACAAGGGCGGCGTGCTGATTTGCTAGAGGAGGAAGCGGGAAATGAAAATTAAGCTGTATGAAGTCCGGGAGGACGAAAAAAAGGCGATTGCGCGCGTGGCAGAGGAGCTGGGCGTGGAGGTGTCCATCAGCAGCGAAAACCTGACACCCCAGGAGGCGGAAGGCCTTTCGGGTATTGACGGGGTCTCCATCCTGGGCCGTACCACGGTGGACAAAGAGCTTTTGGACAGCCTGAAAAGGGCCGGGGTGGGCTACGTGTCCACCCGGACCATTGGATACAATCATATGGATGTGGAGTATGCGTCCAAGGTGGGCATCCATCTGTGCAATGCCAACTATCCGCCCTACGGCGTAGCGGAATTCACGATTATGCTCATGCTCCTTGCCCTGCGCAAGTACAAGCCTGCCATGTGGCGGCAGATGGTAAATGATTATTCCCTGTCCGGCCTTCAGGGCCGGGAGCTGCGGAATATGACCGTGGGCGTTATGGGAACCGGAAAAATCGGCCGGGCCGTGATCGGGGATCTGCAGGGATTTGGCTGCAAGATTCTGGCCTACGACCCCTATCCTTCCGCAGACCTCCAGGGAATGGCGGAGTATGTGGACGAGGATACGCTGCTTGAAAACAGCGATATTATCACCCTGCACATTCCTCTTATGGAATCTACCCGCCATATGATCAACCGGGAGGCCATTGCCAAGATGAAGAAGGGCGTGGTGATTGTGAATGCGTCCCGGGGAGAGCTGACGGATATCGAGGCTTTAACCGAAGGAATTGAATCGGAGCAGATTGGCGCTCTGGCCATGGATGTATTTGAAAACGAGAACGGCATTTACCATGAGAGCCGTATCAACGACATCATCCGCAACCGGAGAATGGCGTACATCCGCCAGTTCCCCAACGTGGTGCTGACCCAGCACATGGCTTTCTACACGGACGCCAATACGGACAGCATGGTGGAGTGCGGGATCCGGGGAATTGTGGAGATGAAGGAAAAGGGCAGGTGCGACGGCTCTCTCTGCTAGAGAGTACAGACGGCGGGAATGAATTTTCAAACGTGCTGACTCCCCAAATGATATAGCTCTCCTCCGAGGAGGGAAACATCCTCCTCGGAGTGGGTTGCTATAAGGAGGAGGCGTCCTTTAAGCCGGTCCAGAATATAGCGGATGGCCTGGCTGCGGGTGCCGCCATCAAGCCCTGTGAAGGGCTCATCCATGAGAAGAATCTCACAGGGCGTAAGGACAGCCCGGCAAAGGGCGGTGCGGCGCTTCATGCCGCCGCTTAAGGTAAATACAGGGCGGTCAAGGCTCTCTTCCGGAAGGAGGAGGGCCATTTCTTTTCGGATCTGTCCGGCAGAGAGGGCACACCCTGCGGCCATGCGCACATTTTCCAGGGGGGTGAAGGCCTCGCAGAGCCGATCCTCTTGAAAGACGGCCGAGATGCGGGGACGCTTGGACAGGGGATGGCCATTTTCCGTAAAGCGCAGGGAACCGCCGTCCGCCTGCTCCAGCCCCATGAGGATGCGAAAGAGAGTGGTCTTTCCGGAGCCGGAGGGGCTCATCAGGCAGCAGGGCCTGGCGGAGGTGAAATGCAGATCCAGATGGCTCAGAACCGGAAGGGATCCATAGGATTTGGTGAGATTTTGAATGATGATTTCCATGGACTTTCGCACACTCCTTTCAGTCAGTGGCGGATGCGGCCTAACAGCCAGAGAAATAGGCTCTCAAACAGCAAGCTGGCCACGATAATCACAAAGGTCCAGGCGAACAGGCTCCCTGTGTCCAGGTAGAGCTTGGCGTAGTAGAGCTGCTCGCCGATGGACGCGTCGGGGATTCCGATGACCTCCGCAGCGATCCCCGATTTCCAGCTCATGCCCAGAGCGGTTCGGCAGCCGCTTATGAGATAGGGAAGCACAGCGGGAATGTAGATAAAGCGCAGGCGTTTGAAAAGAGGGATGGAAAATACCTGGGCCATCTCTAAGAGCTTGGGATCCGTGCTTTTAAGGCCCGCCAGGGTGCTGGAATAGATCATGGGGACTACAACCAGGAAAGCGATGAAAACCGAGAGATTTTCTGATCCAATCCATATAAGGGCCAGGATCACGAAGGAGGCTACGGGGACGGATTTGACGGCCAGCAGGAGGGGTTCCAAAAATTCCCGCACCAGGGGGATTCTATAAGCCAGGCCTCCCGCCCCGATGCCCACGGCAAAGGCAGCGGCAAAGCCCAGGCTGATGCGGCCGAAGGAGTGGAGGACGGTCAGCCGGAAATCCGCCTGCCCTGCCAGGGAAAGGAGGGCCTGCATCATCTCCACGGGCCCCACCAGGATCACCGGGTTGGAGACAGCAAGGCTGGCTGCCTGCCATACAAGAAGCCAGAAAAGCCATATGAGACATTTTCTTGGCGCGGGGAATCTTTTCATGGGATCTCCTTTCCGTAAAATGGGGCGTCCATAAAATAGGGCGCGGCTTTAAGAGCCGCGCCCCGCTTAAGCGGATGGTCAGGGAATGTAGTAAAAATCTTCTCCCGGCAGGTTCCCGCCTACGGACTGGGCATCCTGGTTGAACAGGACCTCCAGGTAGCCCTCCAGGGCCTTCTTCATCTCGTCCCCTGTCAGGCACACAATGTTGCAGTAGGGGAGGGCCTTCTGGGCAATGGCCGCCTTTTCCACGATGCCCTGGGCGGCAACCAGCTCTGCGGCGTCTGCGGGATTCTCCTGCGTGTAGGCTGCGGATGCCTGGTGATCCTCCAAAAACAGCGCTACCGCATCCCCGTTCTCCGCCAGATATTCGCTGCGCACAATGGTGACGCCGGTGACCAGCATGCTGCCGGTGTCCCCGTTTAAGATGTTCCACTGCTCCGTCAGATCCAGAACCGTCTTAAGGTTCTCGTTCTGGATGCAGGCTGCTGTGGCAAAGGGCTGGGGAAGAACGCCGATGGCTGTGGGATCCTCCTTCAGCACAGAGGCAACCTCCGCAGCCTCTGACTTGTATTCCATGGTCACATCAGAGGCGGAAAGCCCGTTCTCCGCCAGAAGGTAATTCATCACGAATTCCGGAGTGGTGCCCTTTCCTGTCATATAGACGGTCTTTCCCGCCAGATCCTGGATGGAGCTGATGGAGTCGTCGGAGGCCACCACGTAGAGAACGCCCAGGGTGTTGATATCAATTACCTTTACGCCTCCCTGGGTCTTGGAGTAAAGGACACTGGCCACATTGGCCGGCAGCAGGGCGATGTCCAGATCCCCGTTGGCGATCTTTCCCACCAGCTCGTCGGCCTTGCCGGCCATAGTGAACTGGTACGCCTGGGATGCCTCGCCCTTGGCGGACTGATCCATCAGCTTTGCAAGTCCCATGGAGGTGGGGCCGTTCAGGGAGCCGATGCGGATGCCCTGGGCCTGGTCTGCCCCGGCAGCTTCCGCAGAAGGCTGTGCGTCCCCTTCTGCCTGGGTATCCTGTACTGCTTCAGAAGTCTCTGCGGCGGCCTCTGTCTGTGCGGCTGTCTCGGTCTGGGCCTGGGTGCTCTCGGCCTCAGAGGCCTGGCCGCCGCAGCCGGCTAAAATGGCAGCTGCCCCCAAAAAGGCGGCTGCCAGTAGGGAAATATGTTTTTTCATAATACGTCTCTCCTCTCTAATACCCCCTAACTATAGCATAGAAAGGCCTTTATTTCCAGAGAAAATTTTGGTTACTGCGCAGCCGTGCATACCCCAAAGGGCACCTGGTCTTCTTGACCGCACGTAAGTGCGGTCAAGAAGCCGGGATTGTCATCCCTATGCGGAAACAGGCCCCCGAAGGCGCTCTCAAGCAAGCTTGGAGCGCCTTCGGAGGCCTGTTTCCGCGCACGGCTGAGTAGTAATAAATTTTGAGAAATATTATTGATATAAAGTTGACAATATGAGATAATGGTAGCGAGCTTTCAGGGCCGGTATGGCAGAAAAGCCCTTGCCCTGAGCGGTTATGGTGAAACCAAGAAAGCGGAGGAAAATGGGATGAGAGTAACAATTTGTATTGGAAGTGCCTGCCATCTGAAGGGATCCAGGCAGATTATCGAGAAGCTCCAGAGGCTGGTTGCTGAGAACGGATTAGCGGACAAGGTGGATTTGAACGGCGCCTTCTGCTCCGGCAACTGCGATCACGGCGTCTGTGTGACAGTGGACGGCGAGCTGTATTCTTTAAAACCTGAGGACACGGAGGCGTTTTTCGAGAACGAAATTAAGGGGAGACTTTGAGTATGAGCATAGAGATCATTGATTTCAAAGCGACCAAGTGCAAGCACTGTTATAAGTGCGTGCGCTACTGTGAGGTAAAGGCCATTCAGGTCAAGGACGAGAGGGCCATGATCATGCCGGATAAGTGTATTCTGTGTGGTCACTGCCTGCAGATCTGTCCCCAGTCGGCCAAGACATTAAAGAGCGATCTGGACATCGTGAAAGGTTTTATTGCCGCCGGAAAGCGGGTGGTGGTATCCATCGCCCCCTCCTATATGGGACTTCTCAAGTATAAGACCATCGGGCAGGTGAGGAGCGCCCTCATCCGCCTGGGGTTTGAGGATGTGCGGGAGACCTCGGAGGGAGCAGCCTTTGTGACCGCAGAGTACGCCAAGCTTCTGGCGGAGCACAAGATGGAAAATATTATCACCACCTGCTGTCCCAGCGCCAACGATCTGGTGGAGATCTACTACCCGGAGCTTGTGCCCTACCTGGCGCCGGTGGTGTCCCCCATGATAGCCCATGGCAAGCTTCTCAAGGAAGAGCTGGGCAAGGATGTCAAGGTGGTATTTCTGGGGCCCTGCATCGCCAAGAAGAAGGAGTCCGTGGATATCCGCCATCCGGGCGTTATCGACGCGGTGCTGAATTTCAACGATATTAACCGCTGGCTGGAGGAGGAGGACATCGTCATCGAGGACTGCGAGGACATGCCCTTTACCCGCTTTGATCCCAAGGTAAACCGGCTTTACCCGGTGACCAACGGGGTGGTGAATTCCGTCCTGGCCACGGAGGCCCAAAAGGACGGCTACCGGAAGTTCTATGTCCATGGGATCTCCAACTGCATTGACCTGTGCAGGAGCATGGCCAGGGGAGAGATCAAGGGATGCTTTATTGAGATGAATGTCTGTTCCGGCGGCTGCATCAAGGGCCCCACGGTGAACGATGAGACCATTTCCCGGTTTAAGGTGAAGCTGGATATGGAGGAAGCCATCGGGAGAGAGCCTGCGGATGAGAGACAGATGGAGCCGGTTTGGGAAAATGTCTCCTTCAGAAAGCGCTTTGTGGACCGTTCTCCCAAGGATCCCATGCCCACCGAGGAGCAGATCCGGGAGATACTGCGCATGACCAACAAGACGAAGCCTGAGGACGAGTTAAACTGCGGCGCCTGCGGCTACCCCACCTGCCGGGACAAGGCCATCGCCGTGTTCCAGCACAAGGCGGAGGTGAGCATGTGCATCCCCTTTATGCATGAGAAGGCGGAGTCCATGTCCAACCTGGTGATGGAAACCTCCCCCAACATTGTGCTGATTGTGGGAGAGGATATGCGGATTCTGGAGTACTCCGATGTGGGAGAAAAGTATTTTGGGAAGACCCGCTCCGAGGCCCTGCAGATGTATCTCTACGAATTCATTGATCCGGTGGATTTCCAGTGGGTATTTTCCACCCACCAGAACATCCACGGCAAGCGGGTGAATTACCCGGAGTACAAGCTGTCTACCCTGCAGAACATTGTGTACATAGAGAAGGAAAATGCGGTTCTTGCCACCTTCATTGATATCACGAAGGAGGAGGAGCAGGCTCGGGCGGATTACGAGAAGAACCTGGAGACCATTGACCTGGCCCAGAAGGTTATCCATAAGCAGATGATGGTGGCTCAGGAGATCGCCGGACTTCTCGGCGAGACCACGGCGGAGACCAAGACCACTCTGACCAAGCTCTGCCAGTCCCTCTTGGACGACGGGGGCGACGCCAGCTATCTGAGCGAGGAGGAGAAACCGGTTCCTGAAAATGTACATCTGGGAAGCGGAGCTGTGCCGCTCTCCGGCGTGATGACAGAGAAGAGCCAAGAGGAGCAGAGACAGACAGGATATGTCCATGTGGGAAGCGCGGCGCCTTCAGGGAAGCCGGCGGGCTACGTGCACATAAGCAGTGCGGATCTGAAAAAGCCAGGCGGAGGTAGATAATGGGGATCACAGTTGATGTGGCTTACAAGAGCCTGAATAAGTACACGGAGATCCTCTGCGGCGATAAGGTGGAGATCCTTCAGACAGAGGATTCCAATATTATGATTTTGGCGGACGGCATGGGAAGCGGGGTTAAGGCCAACATCCTGTCCACCCTGACCTCCAAGATTCTGGGGACCATGTTCCTAAACGGCGCTACCCTGGACGAGTGCGTGGACACCATCAGCGAGACCCTGCCTATCTGCCAGGTGCGCCATGTGGCCTATTCCACCTTCAGCATTCTCCAGGTGTTCCACAACGGGGACGCCTACCTGGTGGAGTATGACAATCCGGGGTGTATCTTTATCCGGGACGGAAAGCTCATGGAGATACCGAAGAATGTTAGGGTGCTCCAGGGCAAATCCATCAATGAGTACCGCTTTAAGGTGCAGAAGGGGGACGCCCTGATCCTTATGAGCGACGGCACCATCCACGCGGGCGTGGGGGATCTGCTGAACTTCGGGTGGCTGTGGGAGGATATTGCGGACTATGCGGTGCGCCAGTACCAGGTCACTATCTCGGCCATGCGGCTTGCGGCCTCCATCAGCCAGGCCTGCGACGAGCTCTATCAGTACCGGCCCGGGGACGACACCACCGTGGCCTGCATGCGGATCATCGACAGCAAGCCGGTGCACCTGATGACCGGCCCGGCAAAGAATCCGGAGGACGACACTCGGATGGTCCACGATTTCATGTCTGACCCCTCGGCCAAGACCATTGTGTGCGGAGGCACCAGCGCCACCATTGTATCCCGGGTGCTGGGAAAGAGGCTGGATGTGTCCCTGGACTATGTGGATCCGGAGATACCGCCCATCGCCTATATGGAGGGGGTTGACCTGGTGACAGAGGGGGTTTTGACCTTAAACCGTGTGGTGCAGCTTCTGCGCCGGTACGCGAAGAATGAGACGGTGTCGGAGACATTTTTTGAGGAGCTGGACAAGAACAACGGCGCGTCCATGGTGGCGAAGATCCTCATCGAGGACTGCACCGAGGTGCACCTGTATGTGGGAAAGGCCATCAACAGCGCCTACCAGAACCCCGGCCTCCCCTTTGATCTCGGCATCCGCCAGAACCTGGTGGAGCAGTTAAAAAGTGTAATAGAAGAAATAGGCAAGAAAGTTGTCGTGACGTACTACTAAGGATTACCAGTTCCGGACGGCGGGGAAGGTGGGGGATGAGCGGGCGCCAAGCTCGCTTGAGCGCCCGCTCATCCCCCGCCTTCCCCATCGGGGGAACGCCCCCGATGCTTCTCGGGCGGCCAGAAGGCCGCCCGAGAAGAGAGCCGCCCGGAAGAGAGCCGTCCCAAAGAGAGAGTTCTCCGGGAACCGGCCCCTTCCGGAATTGAGAAATGTTCTCTATTTTATACTTGCTTTTCAGGAGAAGGTATAGTAGATTTGTAGCAGTTCATACAGGGGATTGATGAATAGTTAGGAGGAAATGATTATGGTAACTAATGACGCTACCATCCTGCGGCTGAAGCACGATGTTCTCTACGAGGTGGCGAAGGCTGCCTGGGAGGGAACGCTGGAGGAGGAGAGGGACGAGATTCCCTATAAGATGATACCCGGCCCCCAGGCCACCTGGCGCTGCTGTATTTATAAGGAAAGAGAAATCATCAAGCAGAGAGTCCGCCTTGCCGAGGGCAAATGCCCTGTGGGCATGAGCAGCAATAATGTGGTCCAGGTCATCAATGCGGCCTGCGAGGAGTGCCCAATCGCGTCCTACATAGTGACGGACAACTGCCGCAAGTGCATGGGAAAGGCCTGCCAGAATTCCTGTAATTTCGGCGCTATTTCCATGGGCCGGGATCACGCCTATATTGATCCCAGCAAGTGCAAGGAGTGCGGCAAGTGCGCGCAGGCATGCCCCTACAATGCCATCGCCCATCTGGAGCGGCCCTGCAAGAAGGCATGTCCGGTGGACGCCATCACCTATGATGAGTATGGCATCTGCGTCATTGACGAGAAGAAATGCATCGAGTGCGGCGCCTGCATCCACAGCTGCCCCTTCGGCGCCATTGGATCCAAGACCTTTATGGTGGATGTGATCCGGCTGATCAACGCGGGACAGAAGGTGGTAGCCATGGTAGCCCCGGCTACAGAGGGACAGTTTGGCCCCGACATCACTATGGCCAGCTGGAAGATCGCTTTAAAGCAGGTCGGCTTTGCGGACATGGTGGAGGTAGGCCTTGGCGGCGATATGACAGCGGCCTATGAGGCGGAGGAGTGGGCCGAGGCCCACAAGCAGGGAAAGAAGATGACTACCTCCTGCTGCCCGGCATTTGTAAATATGATTAAGAAGCATTTCCCCATGCTTCTCGACAATATGTCCACCACGGTTTCTCCCATGTGCGCGGTGTCCCGGATGTTAAAGAGCCAGGATCCGAATATTGTGACCGTATTCATCGGCCCCTGCACGGCCAAGAAGAGCGAGAGCCTTGACCTGAACATCAAAGACAATGCGGATTATGCCCTGACCTTCGGTGAGGTCCGCGCCATGATGCGGGCCAAGGGCGTGGAGCTGCAGCCTGCGGAGAACGATTACCAGGAGAGCTCCACTTTTGGCAAGCGCTTTGGAAACGGCGGCGGCGTGACCGCAGCGGTGCTGGAGTGCTTAAAGGAGATGGACGAGAACACGGACATCAAGGTTGCCCGCTGCAACGGGGCCGCAGAGTGCAAGAAGGCCCTGCTGCTTATGAAGGTTGGCAAGCTGCCGGAGGATTTTGTGGAGGGCATGGCCTGCGTGGGCGGCTGCGTGGGCGGCCCCAGCAAGCACAAGACAGAGATGGAGGCCAAGAAGGCCAGAGATCAGCTGATCGCCCAGGCGGACGACCGGAAGGTGCTGGAGAATTTGAAAAAGTATCCGATGGATCAGTTTTCTATGCACAGACACTAATCAAAAGAGGGACAGAGAATATAATAGTCTCTGAGAAAGCCCTGCAAAAAGAGAACGCGTTCCGGCAAAAGGCTGGAAGCGTTCTTTTTGTTTGGCGCGCCCGGCGGGTGCTCCGGAAAAACCGGGGCACAGCGGTGCGCGAGTATACCTCAGTTTTCGGTTTACCGTCCTCTTTTAAATACCTTCGTCCGATCTGTATGGGAGCAGATCAGATCCCACAGGGCATCCGGGGTGGCGCCCTTTACATCCTTTAGGGGGATGATAAAGGCCCGGTTCTTAATAATATAGACGTAGATATAGCTGTTCGTCCGGTAGACGCGGAAAATGTTGGCCCAGGGATATGTCATCCGCTCCTTTTCTGTGGAAGCCGTCACGCCGATTTCGTCCAGCGTGAGTGTGTAGGCTGTGCGGGGGACTTCCAGATGGTTGGCTCTGATCTGATTTCTCAGGCTTCGCTGATAAAACAGATAGTACAGCAGCGGGATAAAGACGGCGCAGGCCACGCACAGGAAAAACAGAAGCGGACTCCCGGTAAAAAGATTTACTGCGCCGAAAATGGCCAGTAAGCCGGAACCGACATAAAAGCCGGTCATGCGTCCGCCCAGCGTAAGGTTGTGGAAATAACTGAAGTCCCGGAAGATCTGCTGATCGATTGTGGATTGGACGGTCAGGGTATGGATTTTCATGGCACTCTCCTTTGCATGGCGTCAGAAATGTGGATAGCAACGGGCTGGGACGCTGTGTCGGTTTCGCCCGGCAGCTACGATAAGTATAGCAGACACAAAAGGAAATGGCAAGGAATACTCGAATAGAATCTGAAACGTTTTCACTAAAAAAGAGAATCACAAACATGTAATTTATACCAAAAGACAGATGGGGAAATTGGTGATTATTACAGAAATATAGTATTTTAATAAAGCTTTTATTGACAAGATAAGTGCAATATGTTAGTTTATAGGTAAGAAAACATGAAACGTTTCATATGAAAAAAGAGGAGGGTAAATGTGAAAAGTGTAACCAAGTTTTTCGACGTTGTGTACCGGTTTTTCATGGTGACATGTCAGATCATGTTTGTGGCAATGGTAGTGATCTGTTTCGCCGTAGTGGTGAACCGGTACATCTTCAAGACTCCCATGGCGTGGGGCGAGCCGGTAGTGCTTTTGTGCATGGTGTATATGTCCCTGGTATCCGCAGCTCTTGCCATCCGCAAGGATACCCACATCCGGATGCAGGTGATTGACTTTTTGGTTCCCAAGAAGGTTATCTGCGTGCTTCGTGGCTTTGCCCAGATACTTATCTTCGGCTTCGGCGTGTTCATGATTATCTACGGGGCGCAGTTCACGGAGCTGGCCGGAAGAAATGTAATCACCGGCGTGGGAATCAAATCATCCTGGCTGTACATTGCCTGCCCCATCGCGGGCGTTGCCATGTGCCTGATGGAGCTGGAGCGCTTTATCAACTGCATTGACCGGATCAAGAGAGGTGTCACCCTGGAGGAGGACACTCTGGCAGCTCAGGCGAAAGCCCTGGTGGAGGAGTCTAAGATGGATGACGAGGAGAGCGAAAAGATAAAGGAGGCGTACGGAGGATGAATTCTACAGCTGTATTGATATTGGTAGTGTCCTTTTTCGTGATGCTGGTCGGCCGTGTGCCTATCGCGTTTGCCATCGGCATCTCCAGTATACTGACAACCGCGTACCTGGGACTTCCGCTGATGCAGATTGCCCAGCTGATGGTAAAGGGCGTAAACGTATTTACCCTGATGGCGGTTCCCTTCTTCATTGTGGCCGGTGAGATTATGGGAGCCGGCGGCATTTCCAACCGCCTGATCAAACTGGCGGACGCTATGGTGGGATGGCTGCGGGGCGGCCTGGCTATGGTAAACTGCCTGGACTCTATGTTCTTTGGCGGTATTTCCGGTTCTTCCACTGCGGATACCGCAGCCCTTGGTTCTATCATCATCCCCATGATGAAGGAGCAGGGATACGACGAGTGCTTTGCGACCAACTTGACGATGACGAGCTCGGTCCAGGGACTTCTGATTCCTCCCAGCCACAACATGGTTATGTATGCCATGGTGGCCGGCGGCGTATCCGTAGGGCGTCTGTTCCTGGGAGGAATTGTCCCGGGTGTTTCCCTGGGCCTGACCTTGGCGGTGTACTGCTATATTATGGCAAAGAAGCACAATTATCCCATGGGTTCTCCCTTCAATCTGAAGAATGCAGTCCGCGCTACGATTGACGCGTTCTGGGGATTGGTTACCCTGCTGATCGTGGTGGTGGGCGTGGTTACCGGTATTGTTACCGCAACTGAGTCCGCAGCCCTGGCGGTTGTGTGGTCCCTGATGGTAGGTTTCTTTATCTATAAGGAGCTGACCCTCATCGAGGCCTGGCATGTGCTTGAGCGGGCGCTGGGAACCCTGGCGATTGTTATGATTTTGATTTCCACCTCCCAGGTGTTCGGATGGCTCCTCACCTACCTGCAGATGCCGCAGATGATTGCGGACAGCATTTTAGGATTGACCTCCAATAAGTACGCGATTATGCTGATTCTCAACCTGATTATGCTGTTCTTGGGAATGATTATGGATATGTCCGCCATCATCCTGGTAGCTACGCCCATCCTTCTTCCCATTGCCCAGTCGGCCGGCATGGATGTGGTACATTTCGGCGTGGTTATGATTCTGAATCTGGGCATCGGCCTTATTACCCCTCCGGTGGGCGGCACTCTGTTCGTTGGATCCGCCGTGTCCGGTATTCCGATTGAGCGGCTGTGCAAGACCCTGTGGCACCAGCTCCTGGTTATGGTGGGCGTGCTGATGGTAATTACATATGTGCCGGAGATTGTTATGTTCCTTCCGAATCTCATTATGCCGCTGAATTAAGAGGAACAGACGCCTGCCGCCATTGAAGAACTGCCTTCAATTTGATATAATTATCTATTAGACATTATATAGACAAAAGGGTGAGCGGCATGGGCGAAAGAATTACGATTAAGGAAATTGCGATGTTAGCCGGCGTATCCGTTGGGACGGTTCACAGCGCGTTATATGACAAGCCGGGCGTCAGTGAGGAGACAAAAAAGCGCGTCGTAAGGATTGCGCGGGAAAACCACTATCGGATTAACGCTACGGCGGCGGCGCTGAAGAGGAAGCCGAAAAAGGTGGCGGTTGTTGTTCCGGCCATGGCTTCTGTAAACCGATATTATTTCAATGATGTGTGGGCAGCTTTAAACAATTACAAAAGTACAATCAATGACCTGAATATTTTATTTACAGAGATTCCTTATTATATTAATGATCCGCTGTTTCTTCAGGAGCTTCGAAGGATACGCGAGAATAAGGAGATATCCGGGGTGATCGGCTTTACCGGCTACATGGATCAAGAGGGCAAGGAGCTTTTGCGGGACATGAGCCTGGAGGGAAAGACGGTCGTTCTGGTGGGCGAGACAGATGCCTATGCGAAAGCGCTTTGCTGTGTGCTGCCGGATTACAAGATGGCTGGGCGCATGGTAGGGGAGCTTCTCTCCAGGCAGCTGAAGGATGCAGGAAAAATACTTCTGTGCGCCGGAGATGTCCGCATAGCGGCTCACTATGAGGTGGTGGACGGGTTTACGGAATTTTTCCAGGAGAATGGGCTGAAAAATCAGCTGATGCGAAAGCATTATTCCCATGACGCCAAGGATTATTCCAGCAGCCTGCAGGATATTTTTTCAGGAGATGATGGGATTTCCGCTTGTTTTGCAGTTACGGCCAGGGAGAGCGTCCTTCTGGGACAAGCCCTGGAATCTGCGGGGAAGGCAGGGAGAATCCTGGCGGTTGGGAGCGATATGTTTGCGGAAAATGTTGATTTTCTGGAACGGGGAGTATTCACGAATCTGCTGAACAAGAATCCTTACACACAGATGCGCAGGGCCCTGGACTGCATGGTGAACAGCCTGGCCAGAGGAGAACAGCCGTCTCGAAAGGAACTCTATGTGAGGACGGAAATTGTATTTAAGAGCAGCCTTCCCATGTATAAACAAGGCAGTACGGAGCGGCTTTTAATTTAACCGCTTCCTTGCCTGCCACATTATAAAAATTAGGAGGAAAAAGAAATGAAGAAAAGATTGGCAGCAGCATTTTTAGCAGCAGCAATGGCGGTAACGTCTCTAACAGCCTGCGGCGGCTCCGAGACGGAGACCACGGCGGCCGCAGCGGCGGCTACCGAGGCCGCAGCAGAAGCAGAGGAAGGCGCTGAGACAGAGGCAGCCGGGGAAGAAGCTGCGGCGGCTACCGAGGGTGAGACTTATACTCTGCGATACGCGGAGCTGAATCCCGACGGACACATTATGGATGAGTGCGGCGATTATTTTGCCCAGCTAGTCAATGAGAAGTCAGGTGGAAGAATTACTATCGAGGTGTTCCCCGCAGGACAGCTGGGAGATGAGAAGACCATGTACCAGACCATTCAGATGGGCGGCGGCGCTATTGATATCTGCCGCGCAAATACCAATTCCCTGGTTGATTTTGGCGCACAGAAACTGACGCTGTTCGGACTTCCCTTTATCTTCCGCGACAGAGAGCATCTGTGGAACGTGCTCAACAGCGAGATCGGCGATGAGTTCAAGAATGAGCTGCAGGAGCTGGGAACCGGTATGGTAGGCCTGTTCTACCTGGATGAGGGCTCCAGAAACTTCTTCACCAAGGAAGGCGTAGAGATTCGCACCGCTGAGGATCTGAAGGGACTGAAGCTTAGAGTTCCCACTACGGATCTGATGTCCGATACGGTTGCGGCGCTGGGCGCGCAGTCTACCCCCATCAGCTTCTCCGAGCTGTACTCCGCGCTTCAGACCGGAACGGTTGACGGCGCTGAGCAGCCCCACTCCGGCTACTATTCCAACAAGTACGCGGAGGTGGCTCCCAACTACTCTCTGACCGGCCATACCTACAGCCCCTCTATCGTTATCATGGCGGAGTCTGTGTGGAATAAGCTGAGCGACGCGGATAAGGCCATCATCGAGGAGGCGGCAAAAGAGACCGAGCAGTGGAACAGAGAGAACATTGAGAAGCTGGATGCCGAGCTCCTGGAGCAGATCAAGGCAGAGGGCGCCAATGTGATTGAGATCGAGGATAAGTCCTCCTTTATCGAGGCTACCAAGGATGTGGTTGCCAAGTACGCAGCCGGCTACGAGGATTACTACGAGCAGATCCTTGCAAAGTAATAATAAGGCAGAAAACGGGAATGCCGCAAAATGAATAATTTCAATGAGATATGGCTTCATATCTTGCGGGGAGAATTCGTTTTGTGGCATTCTCCTTGTTAAAAAGAAGAAGGAGAGAGACGTAAATGGAGGCGCGGGGAATCTATGGAGCAAGGCTGGTGTATGATCCGGCGGATAGCAGAGAGGCAAAGGGGGCGGTGATTGTCTGCCCGGGAGGCGGATATGAGATCCTCTCTCCGAGAGAGGATGAGCCTGTTGCAAAGGCATTTCGAAGCAGGGGATATATGCCCTTTATCCTTTATTATGATGTGGTGTCTCCGGTGCTGAGAACGCGTCCGATGGAGCAGGCGGCCTGGGCGGTGAGAGAGGCGCGGAGGTTGTGTCCGGAAAAGAGGGTATTCCTGTGCGGCTTCTCCGCCGGGGCACATCTGGCCGCCAGTTTGGGCGTCCATTGGGACGACAGGGAGATATTCCCTGCCCGGGAGTGGGGAGAAGCGCACCGGCCCGACGCTCTTATCCTGAGTTATCCGGTGATTACCGCAGGGCCCAAGGCTCATAGAGGGAGTATGGTGCGTTTGGCGGGTGAAGGCGATGCATCCTATTTCAGTTTGGAGAATTATGTGAGCGAAAACACGCCTCCTGTTTTCCTGTGGCATACGGCGGACGATAAGACGGTGCCCGTGGAGAACAGCCTGCTGTTCGCAGAGCGCCTGTCAGAGAAAAAGGTTCCCTATGAGCTTCTGGTTTATCCCCATGGCGCGCACGGATTATCCTTGGCTACCCCCGAGGTGGCAGAGCCTGACAAGGAACGGTGGGCGGACTCCCATGTGGCCGCCTGGTTTGACGCGTGCATCCGATGGATGGAATACAGTTTTGCGTAACAACTCGGACGGCGGGCAGAAAGATACGCCGTTCTGAACAGCGGCATTTTTTCTTAGAGAAGGAGAAAGAGATGAAGATTGTTAAGTTCGAAACTTGGTGGGTTGAGCGGGCAAAATGCCTGTTCGATGAGAAACGCCAGGGTGGTGCAAAGATGGGCTGGGATGTGATCGTTATCAAATTGACCACAGACACAGGGATAGAGGGAATCGCCACCTGCATGGCTGCAAGGAGCGGGGCGGTCAGCGAGTCTTATCTCCAGGAGAGCATCGGCCCGGTGATCCTCGGAAGGGATCCCCATGACCGGGAGGCTATTTTCCAGGAGCTTTGGGTGATCGACCGGCATGAGGCCTTTTTCCCGGTATTTCTGCCTGGACCCGTGGATGTGGCGCTGTGGGATATCTGCGCTAAGGAAGCGGGTCTTCCCCTCTATAAATATATCGGCGCATATAGGGACAGCCTGCCGGTGTATGCCAGCAGCAATTTTCTACCCTCGGTGGATGCCTATGTGGAGGAGGCCCTCTACTATAAGAGCAAGGGGATTAAAGGATACAAAGCTCATCCGGCCGGGCCGGCGGAGTTTGACATGAAGGTTCATGAGGCGGTGCGCCGGGCGGTGGGAGATGATTTTATCCTTATGACCGACCCGGTGGGAGACTACAGCCTGGACGAGGCGGTCCGGGTGGGACGCCATTTGGAGAAGCTGAATTACCGGTGGTTTGAGGAGCCCTTCCGGGACTTTGAGCTCTACAAATATTCGGAGCTGTGCCGTATCCTGGATATCCCGATTGCAGCGACGGAAACTACCAGGGGCTGCCACTGGGGCGTGGCCCAGGTGATTGCCCAGAGGGCTGCGGATATTGTCCGTGCGGATGTGAGCTGGAAGGACGGCATCACGGGCACGCTGAAGATTGCCCATATGGCTGAGGCCTTTGGGTTAAACTGTGAGATTCACACCACGACTATGAACTATATGGACATGGCAAATCTTCATGTGAGCTGCGCCATCAAGAACTGCGAGTTCTTTGAATATTTCGTGCCGGAGGACAATTACCGCCTTCCCATGAAGGGGGATCTGCCTATCGACGGGGATGGAATTATCCATGTTCCTGACAAGCCAGGCGTGGGCGCTGAGCTGGATTGGGATCTGATTGAGCGCAGCTGTGTCTCCCACAAGGTGCTGGAGTGGAAAGGAGAATGAGAATGCTTGATTTGACAGGAAGAAGAGGAATCATCACGGGAGCCTCCAGCGGCCTGGGGCTTGCCATGGCCAATGTGCTAGCTGAGGCGGGGGCGGAGGTTTATGCGCTGAGCCGCACCGGCGGAGTGAAGGAGGGGGAGCCCCCCGCCCCTCTGAATGTAATCCACCGGAAGGCGGATGTGTGCGATTATCAGGGGATGGAAGCCCTGGTGAAGGAGATAGGTGAAGGCGGCCTGGATTTCCTGATTAATAACGCGGGTGCCACCGTAAAGTGCAGGGCGGAGAAATTTGCGGACGAGGATTTCGAGCGCATTATGAAAACCAATGTGAGCAGCGTGTTTAAGCTCTCATGTCTCTGCTATCCCTATCTGAAGGCTTCCCCTCATGTGGGGCGTATCATCAATATCGCCTCCATGGCTGCGCACC
Source organism: uncultured Enterocloster sp. (assembly GCA_944384065.1). Taxonomy (GTDB): domain Bacteria; phylum Bacillota; class Clostridia; order Lachnospirales; family Lachnospiraceae; genus Enterocloster. The sequence goes on along the minus strand of CALWRY010000026.1, from coordinate 5,219 downwards.
TGGGATTCAACCAGGTGGTGCCCTACTGCACCAGTAAAGGGGCGGTTGCCGCCATGACCAGGGGGCTGGCGGTGGAATGGGCCAATGACAATATAACAGTCAACTCCATTTCCCCGGGATGGTTTCCGTCAGAGATGAGCCGGAAGGTGATGGATGAGGAGAGGAAGGCGCAGATTCTGGGCCGCATGCCGGTTCACAAATTCGGGGATCCCCGGGATATCGGGGCGATGGCGCTGTTTTTGGTGTCAGACGGGGCGCTTTATGTGACAGGACAGGATTTCGCGGTGGACGGCGGCGCGCTTGCTTATGGATTTTAATGGCGGGCAAGAAGATGCGCCGTCCAGAACAGTTACAAAATAGCACGGATATAGTTACAGGAGGATATAGTTATGGCATCATGGAAAAACGATGAAGAAATGTTTCAGCTGATGAAAGAGAAACTCTACACCCCGGTGGTGGGAGATATTCTGGACCAGATGGGCTACACCCACCAGTTCCTTCCCTCAGAGATCCGGCCTCTGGCCGCAATGGTTCCCACAGCTCCCTTTGTGGACGCCTCCCAGCCTGACAACCGGTTAAAGCTTGCGGGCTACGCCTGCACGGTTCTGGAAAATGACGTGTTCGGCGCACCCAAGAAGCCCTTTGGCTATCTGACCGAGGCTCTGGATCAGTTAAAGCCCAATGAGATCTATGTAGCTACCGGCGCCCACAACAGCGCCCTATGGGGAGAGCTCCTCACCACCACAGCCAAGACCCGGGGCGCAGCGGGAGCGGTTGTGGACGGATACACCAGGGATACTCCCCAGGTGCTGGGGCTGAACTGGCCGGTGTTTGCAAGGGCCTGCTGGGCACAGGACTCCAGTGTGCGCACCTATGTGTGCGATTTCCGCTGCACCATTGAGATCGGGCAGGTGACCATCCACGACGGGGATCTGGTGTTCGGCGATGTGGACGGAGTTCTCATTATCCCCAAGGAGGTGCATGAGGAGGTGCTGGAAAAGGCCCTCATCAAGGCCTCCGGCGAGAAGACCGTGCGTAAGGCTATTGAAAACGGCATGAGCGCCACCGAGGCATTTGCAACCTACGGGATTCTGTAAAGGAGACGAAGCACAATGACAGCATTTCAGATTGATTTTTCGGATAATGTGGCCACGGCTCTGGAGGAGCTTGCGCCTGGGATGGTAACGCTTCGGGGCGATGCGGGGGAGGCGGAGGTAAAGGCTCTGGAGAAGATACCGGAGGGCCACAAGATTTCCTTAAAGGATATTGCCATGGGGGAAGATATTATCAAGTATGGCGTCCGCATCGGGAGGGCCGTGAAGCCCATTCCCAAGGGGAGCTGGGTGCACCTTCACAATATCCGCAGCGTGTACGATGAACGGTCCAGCCATCTGGATGCTGTCACCGGAGCGCCCAAGGACACCAAGTACGAGTGACGGAAGGAAGGATTCCAAGTATGGAGCTTAAAGATATGCGCTGGCAGGGATATGCCAGAAAAAACGGCGCGAAGGGAATACGCAACCGCGTATTAGTGATTTACACCGTGAAATGCAGTGAGTTCGTGGCCCGGCGCATCTGCGGGGAGGCAAATCACACGGATGTGGAGGTTCTTGGTTTTGACGGCTGCACGGACAACCAGTATGCGGTGAACCTGTTAATCAGCCTGATCCGTCATCCCAATGTGGGCGGCGTACTGGCCGTGGGGCTGGGCTGCGAGTACGTGCAGCCCAAGTGGCTGGCTGAGATTGCCGAAAAGGAAGGGAAAGAAGCGGACTGGATGTTCATCCAGGACGTGGGCGGCACACGAAAAGCCATTGATAAGGGGGTGGCGAGTGTCCGGGCCATGTTAAACCGTCTAAAGGACACGCCCCGGGTGGAGATGGGATTCTCCGATCTGGTGATCGGCGCGGAGTGCGGCGGAAGCGACTATACCAGCGGCCTGGCGGGAAATGTAGCGGTGGGCCGTTTTTACGACAAGCTGGTGGATATGGGCGGAACTGCTATTTTTGAGGAGATCGTGGAGGCCGTGGGCCTTGTGGATCTTTTGGAGGATCGGGCGGCAAGCGAGCAGGCAAAAAAGGAACTGCGCTATACCTATGATAAGGCCCTGGAATACTGCAAGTCCGTCCGCCAGTATTCCGTGAGCCCCGGCAATTTTGCAGGAGGCCTCTCCACCATTGAGGAAAAGAGTATGGGCGCGGTGATCAAGAGCGGCAGCCGCCCCATTGAGGGCGTGATCAAGGTGTCCTGCCCGGCTCCCCGAAAGGGGCTCTGGCTTCTTGACTCCACCCCGGATCCCTACTGGATGCAGTTTGGGATCACCAACCCCAATGACAACGAGGGGCTGATGGATTTAATCAGCTGCGGGGCCCACATTGTATTCCTGGTGACGGGGCGGGGAAATGTGGTGGGCAGCGCAGTGAGCCCCTGTATCAAGATTACGGGCAACCACCACACCTATGTGCGGATGGAGGAGGATATGGACTTTGACGCCAGTCCGGTTCTGGAAGGCCTGTGCAGCCAGGACGAGATGGCCCTGCGCCTGGGGCGGATGGTGGCGTCCGTGGCGGGCGGACAGGAGTCAAAGAGCGAGGCATTGGGCCACAGGGAGTATTTTATTCCCTATAAATATCAGGAAAAGCAGGTCTGCTTTAAGGCCTGCGGACAGAATGCATAATCAGGAGGTAATTTGAGATGGCGGCATTTACAGAGCAGCAGATGAAGGAATTTTCCATGGCAAAGTATTATTCTCTGGAGGGACAGACCGCAGTGGTGACCGGCGGCTCCACCGGACTTGGACTGGCAATCACCCGGTGCCTGATAAGCTCCGGCGCCAAGGTGGTTGTGCTCAGCATGGAAAGCGAGGAGCAGGCTGCGGAGGCTCTTAAGGAGTTCGGGGATAAGGCAGTTTACTACCAGTTCAACATCACGGAGACGGACAAGACCCAGGCCATGGCGGACCGGATCGTGGCGGAGCAGGGCCCGGTGAGCATTCTGGTGAACAATGCGGGGAACCACTGCAAGAAGTTTATCTGGGAGATGAGCGTGGAGGAGTATGTAAATGTGCTCAATGTCCACCTGGTAGGCGCCTTCGCCCTGACCAAGGCCCTGGTGCCCCAGATGAAGGAGCTGGGCCGCGGCCGTATTCTGTTCCAGGCCAGTATGACCAGCTACATCGGACAGCCCCAGGTGGCGGGCTATTCCACCGCCAAAGCCGGATATCTGGGCCTTATCCACACCCTGACCGCAGAGCTTGCGGAGTACGGCATCACAGTGAACGCCATTGCTCCCGGCTGGATTGACACCCCTATGTTCCACAAGGCCACGGACAACGACGCCCCCCGTCTGGCGAAGATTATGGGCCGCATCCCGGCAAAGACCGTGGGCGATCCCATGGACGTGGGAATGTGCGCGGCATTTCTGTGCAGCGAGGCGGCCCGCTATATCAGCGGAACTTGTGTGCCGGTTGACGGCGGCGCGCTGATTGGATTTTAAGGAGGCGGATTTTATGAACCGGAAATTTGATGAGGAGCTCTGCCTGACCAATGAGACGGGCCGGATGCTCTATCACAAGTACGCGGAGCACATGCCCATTATCGACTACCACTGCCACCTGCAGCCAAAGGAAATCTGTGAGAACAGGCAGTTTGAGGACATCGGGGAGATGTGGCTCTCCGGGGACCATTATAAGTGGAGGGCCATGCGCACCTTCGGCATTGAGGAAAAGTATATCACGGGAAATGAGACTTCCTACTACGAGAAGTACATGGAGTTTGCGAAGATTCTCCCCAAGCTCATCGGAAACCCCATCTATATCTGGTGCGCCCTGGAGCTTAAGCGCTTCTTCGGCATCGACGAGCCTCTGGGCCCGGACAATGCCCAGGAGATCTATGACCGGACAAAGAAGCTGATTGCGGAGAAGAACATCACCCCCCGGTGGTGCATGGAGATCTCCCATGTGGAGCTGGTGAGCACCACAGAGGATCCCATCGACGATCTGCGCTATCACATTGCCATGCAGAAGGACGGGACGTTAAAGACCCGCGTAATCACTGCCTTCCGCCCGGACAAGGCCATGTTTGTGGCAAAGCCCGGCTTCGGCGCGTATATGGAGGCCCTCGGCAAGGCGGCGGGAATGCCGATTGGCTCCTTTAAGGAAATGCTGGCGGCCCTGGAGCAGAGGCTTCAGTATTTTAAGGAGATTACGGGCACCACGGTTTCCGACGACGGCATCCCGGATTTTACCTGGGCGGATGCCTCTGCGGAGGAGATTGAGGCCATCTTCCAGAAGGCCTGCCGGGGCGAGGCCATTTCCAAGGAGGAGGACGACAAGTACCGCAGCGCCTTCCTCTATGAGATGGGAAAAATGTATAACCGCAACGGCTATGTGATGCAGCTGCACATCGGCACCTACCTGGATGCCAACCGCAAGTATGTGAAGCTGGTGGGACAGAGCACAGGCTTTGACTGCGCGGACGACACCACGGGGGTGCAGAGCGTGGGCGAGCTTCTCAACCGTCTGACCTTAGAGGACGCTCTGCCAAAGACCATTCTCTACTGCCTGGACGGCACTAACACGGAAAATTACGCTATCCTGGCTGCGGGCTTCTGTGAGAAGGGGGTGAAGGCCAAGGTGCAATTGGGCGCTCCCTGGTGGTTCCACGACCAGATATACGGCATTGACCGGCAGTTTAGGGCGGCTTCCAATTTATATCCTCTGAGCCTCTCCGTGGGTATGCTGACGGACAGCCGCAGTTTTCTCTCCTATCCGCGCCATGAGCTCTACCGTAGGGTGCTGTGCAATTTTCTGGGCGAGCTGGTGGAACGGGGCGAATATTTTTCCGGAGAGGAAGAACTGGGGAAGATCGTGCAGGATATCTGCTATTACAATGTGAAGGAATATTTTGGGTTTTAATAAAACGCGGCGGAAAGGGAGAGAGTAACAAACGTATGCTTCTCCCTTTCCGTTTTTTCTTGCGGTTTCCTGTATCTCGTGTTATGATAAGTCCATCAAAAACGTTCAATCCTATTTAATTCTCGGCCGCAAAGGCCTCTGTCAGTCATTTCCGGTGTCATATCTTTTAGCTGCAGCTCGGACTGCTGCGAAAAAGGATCCTTCGATTTCGAAACTATTCCGGACAAAGATTTACAGAAAGGAAAAAATGCTGTATGATGAAAGGAGAAAATGCTTATGGGCAAAATGGCAGCGAGACGAAACT
>CALWRY010000025.1 GCA_944384065.1 uncultured Enterocloster sp. | reverse complement strand
AACATGCTTTTGCCCCTGTTTACACATCGGATTGACATCCGATGCTTCTTGTCCGACCTATTGGCCGGGCAAGAAGATGCCTGCCGCCTGAACTGTTACACTTGAACTGATATTATAGCAGTTGCCAGGCATAGGCGCAAGCAAAAAAGCCGCCTGCGCTCTGCAAACGGCTTTTCTTCTTTTTAGTCAGGTGCTGAAACGGCATCCTTCTCTTTTTTTATCTTCGGTGTCAATCGGTCGTATTGAACGATAACCTCTCCTGTCTTTCGATTGATTTTTTCCTTTTTCAACAGCGTGTAGCGCGGCTGCCCCTCCGCATAGTCCTTATCTTCTTTCGGAAAGAATGTACGGCACACCTGGGTATCATCCCCCATACGCTGGGCCAAAAACAAATAGACAGCCTGACCGTCAAATTCATTCTGCAAGAGATAATCTGCCTGTATCACTGAAAACATATGTATCTTGGCATTATATCGAAATATAATTTCGTTACTATCCAAAAATTCTTCAAGATGAGCAAGAGGCCTCAATCGCGGCTCCATTTGCTGAAAGAAAGCACTCTTCTGAGCCTGGGAAAGCGTAAGTTTGCCAGATAAAATCTCCTGCATAATCGCTGCTCGTTTTCCCGTCATAAAGCGGACATTATCTGTCAGCTTGTGCAAGCCTGCCAGATGGTGAAAATCTGCCTGTTCAAAGGATATCGTAAACTCCCGTGTTTTCCCTTTCCGTCCTGCGATAATATGATACTGATAAGGCAGCAGCCTTTCAAAGCTCTCCGCGCATGCTTGTAATAAATCCATAACCGCTCCTCTTCTTTGCATAGCAAAAGACCCCACCTGCCGGCGGGGTCTTCCCGTGCATTTTCTTTCGGCCAAAGGCCTACGCCGGTTTGAGGTTTCACTGCACAAACCCCTCCTGAAAGCTCCATAAGACAATGCCTGCCGGCGCACCCTCTTACTTCAACGCTTTGACAGACACACGCTGTTGCCTGTCTTATATTATTATTATATGCGGCGCCAAAAAATATGTCAATGCCCAAAATCATCCCAGCAAAATACATGTTACTACTCGTTCCTTCATCTATTTTTCCTCTTGTCATCCGGTTTTCAATACTATATAATGGATACAGCGACATAACATGACATGACGCCGCCCACCCCTTTCGTCTGGGCAGCGCCCCTGGAAAGGACGGCTATTTGATGAAGACAAATGAAGAACGGCTGAAGGCTCTGATGGACTGCCTGGACGGCCTGACCCACGTAAAGCCCGAGCAGATTCCCGATATTGACCTGTACATGGACCAGGTCACCACCTTTATGGAGGAGCATTTAAAAGACACCCGGCGCTATCCCGAGGACAAGGTCCTCACCAAGACCATGATTAACAATTACGCCAAGAACAATCTCCTTCCGCCGCCGGTTAAGAAAAAATATTCCAAGGACCATATGCTCATGCTCATTTTCATTTACTACTTTAAGAGCGTGCTGGCCTTTAACGACATCGAGACTCTGTTCGCCCCCATCACCTCCCGCCACTTTTCCGGAAGCACAGGCACCTCCAAGCTCTCCCTGGAGGACATCTACCGGGAGGTATTTACCCTGGAGGACGGGGAGATGAAGAACCTGAAGGCGGACGCTGCCGCCAAATTTGAGAGAGCCATGGAGACCTTTAAGGACGCGCCGGTCACCGGGGAGGAGCGGGATTACCTGCAGCTCTTCTCCTTTATCTGTGAGCTGTCCTTTGACGTATATTTGAAAAAACAGATGATAGAGATGCTGGCCGACGAGCTTAAGGCAGAGCTTCCGGCACCCAGGCAGAAGGGGAAAGCCCCCAAGAATACGCCGGCCGTCTGAGGCAGCAGCACAGCCAGCAGCTGTAAAAAGAGCCGGAGGAAACGGACGCATGCAGAACACCCGCATGCACTTCCATTTCCTCCGGCTCTATAATTTAGTATCGGGCAGGCCCGCTTCACACAAAAAGGCGCTGTCCTTTGCAGGCCTGCTCCGCACAAAAAGGCGCTATTTTTGCAGCAGCTCAGACGGCGGGCATCCTCCGGTAGAAGGTCCCCTCCATGGGCAGGCTCTCCCGGAACACATGGTCAAAGGCATAATACGCCCCCTGGGCCGCCGGCGCTGTGGGGATGGCCGCAATCTCCCCGATTCCCTTAGCCCCGTAGGCAAAGGGAAGCTCCTCCTCCTTTTCCACATAAATGGCATGAATATCCGGTATCTGATTGGCCCGAAGAAGGCCCAGGGTCCCGTATTTCGCCTGGGGTACACAGTCCTTTAAGGGGAAGCTCTCTGTCAGGGCATATCCCAGCCCCATAAGCACGCCGCCCTCTATCTGCCCCTGGATGGAAATAGGGTTCACCACCCTGCCCGAATCGTGGGCCGCATAGACCGCCTTCACCCGGCCGTCATCGTCCAAAATCACCACATGGGTGGCAAAGCCGTAAGCCACATGGCTCTTGGGGAAAGGCACATCCGCCCCCAGCTTATCCGTGGGCTCGAAAAATTCCGCGTAAAACTCCCGGCCCTCCAGGGCATCCAGGCTTCCCCCGGCCTCGTCCAGGGCTTTCCTCAAATCCACGGACGCCAGCCGCACCGCCTCCCCGGAAATCAAGGTCTGGCGGGAGCCGGAGGTTGTTCCGGAATCCGGAGCAAGCTCCGAGTTGGAGCCCATATTTTTAATCTGCTCCCGCTTAAGGCCCAGAGTCTGGGCCGCAATCTGCACAAACACAGTGGCGCAGCCCTGCCCAATGTCCGAGGCAGCGCTGTAGAGCTCCACCACACCGTGATTTACAATCAGCTTGGCCCGGCCCTTATCCGGAAGCCCCACGCCGACCCCCGCATTCTTCATGGCACAGGCAATGCCCGCCCGGCCCGGGTTGGCCTCATAGACCTCCTTCACCGCCAAAAGCGTCTCCTTCAAGGCTGTGGAGCAATCCGCAATCTGCCCGTTGGGCAGCACCTTGCCCGGCTCAATGGCATTGCGGTAGCGGATTTCCCAGGGCGAAAGCCCTGCCTTCTCCGCCAGGAGATTGATGGTGCACTCCAGGGCAAACTCGCTCTGGCACACCCCGAAGCCTCGAAAGGCCCCCGCCGGCGGATTATTCGTATAATATCCGTATCCCCGGATATCCGTATTCTGGTAGCAGTAGGGTCCCACGGAATGGGTGCAGGCCCGCTCCAAAACCGGCCCGCACAGGGACGCGTAGGCCCCGGTGTCAAAGTAAATCTCGCAGTCCAGGCCCGTGAAAATTCCATTCTCGTCGCAGCCCAGGGTAAAGGTGCCCTCCATAGCGTGCCGCTTGGGATGGAAATTGATGGACTCCTGCCGGGAAAATGTCACCTTCACCGGCCGGTTCACCTTGAGGGCTGCCAGAGCCGCGATGTGCTGGGCAGACACATCCTCCTTGCCGCCAAAGCCGCCGCCTACCAGCTTATTTTCCACCACCACCCGCTCCTGCTCCCAGCCCAGCATGATGGCGATTTCCTTGCGCGTGTCGTAAACCCCCTGGTCAGAGGAATACACCTTCACTCCATTTTTGTAGGGGAAGGCCACAGCAGCCTCCGGCTCCAAAAAGGCGTGCTCCGTGAATGGCGTCTTATAGTGCTGGGTCACCACGTACTTGGACTGTGCCAGCGCCTTCCTCGCGTCCCCACGGGTCACGTGGCGGTGCTGGCACAGGTTGCCGTTTTCATGGAGCTTGGGGGCGTCCTCCGCCATAGCCTCCCACACGGAGCGCACCGGCTCAAGAACCTCGTACTCTATCCTCACAAGGGCCTTTGCTTCCTTTAAAATCTCGCGGCTCTCCGCCACCACCAGGCAGATGGCATCCCCCACACATCGGGTAATATCCCCGACAGCAATCATCACATCCCAATCCTGCTGCAGGTGCCCCACCTTATTGTTGGGCACATCCTCCGCGGTCAGCACCGCCAGCACCCCCGGCAGAGCCGCCGCCCGGCTGTAATCAATCGCAAGCACCCGGGCCCTGGGATACTGGGAGCGGACTGCGGAGGCATATACCATTCCCTCCATCTCCACGTCATCCGGGTATTCCCCATACCCCAGCACCTTTTCCCGCACATCCAGGCGGAAGGCCCGGCTTCCCACGCCGTACTCCTCCCCCTTCTCCAAATCCTCCTCAATCCTGGCATCCCCCCGCAGAATCGCCGCGGCCAGGGCAATGCCCTCAATAATCTTCTTATAGCCCGTGCACCGGCATATATTTCCCCGGATGGCGGCCTTAATCTCCTCCTCCGTGGGATTCGGATTCTTGTCAATCAGCGCCTTTCCCGCCATCACCATTCCCGGCGTGCAGAAGCCGCACTGAACCGCTCCCTTGGCGCCGAAGGCGTAGACAAAGGCCTCCTGCTCCCGGCCGCTTAAGCCCTCCATGGTCACAATATGCTTTCCCGCGGCCCGCCGCGTGGTGAGAACGCAGGATTTTACCGCCCTGCCGTCCACTATCACCGTGCAGGTTCCGCAGGCGCCCTCGCTGCACCCGTCCTTCACGGAGTGCAGGTGCAGGTCATCCCGCAGATAGCGCAGCAGCGGCTTATCCTCCCCGGTGCTCTGGACCGCTCCATTCACTGTAAAAGAAAATAACTCTCCCATTTAACCCCTCCCATTCCAAGCACGCCCTAAAGGCTGTACCGCCCCCGGGCCACATATATCCCCTGCCTCTCCTGCACAACCTTCCCGTTCTTTACCACCGGAATGCCCCGCAGAAGCACCTGCTCCACCCGTGCCGTGGTTTTCCACCCCTCAAACGGAGCATAATCCACATTCTGCAATTGCCCGGCTGCGGTAATCATATCCGATACGCCCGTCCGCATAATGACAATGTCCGCGTCGCTTCCCGGCGCCAAGATTCCCTTCCTGGGGAACATCCCGTAAAGCTTTGCCGGATTCTCCGCCAGGAGGCGGCACATATCCTCCAGCCGGATGCGCCCTGCATCCACCCCGTAGGTATAGATGAGAACCCCCCGGGTCTCCACCCCTGGCATGCCTCCGGGAATCTTTGTAAAATCCTCCCGCCCCAGAGCCTTCTGAGCAGTGGTAAAGCTGCAGTGGTCCGTGGAAATGGTCTGTATCTCCCCGGCTGCCAAGGCCTGCCACAGGCACGCTGCATCCTCCTTACCCCGCAGAGGCGGAGCGCAGACATACTTGGCCCCCTCCATGCCCGGCAGCTTATACAGGCTGTCATCCATGAGCAGATACTGAGGACAGGTCTCCGCGTACACCCGCTGGCCCCGCGCCCTGGCCCGCCGTATCTCCCCAAGGCCCTCCCGGCAGGTCAGGTGCACCACAATCACCGGCGCATCCGCCGCCTGAGCCAGGCGCAGCAGGCGCCCCACAGCCTCTGCCTCTGCGGCTGCGGGCCTCGTGGCCCCATGGCTCTCCACGCCCATGCGGCCCGCTGCCCGCGCCTCCTCCTGGAGGGCGGCAATCATCCCGCTGTTCTCACAGTGGACGCCGGTAATACCCCCGGCTTCCTTTAACCGGCGCAGAATCTGAAAAATCGTCTTGTCATCCACCTGGGTATCATAGGTCATGTAAAGCTTAAAGGAGGTGACGCCCGCATTCATCATAGCGTCTATCTCCCGGGAGACCTCCGGGGTCCACTCGGTGATGGACATGTGAAACCCATAATCACAGGAGCACCCTCCCTCTGCCTTTTCCCGCCAATTCGCAAGGCCCTCCGCCAGGCTCTCCCCCGGATACTGGGTGGCAAAGTCCACAATGGTGGTGGTCCCGCCCCGGACGGCTGCCCGGGTGCCCGTAGCAAAGTCATCTGCGGTCACGGTCCCCGCCACATGCAGGTCGAAATGGGTGTGGGCATCGATGAATCCCGGAAATACCAGGCATCCCGAGGCGTCAATTATCTGAAAATCCCCCTGGTCAGGGCCGGCGGAACCCGCACGCGGCCTGCCGCCGGATAAATCCTCCCTGCAAAGCGCCGCTATCTCCTCCCGCTCCCCCAGAGCCCGGATTTTTCCATCCTCCACCAGCACATCCGCCGGAAAGCTTCCATTTCCATTTACAGCTGTTCCCCCTGTAATCCAATACCGCATTCCCTGTCACCTCTCCCCCTACAGCATATACGCGTAATCCTCCATCACCGCGTCCATCAGGGCCGCCACAGCCTGCGGAATTTCCGCCGGCCGCTCTCCCTTCCGGTAATCCAGGCTGCGGCCTCCCAGCCGCACCCGGCAGAGCCCCGCCTCCCTATCAAGGACCGCAAAGCCCTGATTCTCACTCTCCCCCATCTCCTTCTCCCCGGCAAACAGGGTGAATTTGTGGAGATAGGGCGCACTGTCCCAGGGACAGAAGCTCCTGCAGTTTCCGCACTCATTGCACATGGCGTCCACATGGAGAATCTGATGCATCGCAAGCCCCGGAACCCGGATGCTCACATTGGCCCGGTTGGGGCAGACCTCTGCGCAGTTCTCGCAGATGCTGCTGCAGCCCAGGCACCGGGAGCTGTCTGTCTCGGAGAAATCCTCCTCCGCCAGCCGGCCCTTGCGCTCATAAATCACTGCCTCGTCCCCGGCCGCCGGCGCATCCGCCGTCAGGACACGCCCGGCAATGGCCTGGGCTGCCTTCAGGCCGTCCCGGATTCCCTCCACCACAGTGGCCGGTCCATAGAGCCCATCTCCGGCTATGTATACTCCATTTATGGAGGACTCCAGCGTCTCCTCGTTGACCAGCGGGCGTCCCTTCTCATCCACGGCGATGCCCTGCTTCCTATAAAATCCGCCTGGCGTCCGCTCGCCCACAGCAGCAATCACTGTGTCTGCAGGCAGCTCCACCGTCTCCTCTGTCTCCACGACGCCTCTGCGGCCGCCCGCATCCGCCGCGCCCAGCGCCATGCGCCGGCACAGCAGGCGTCCCTCCGACAGGCTTATCGGGGCCAGAAGCTCTGCGAACTCCACTCCGTCCTCCAGGGCCATGAGAAGCTCCTCCTCGTCCGCAGGCATATAGCGCCTGGTACGGCGGTAGACCAGAGAAACCTTCTTCACCCCCGCATTGCGCTTGGCCGCCCGAGCCGTGTCCATAGCAGTATTTCCCCCGCCGATGACCACCACCTGCTCTCCCAGGTCCGCATGGCCATCCGTGGCCTTAAACTCCGCCAGGAAATCCAGGGCATTGACCGCCACCCCTGCCTCCAGCCGAAGGCTCCCCTTCTCATAGGCGCCCACAGCCAGAACCACAGCGTCATATGCTTCCCGCAGAGCCGCCACGTCCGTGATTTCCTGTCCTGTCACCATCCTGACGCCCATGGCGGACACAAGCTCCGCATCCCGGTCAATGGCCTCCGAGGCAATGCGGAATTCCGGTATCACCCGGCGCACCACGCCGCCCAGGGCCTTCTCCTTCTCAAAAAGCGTCACAGCAAGGCCGGCCCGCGCCAGGAAATAGGCTGCCGCCAGCCCTGCGGGCCCGCCGCCCACCACAGCGGCCTTTTTTGCCGCTGCGGCTGCCTGGCCAGCCCCAGGCATCCCGCAGGACGCATCTGCCTGGACGGTCCCAGACATCCTGCTGGCTGCGGCTGTCTGGCCAGCCCTGCGCTCCTCCTTTATCTGGGCAAGCACCTCCTCAAAGCCGCCCTGGGCTGCCTCCCGCTTGGCCCTGCGGATATCCACCGGCCGCTCATAGAAATTCCTCGTGCACTTGCTCATACAGGTATGGGCACAGATAGTCCCGGTGATAAAGGGCAGGGGATTCTTCTCAAGAATCACCTCCAGGGCCTCCTTATGCCGTCCCGCGCGCTCCAGCTGCAGATAGGCCGTGATATCCTGATGGATGGGGCAGCCCTCCTTACAGGGAGCAATAAAACAGTCTGTCAAGGGAACCGGCTTCTTTATCTTCCGGGAGGGAAGAGGCTTCACCGCCTTCACATGATGGGGGTCGGTCTGAACCGCCCGTACCAGGGCCTTCACCTTCTCCCCGTCCACGCCCGCAAAGGGAGCCGGCTCTATGGCCCTGAAAATCTCCCCCATCTGCTCCAGCCGCTCATAGCCTCCGGGCTTTAGCAGGGTGGTGGCCACAGTCACCGGCCAGATGCCCGCGTCCACAATCCCTTCTATATTAAAGGCATCTGCTCCTCCCGAGTAGGAGATGCGCAGCCCTCCGTCAAAATCCTCCGCCAGCTTCATGGCCACCGACATGGACAGGGGATACAGGGACTTTCCGGACATATACATCTCCTCGCTGGGAAGCTCGCCGTTCTTCACATCCACAGGGAAGGTATTGGTAATCTTTACGCCAAACTCCAGCCCCCTCTCCTTGGCCAGGGCCATCAGGCGCCCCAGCATGGGAACCGCGTCCTCATACTGCAAATCATCCTTAAAATGGAACTCCCCAAAGGCCACATAATCATAGCCCATAGCATCCATCATCTCTCTGGCGTACTCATACCCCAGGAGGGTGGGATTGCACTTGATAAAGGTATGAACCCCCTTTACCTCCAGAAGATACCGGGCAATGCGCTCAATCTCCTGGGGCGGACATCCGTGAAGCGTAGAGAGCGTGGCGCTGTCCGTAATCCGCGCGGGCACAGCCTCCGCGTCCTCCCTCGTGAAATGAGAGAAGCGCTCCGCATGGTCCACCAGCCATTGGCGGCATTCCTTAAAAACCGGCGTCTGGGAGGCGTCCTTCATCCCCTCGATAAAGCGGTCGATTTTCTCCAGCTGAATGCCCTCCAGGTCGTAGCCCACGGACATATTGAACTGGAATCCATCCGCAGCCCCCAGGCCGTACTCCTTTGCCAGAAAATGACAGGCAAACCAAGCCTTCACGTACTCGTCAAAGGCCTGCGGCACATAGAGCTCCGTGGACCACTCGCAGTTATAGCACTCATCATCCGCCTTGATGCAGGGCTTCGCCACCGGCAGGTCCTCTCCGTCAATTTTCTGCACGGTCTTCAGCTCGAAAAACCGGGCGCCGGCCGCATAGGCCGCCACGATATTCTGGGCCAGCTGGGTGTGAGGCCCAGCCGCAGGCCCAAAGGGCGTCTCCAGCTTCCTTCCAAAAATTGTATATGTCCTTTCCGGGTCAGCCGTAAAAAACTTACGGATGCCGAAAATGCTCCCCCTCTCATGCTCCGCGAGAATCCATTCCATCAGCTTCCCAAAGGGCATGGGTGTCATTCTGTCACTCATATCGTTCCTCCTATTCCCCATTGATGGAGCGCGCCAGCTTCTCTGCCTCCTGCCGCGCCTCAAAGAGCACCTTCTCCTCGTCCACGCCGATAAGCTCCCGGTCCTTCATCAGTATCCGGCCATTGCACACTGTGGTCACCACGCTGCGGCCCGTGAGACCGAACACAATATGGCTGTTCACATTGGATGCATCCATAGGCGTCCTGGGAATATAGTCCGCCACAATCACATCCCCGGCCGCTCCCTCCTTCAGGATGCCCAGAGGCCGTTCAAAGTACCGGCCCGCAATCTCCCGGTTCCCCTCAAACAGCATCTTCGGCACCTCACTCCAGGCCGCATTGGCATCACAGAGGTGATGCTTGTGGAGCACATTCGCCGTCTTATAAGACTCCAGCATATCCTGGGTGTAGCCGTCCGTGCCAAGCCCCGTAAGAATCCCCCGGTGCACCAGCTCCATGGTGGGCGGACAGCCGCAGGCATTGCCCATGTTGGACTCTGGATTGTGGACCACCATGGTGTCCGTATCCTTAATCAGGTCCATCTCATGGGGATTGATGTAAATACAGTGGGCCAGCAGCGTCTTGTCTCCCAAGATATTCCAGTCCATCAGCCGGTCCACAATCCGCTTTCCATAATGCTTTAGGCAGTGGTGCAGATCCTCGATGCCCTCTGCCACATGGATATGGTACCCCACCTGGGCAGGCTTGTGCTCCGCCGCCAGAGCCATCGTCTCATCCGAGATAGTAAACTGGGCGTGCATACCCATCATGCCCGCAATCATGCCGCTCTTATCCTGCAGGGCATGGCGTATCCAGGCCGCATTCTCCAGCACAGCCGCCCTGGCCTTGTCCTTCCCGTCCCGGTCGGAAACCTCATAGCACAGGCAGGCACGCACGCCAAACTCCTCCGCCGCGTCCTCGATGGCAAACAGGCTGTCGTGAATCTCCCCAAAGCTGGCGTGATGGTCAAATACCGTGGTCACTCCATTCTTTATAGAATCCAAAAAAGTAATCCGGGCACTCTGCCTTGTCTGCTCATTGGTCAGATGCCGGTCAATGGTCCACCACATGCCATCCAGGATATCCAGAAATCCCTTCGGGTCATATCCCCTAATAGATAATCCCCTTGCCATCGCGCTGTAAATGTGCTCGTGGGCATTGATGAAGGCAGGCATAATGAGTCCTCCCTTTGCGTCCACGAACTCCCCGTCCGGGAAGGCCCGGCGTACCTCCTCCAGGGTTCCCACCCGGCAGATTCTCTCCCCATCAACAGCCACTGCCCCGTTCTCAAAAAATGGCTGCGCTGCATCTCTGGTCACTAAGCGTCCATTTCCAATAATCAGCATATAAGCGCCTCCTCTCTATCCGAGCTGCTGCGTTACCGCATTCTTCTACCCCTATACTAACACCTTGCCACCCCATTTGCAAGCAGAAATGCAAAAATTTTTAGTTATGCAAAATTTTTTTGCAAAACCTCTTGCAATCCAAAATTTTTGTGTTATGATGGAATCATAGACAATACACCGGCATATATCAAAATTCTATTTATACATATTATACGAATAAGGGGGCATGTCCATGGCATATACCTTGGAATTACTCAAGCAGCTTGCAGACGGACTTGCAAGGCAGTTCGGACCGGACTGCGAGGTTGTTATCCACGATCTGCAGGCTCAGGATTTGGAGCACTCCATCGCCTATATTAAGAATGGACACATATCCAACCGGCGTGCCGGAGACGGCCCCTCCAAGGTCGTCCTGGAGACCCTGCACAAGGACCCCCAGACGCTGTCCGACCATCTCGGGTACCTGACCCGCACTGCGGAGGGACGGATTCTAAAATCCAGCACCATGTACATTCGGAACCCGGAGGGCACGGCCATCGACTATCTGCTCTCCATCAATTACGACATCACCGGCCTGCTCACCGTGGACCGGTCCATCAAGGCCCTAATCGACACCGAGCCCCTGGAGGACGCAAAGAAGCCGCCGGAACAGATTGTCCACAATGTGAACGACCTTCTGGACAGCCTCATTGAACAGTCCGTAGCCCTGGTGGGAAAGCCCGTGGCCCTGATGAATAAGGAAGAAAAGGTGGCCGCCATCCAATTTTTAAACGATGCGGGGGCCTTTCTCATCACCAAGTCCGGAGACAAGGTATCCAAGTACTTCGGCATTTCCAAATTTACTCTGTACAGCTACATCGATGTCAATAACCGCAAAGCGTAATGTATGTCTCATACATACCCCAGCTGCCAGCAAGGAGGATTTAAAAATGATTGCAAGCATCAAGTGGGCAGTCAACCACATGCCCAAAACCGAAGACAAAAGCCTGTCCCTCATGAGCCTTGAGGAAGCAGAGAAGGCCCGGGCCTTCCACAAGAGCTTCCCCCAGTATGACCGGACACCCCTGACCGCTCTGGAGCACATGGCAGAATTCCTGGGCCTTGGCAGGCTCTATGTAAAGGATGAGTCCTACCGCTTCGGCCTGAACGCCTTCAAGGTTCTGGGCGGCTCCTACGCCATGGCGCGCTTCATCGCCAAGGAGACAGGCCGGGATGTGTCAGAGCTCCCCTACTCCATCCTCACCTCAGAGGAGCTTAAGAAGGAGTTCGGCCAGGCCACATTTTTCACCGCCACCGACGGGAATCACGGCAGGGGCGTTGCCTGGGCCGCAAATCGGCTGGGGCAGAGGGCTGTCGTCCACATGCCCAAGGGCACCACAAGGGCCCGCCTGGAGAACATCGCAAGGGAAGGGGCCCAGGTGGACATTCAGGAGCTCAATTACGACGACTGTGTGCGGCTGGCAGCCAGGGAGGCCGCCGAGACCCCCAGAGGCGTCATCGTCCAGGACACCGCCTGGGAGGGCTATGAGGAGATTCCCTCCTGGATTATGGAGGGCTACGGCACCATGGCCATGGAGGCCGGGGAGCAGCTCAAGGAGGCCGGGGATGAACGCCCCACCCACGTATTTGTCCAGGCCGGCGTAGGCTCCTTGGCCGGCGCCGTGGTGGGATATTTTGCAAACCTATATGCGGATAATCCGCCAATATTCGTGGTGGTGGAGGCCCAGGCTGCTGACTGCCTGTACCAAGGAGCCAAGGCGGGAGACGGGGCTATCCGCACAGTGGGCGGAGACATGGAAACCATCATGGCCGGCCTTGCCTGCGGGGAGCCCAACACCATCTCCTGGGATATTCTAAAGAACCACGTTAAGGTATTCATTTCCCTGCCCGACTGGGCCGCCGCCCAGGGCATGCGCATGCTGGCCGCACCCATCAAGGGGGATGCGCCCATCACCTCCGGGGAGTCCGGAGCCGCGCCCTTCGGCGCCCTGGCTGCCATCATGACCATGGAGGAATATGCGGACCTCAAGGCAGCCATCGGATTGGACGAAACATCCCGGGTGCTGGTCTTCTCCACGGAGGGAGACACCGACCCGGAGCGCTATAAAAATATTGTATGGAAAGGATTGGAAAAATGAGTCTGGATTACGGAAAAATCAAAGAAGCCGCCAAGGGCTATGAGAAGGACATGACCCGGTTTCTTCGGGAGATTGTGAGAAATCCCGGGGAGAGCTGCGGGGAGAAGGCCCACATCGACCGCATCGCCGAGGAGATGCGCCGCCTGGAATTCGACAAAGTAGAAATCGACCCTATGGGCAATGTTCTGGGATACATGGGCTCCGGCGAAGCCCTCATCGCCTTTGACGCCCACAGCGACACCGTGGGCATCGGCAACCCGGACACCTGCACCTCTGACCCCTACGAGGGCTATGAAAATGACCTGGAAATCGGAGGCCGGGGCGTATCCGACCAGTGCGGCGGCATTGTCTCCGCAGTCTACGGAGCCCGAATCATGAAGGATTTGGGGCTTCTCTCCGACAAATATACCGTGCTGGTCACAGGCACGGTCCAGGAGGAGGACTGCGACGGCCTCTGCTGGCAGTACATTATCCATGAGGACAAGGTCCGCCCCGCCTTCGTGGTGTCCACCGAGCCCACGGACGGAGGCATCTACCGGGGCCAGCGGGGGCGCATGGAAATACGGGTGGACGTAAAGGGCATCTCCTGCCACGGCTCCGCGCCGGAGCGCGGGGACAACGCCATCTACAAGATGGCCGACATTCTCCAGGACGTGCGGGCCCTCAATGAGAATGATGCCGCAGATGACAAGGAAATCAAGGGCCTGGCAAGGATGCTGGAGGAGAAGTACAATCCCCAGTGGCAGGAGGCCAATTTCCTAGGGCGGGGCACCATCACGGTATCTGAAATTTTCTTCACCTCCCCCAGCCGCTGCGCGGTGGCTGACTCCTGCTCCGTGTCCTTAGACCGGCGCATGACAGCCGGGGAGACCTGGGAGAGCTGCCTGGACGAGATTCGGGCCCTTCCCGCTGTGAAGAAGTACGGAGACGACGTGACCGTATCCATGTACGAGTATGCCCGTCCCTCCTACACCGGCCTCACCTACCCCATCGAGTGCTATTTTCCTACCTGGGTCATCCCCAAGGACCACCCGGTGACAAAGGCCCTGGAGGAGGCCTATGAGGGACTCTACGGCAGAGAGCGCATCGGCGCGCCGGAGACGCTTGAAATGCGCAGGGCCCGCCCCCTTACCGACAAGTGGACCTTCTCCACAAACGGCGTATCCATCATGGGCCGCAATGGCATCCCCTGCATCGGCTTCGGCCCAGGCGCAGAGGCCCAGGCCCACGCTCCCAATGAGAAGACCTGGAAGCAGGACCTGGTAACCTGCGCCGCTGTGTACGCCGCCCTGCCATCCATCTACTGCAAATAAAGGAGAGTACAATCTATGAAAACATTACAGGATTATATTGATAAGCTGAACGCCCTGAATTTTAAAGAGATGTACGAGGGAGATTTCTTCCTCACCTGGGAGAAAACCGACGACGAGCTCATGGCCGTGTGGACCCTGGCAGATGCCCTCCGCTATATGCGGGAGAACAACATTTCCACCAAGGTATTTGAGAGCGGGCTGGGCATCTCCCTCTTCCGCGACAATTCCACCCGCACCCGCTTCTCCTTTGCCTCCGCCTGCAATCTCCTGGGCCTGGAGGTACAGGACCTGGATGAGGGCAAGTCCCAGGTAGCACACGGGGAGACTGTCCGGGAGACTGCCAACATGATTTCCTTCATGGCGGACGTCATCGGCATCCGGGATGACATGTACATCGGCAAGGGCAATGCCTACATGCACGAGGTAGTGGACGCTGTGACCCAGGGCTATAAGGACGGCATTCTGGAGCAGAAGCCCACCCTGGTCAACCTCCAGTGCGACATCGACCATCCCACCCAGTGCATGGCCGATATGCTCCACATCATCCATGAATTCGGCGGCATTGAAAATCTGAAGGGAAAGAAGCTGGCCATGACCTGGGCCTACTCCCCCTCCTACGGCAAGCCCCTCTCCGTTCCCCAGGGCGTGGTGGGACTCATGACCCGCATGGGCATGGACGTGGTGCTGGCCCATCCCGAGGGCTATGAGATTATGCCCGAGGTGGTTGATGTTGCACGGCAGAATGCAGAAAAATCCGGCGGCTCCTTCCGCATCTCCAACGATATGGCGGACGCCTTCAGGGATGCGGACATCGTATATCCCAAGAGCTGGGCTCCCTTTGCCGCCATGGAAAAGCGGACCAAGCTCTACGGCGAGGGCGATGCCGAGGGCATCAAGGCTCTGGAGAAGGAGCTTCTGGCCCAGAACGCAGAGCACAAGGATTGGTGCTGCACCGAGGAGCTTATGAAGACCACCAAGGACGGCAGGGCCCTCTACCTCCACTGCCTGCCCGCGGACATCAATGGGGTGAGCTGCGTGGACGGCGAGGTGGAAGCCTCCGTATTTGACCGTTACCGTGACCCCCTGTACAAGGAGGCCAGCTACAAGCCCTACGTGATTGCCGCCATGATTATGCTGGCAAAATTCGCGGACCCGGCGGATATCTTAAAGAAATTAGAGGAGCGCGGCATCCCCCGTGTATTCAAGGGATAAAGGCCGCCCTATGGTAAAGGATGAGCTGCCATGAGAGATAAGACAAAAAAACGAATTGTCATCGCCCTGGGCGGAAACGCCCTGGGTGATACCCTGCCGGAGCAGATGAGGGCGGTGAAGGTCACAGCCAAGGCCATCGTGGACCTCATCGAGGAGGGCTGCGAGGTCATCGTGTCCCACGGCAACGGCCCCCAGGTGGGTATGATTAACAATGCCATGGCCGCCCTAAGCCGCGAGGACAAAAATCAGCCCAACACCCCCCTGTCGGTCTGCGTGGCCATGAGCCAGGCCTACATCGGCTACGACCTGCAGAACGCCCTTCGGGAGGAGCTCTTAAACCGGGAAATTTACGATATCCCTGTGGCTGCCATGATTACCCAGGTGCGGGTGGACGCGGACGACCCCGCCTTTGACAGCCCCTCAAAGCCCATCGGCCACTTTATGACCGATGAGCAGGCACGGCTGGCGGAGGAAAAATACGGCTACATCATGCGGGAGGACGCTGGCCGGGGCTGGCGCCGGGTGGTGGCATCGCCAAAGCCTGCGGAGATTGTTGAAATCGGAGCCATCCGCTCCCTGGTGGAGTCAGGCCAGCTGGTCATCGCCTGCGGCGGCGGGGGAATCCCCGTGGTGCGCAAGGGCAATCATTTAAAAGGAGCCAGCGCTGTTATCGACAAGGATTTCGCCAGCGAGCTTCTGGCGGAGGAGCTGGACGCGGATTTCCTCATCATTCTCACTGCGGTGGAAAAGGCCGCAGTCAACTTCGGAAAGCCGGAAGAAAAATGGCTGGATGACCTGGACACAGACGAAGCGCGGAAATACATAAAGGAGGGGCATTTCGCCCCCGGCTCCATGCTTCCCAAGATACAGGCCGCTGTTAAATTTGCTGAATCAAAGCCAGGACGCACATCGCTCATCACGCTTCTTGAAAAGGCAAAGGACGGAATCCAGGGGAAGACCGGCACACGTATCCATCTGTGACAATTCGGGCGGCGGGAAGAAAGCCCCTTTTAGGCGGGCCCGCCGCCCGAGCTGTTACCACCCCCATATACATGCAGGAGGCGTACCTATGAATACAAATACCCAGCGGGCTTCCCTCTTCCAGATGGATGGAATCCCGAAAATGTCCCAGGCCCTCCCCATGGCCCTTCAGCACGTGGTGGCCATGATTGTGGGCTGCGTCACTCCCGCCATTATCATTTCCGGCGCTGCCGGGCTTGCGGCCGCTGACCGGGTTATCCTGATACAGGCTTCCCTGGTGGTCTCCGCCCTTGCCACTCTGCTCCAGCTCTTTCCCATCGGGAATCGGAACGGCCTCCGCTTAGGGGCCGGACTTCCCGTGATTCTGGGCGTGAGCTTTGCCTATGTGCCCAGCATGCAGGCCATCGCGGAAGCTTCCGGCATCTCTGCCATCCTGGGGGCCCAGATTGTGGGCGGCGTCTGTGCCGTGCTGGTAGGTCTTACTATCAAGAAGATACGAAAATTTTTCCCGCCCCTGATTGCGGGCACCGTGGTTTTTACCATCGGCCTCTCCCTGTATCCCACGGCCATCAACTATATGGCCGGAGGGTCTGGACAGCCGGGCTACGGCTCCTGGCAGAACTGGGTTGTCGCCCTCTTTACCCTGGTAGTTGTGACTGTGCTGAACCATTTCGCCAAGGGGTTTTTGAAGCTGGCCTCCATCCTCATCGGGATGACGGCAGGCTACATTTTCTCCATCCCCTTCGGAATGGTGAGCCTGGGAAGCGTAGGGGAGGCAGGCCTCCTCCAGCTGCCCGATGTCTTCCATTTTGGCGTCTCCTTTGAGGCCTCTGCCTGCGTGGCCCTGGGCCTGCTCTTCGTCATCAACTCCGTGCAGGCCATCGGCGATTTCTCCGCCACCACAGCCGGAGGCTTAAACCGGGAGCCCTCCACCCAGGAGCTCCAGGGAGCTATCCTTGGCTACGGCGTCTCCAACATCATCGGCGCCTGCCTGGGCTGCCTGCCCACAGCTACCTACAGCCAGAACGTGGGCATTGTGGCCACCACCAAGGTGGTCAACCGGGTAACGCTGGGGCTTTCCGCCCTCATCATCCTGGTGGCGGGCCTGTTTCCCAAATTTTCCGCCCTTCTCACCACCATCCCCTACGCGGTGCTGGGCGGAGCCACAGTCTCCGTCTTTGCCTCCATCGCCATGACCGGCATGAAGCTGGTGATGACCGAGGACATGAACTACCGCAACACCTCCATCGTGGGCCTGGCGGCAGCTCTCGGCATGGGCGTCTCCCAGGCCTCCGCCTCCCTGTCCGCCTTTCCGGAGTGGGTCACCACCATTTTCGGCAAATCTCCGGTGGTTATCGCCACCCTGGTGGCTATTTTCCTAAATGTGACGCTGCCCCAGGAGAAGGGGCGGGTTAAGAGGGGCGCATAAAAATTTCAAGGCAGGCATAACCGCATAAGTTACGCCTGCCTTCATTTTTTATTCAATCACAAACTCCACGCTCACCTGGGCCTCCACGCTCACCTCTCCAGGCATAACCGCCATATCCATCGCGGCGGCCGCAGTCTCTTCCACGGCCTTATTTGCGCCGCCGCTGTAGCTGGAGTAACGCGCCTGCGGGTTGTAGCCGTACTCCTCCACGTGGGAGATGCCCGCCACGTTCTTCCCGCTGGCCTCAGCGATAGACTGAGCCTTCTCCTGGGCCATGGCGATGGCGCCCTTTAGAGCCTCTCCGTAGCTGGCATCATAATTGCTGGAGAAATAGCTCACCGAGTCAACCTGGTTTACCCCAGCAATTACAGATTCGGATAGAATCTCTCCTGCCTGGTCAATGGGGATATCGGAAACCGTAATCCGGGTGGTCATCTCGTAGCCTGTGATGTTCTGGGTGCCGGAATTCCAGTCGTAGATAGGATTCAGGCTGTAGGCCGAGGTCTGGATGGAGGTCTCCTCCACTCCAAGTCCCGTAAGGGTCTCAATGGTCTGATTCAAATGCTCCGCGTTCTCCGTCTGGCAGGCCTCTGCGGTGTCCCCCTGGGTGTACACCGCATACTCAATCTGGGCCATGTCCGGCACCACCTTCACTTCCTCCTGTCCGGTCACGGTGATGGTGTCCTTCGCTCCATCCACGTTCTCCACCCGGATGGTATCCGGCACCTGGGCCGGCGCTGCGCTGCAGCCCGCCGCTCCGATAGCCGCAGCTGCGATGGCTGCTGTAAGTCCTGCTGTCACAATCGTTCTCTTTTTATTCTGTCTCATCTCTGTCTTTCCTCCCTGAAAATACGTCCATTTTTTGAAGTGCCCGGATAGATGGCATCTTCTTTAGACACTGCCAGTATACCAGATTTGGAAAAACCAGGTATTTCTTTTCTCTTAATTTCAGGGGAAGGTTTTCTTTCTGAATTCTGACAATTTGTACAGCAAAACCGGCTATCCCCCAACGCAAGCGCCATGGCGGGAATAGCCGGTTTTACTGCTGTCAATAAGGACCGTACAGCGGCCCATAATTTGCGCACGCCCTGTAGTCCGCCCCAGTGGGATCCTCCATGCCAAATTGGTTCCACACATCCGGGCGGAAAAGCTGTTCATCCTCCAGATTGTGCATGCAGACCGGAATACGGAGCATGGAAGCCAGGGTGACCAGCATCCCCCCTATATGTCCGCCGCACAGAGTGCAGTGGTTGCTCCCCCAGCCTGCAATCACCCGGTACACACTGTCAAAGGGCCTCTTTGAAGTGAGACGGGGGAGGAAAAAGATCTGCGGCCATGTGGGATCCGTGCGCCCTACGATTTTGCCTGCCGCCTCCTCGGGAAGCTCAATCGTATACCCCTCCGCCAGCTGGAGAACCGGTCCCAGGCCCTTTACCAGGTTCAGCCGGAACATTGTCACCGGCACGCCGCCGTGGGCGCGGTAGCTGGTGGAAAATCCGCCTCCCCTGAACACGGCCCGCTTAGCCGCCCCCCAGCGGGTGCGCTCCAGGCATCTGTGCGCGTCCTCCTCTGTCAATTGCCAGAAAGGTTTTATTCCCGGCCTGCCGTCCCGCATCGCCCCCATGCTCCCGTCAAGGGCCGCAGGACCTGAATTTGTGAGATAAATAAAGCCGTTTTCCGCTTCCGGCAAAACCTCTCCCAATTTATCCTCCAGAGCTTTCCTGCTCCAGTACCCTCTGACATCGCAGAAGATCTGGGCCGTACCTGTGAGGAGAAACCCAAAGAGCATGGATACGGCCTGGAGAGAATCATTCTCCGAGGCAATGGGATGAGGTCTCTTGATCCCTGTCCAGTCAAAGCTGGAATTCAGCATGGTTTCCGCAAAATCACTGGACGGCATCCAGTCTGTCCACTGCCTCTGCCCCTGGATGCTGGCTGTCAGCGCATGATAGCCCAGGGCTTCTTCGGGAAAACCCTTTTCGCGAAGCCGCGGATTTCCGTCCATGAGATCCCGGAAAATCAGGGCCATCTTCACACTGGTATCCCAGACGCCCTCCTTCTCCTGATCGGTCTGCCGCATCTTCGGCGGATTCGGATCCTCCATCTCCCTGCAGTTTTCCTTCACCCATCTTCTCGCGGCGGCAAATTCATCTTCATCGTAAATTCCCGCCGCCAGCCTGCGCGCGATCTCCGTCATGTCCACGCACTGCGCGCGCATCCCCAGATAGGAGCGGAAAAAGCTCTGATCCGGCACGGAAGATCCGATGCCCATACAGGCAGTGCCCAGGCAGAGGTAGGCGCGGCCCCGCATAGTGGCCATGGCGATTGCGCACTGCCCAAACCGTATCAGCTTTTTTGCCACGTCCTCTGGAATTTCCCCGCTCTCTTTATCCTGGATATCCTCTCCGTAAATCTTGAAGAAAGGAAGCCCCTCCTGTGCCGCGGCAGCCACAAGCGCCCCCATAAACACGGTTCCCGGCGCATCGCTTCCTGAAAATCCCCAGACAGCCTGCGGAATTCTCGTATCATAATGCATAACCTCGCAGGGATAGGACCAGGCTCTCGCTATGTTGATAATTCCTCCCACGTTTTCCCTGGAAAATTCCTCCGAAACCCGTTCCGCCTCCACCGGGCTTCCAATTGCCTGGGAACTCACCACGCATTGGACAGGCTCGCCGTCCGCGTAAAAGACATGGGCGCTCACTAGCCCTGCAAGACGGTCTGCAAGGCGGCGGATGGGTTCCGATTGCATTTCCCGAAGTCCGTCCCTTCCGTCAATAATTGCCCGTATTCCTATTTTAGGCCGAGAATTTCCATAAAACAAGGTGTCCTTCATTTCAATCTCCTCCCCTTCCAGATACAGCCAAGGTTCTGGGCAGCGGCCGTCCTATCCCTTGATCAGGGACAAAAGGCCGGAAACACCCATTAGGCCATAGACGCTCCGCTTCAATATCTCTACCGGCATATTCCGCACCACTTTATCGCCCAGAAGCTTGCCCAAAAGCATGGCCGCCGTGCCTCCTATAAACCATGGCAGCATTTCTCTCTCCGCAAGGCCTCCGGCGATGCGGAGCACATTATTCTCTGTAGCGGCCAGCGAAAGGAAGAGGCAATTATTTCCCAAATACTCCTCCTTTGTCTCCGAGACAGAGAGATTATAAAAGGCCATCCCCGGGCCGCCCATGGCGAATAATCCGCCCATAATTCCGGAAATCGTTCCGCAGATAACGGCAGCCGGGATGCTTCCTGTCATATGAATACGGTCCGAAAAGAAGGCCATAATGCCCGCGAACACAAGGAGCAGGAGTCCCAGGAGGCGGCCCAGAATCTTCAAATCACCCATATACACAGCCATACGGATAGTGACCGCGCTAAAAATAAAATAAAACAGTACCGGCACCAGAATCTTTTTCCATCGTATGCTGTCCTTGTATTTCCATGCCAGGGCGTACAATAGAGCTGCCGCGCACAGATCGGACACAACCGCCGCCTCCGTAACGCCGGCGAACAGGAAAGGCAGCACCGCCATCATAATGATGCCGCAGCCGAACCCCGTCACCGCCTGCACAAATCCTGCAGCAAAAGCTGTCACAATAATACTAGCTGTTATCATATACTATTCCCAATAAATCAGAAGGCGGACCCTATTCCCACCGTTCCCATTGGGAAGGTGAGAAATGGTCCGCCCGCTCTTCTTCTACCACCACTTAATCTGGTCTGTCACATACTTTCTTATCTTGATAAACTCCGGATCGGTTACGTCCCGGGGGTGGGGAAGATCTACATGCACTTCTTCCTTTATCGTAGTGGGCTTATTGCTCAAAATCAGGATCCGCTCTGCAAGATAGGTTGCCTCCTCAATATTATGCGTGATGAACACAACCGTACTGCCAAGCTCTCTCCACAGGCGGATAACCTCGTCCTCCAGATAAAACCGCAGCTTGATGTCCATCTGGCTGTAGGGCTCATCCATCAGCAGAAGGTCCGGATTCATGGCAAATCCCCGTCCGATGATCACGCGCTGCGCGCAACTTACGGAGAGCTGATGCGGATAGGAATTGCGGAACTCCTGAAGGCCCAGCAGCTTAATAATATTCTCCACCCGCTCTTTTATCTCGGCCTCCGGGAGATTTTTAAGCTCCAAACCAAACCGAAGATTCTGCTCCACGGTTTTCCACGGAATCGCCGAGGGCTCCTGGAATACGAAGGCAAGATTGTGCTTGTGGGGATCCGCCGGCTCGCCGTCAATATACAGATCGCCTGCGGACGGCTGGATAATCCTTGTCAGCAGATTTAAGAATGTGGTCTTGCCGCATCCCGTAGGTCCTACCACGCAGACAAACTCACCCTTCTTGATATTAAAGGAAATGTTGTTCAAAACCTTTAAATCCCCAAAATTTTTGGTCAGGTTCCGAACCTCCACCTTGTACTCCGGATTATGAACATAATTCTCGCTCATCTTTCTCCTCCTTACAGCGCCAAATCAGTATTATCGGAGATCTCCTTACGTATCCGGAGAAATTCCGGAGACACCGTATCTCTGGGACGGGGCAGGTCAATGTCATAGACTGCCTTCACATGGGCCGGGCGATTGCTCAGCAGAACAATGCGGTCCCCCAGGTAAACTGCCTCTTCAATGTTGTTGGTTACAAAAATAATGGTGCGCTTCTCGCTCTCCCAGATTTTCTGAATTTCTTCCTCCATGGCGTACCGGGTCTGGGCGTCAAGGGCTCCGAAAGGTTCATCCATGAGCAGGATCTCCGGGCTGTTCGTATAGGCGCGGGCAATTCCCACTCTCTGCTTCATACCGCCGCTCAGTTCGTTGGGATAGCTCTTTTCAAATCCCTGCAGGCCTACCAGATTGATATACTTCTGGGCTGTCTTGCGTCTTTCTGCCTTGGGAACCCCGGACATTTTCGGCCCTACCTCCACATTTTCCATTACGGTCTTCCACGGAAGCAGGGAGGTTTTCTGGAACACCATACCGATACGCGGATCGCTTCCCTTGACAATCTCGCCGTCCAGGCGCACATGTCCCGCCACCGGTTCTTCCAAACCGCTGATAATATTGAGAAGCACGGTCTTCCCGCAGTAACCGGGTCCCAGGATGACAAGAAACTCGCTGTCGTATACATCGAAATTGACATCCCTCACCGCATCAAAAGCGCTGTTGTTCAATATGTAGCTCTGAGAAATATGCTCCAGGCTTAATTTGATTTTCTGACCGTCCACGGGCAAACCCACCTTTCAATAAGCTGCATCGCAATCGCCAGGATTGCGCCGATGATTCCAATACAAATCATAGACAAAAGAACCAGGGGCAAATCGCCGGAATCCATTCCGCGGGTGATCAAAAAGCCCACGCCTGAACGTCCGCCCAGCATCTCTGCCGCAAGAACCACCATCCAGGCCGCGCTGGCCGACGTCCGGACGCCGGCAAAAATCGCGTCCAATGCGGAGGGAATGGCAAAATCCAAAAGCATCTGCCGTTTATTTGCGTTGAATACACGGCCCACATCCAGGTACTGCTGATCCACATTACTCATGCCTGCCTGGGTATTCACAACCACCGGCATGATAGCGCCGATAAATACAACCAACACCTTCGGGAATTCTCCTGTGCCGAACCAGATGGTAATCAACGGGATCCACGCCAGAGGGGGGACCGCACGGAAAGCCGTGAAAATCGGGCCCAAAACAGCGTTGGCCTTTTTGTTCCAGCCAATCAGAATTCCGAATGAAATACCGAGGACCCAGGAAATCACCAGGGCCAGGAGCACACGCTTTAAGCTGGCCACAATATGCCCAAAGAGACTGAGCTTCTGGATGGGTTTCTCCAAAAATTTAATATAACGCTCATACACGTCCATCGGCGAGGGGAATGAGGATGTCTCGCCGCTTGCAGCTGCCAGCCACAACATTATCAAGAGCAAAATGGAGATAACAGGAAGAATTCTGTAGACCATATGCCTGCGTCTTTCCTGCAGCTCGCTTTTGCTGAGAACAATATTTGTATTCGTCTTCATTATTTTTTCCACCCCAGTACTTTGTTCTCAATCCGACCCAGGATTGCAGTAAATGTCACGCCAATAACTCCGATAACCACAATGCCCAGCAGTATGATATCCGGTCGGGCAAACTGACGTCCCATGAGAATCATGTAGCCCAATCCGGAGGAAGCGGCCAGCATCTCTGCCGCGACCAGCGTAGCCCACGCATTTCCCAAGGCAACCCGCACGCCTGCGAACACCATCGTCATGGAAGACGGGATGCCGATTTTCCAGAAAATCGTAAAATTGGAGGCGCCGCATGTCTTTGCAAAATTGATGAGCACCGGGCTTGTCTGCTTAATGCCCGTATAGGAATTGATTACGCAAGGTACAAACGCGGAGAAGAACACAATAAAGGCTTTTGCCGGAAGTCCGATACCAAGCCATACGATGGTAAGGGGAATCCATGAAACCGGGGGAATGGGCCGCACCAGCTCGAAAATCGGCCGCACAAAGCTCTCAAATCCGCCGTACCAGCCCATCAGCAGTCCCAGAGGAATTCCCACTATAATCGCCAGGAAAAATCCGCTGAGGGAAACCTGAAGGCTTGCCAGCACATTTACGCCCAGAACAGCGCCGTCCGGCTTGGGATCCGTCAATTTCGTGACAAACAGTTTTAAAATCGTGGATGGAGACGCCAGATAACGGCTGTTGACCACTCCCGCATCCGATACAAATTCCCAGATTAAAAGGAACCCCAAAACGCCCAAAATAGACAAAGTGATATACATCATCTGTGTCTGACGTTTTTTCTGCTTAACCAGCGCAATGCGCTGCTCTTCTGATACTTTGCCCGTTTCAGGAGAAGAGCCCATAAGCAATATCCCTCACTTTCTTATTATCTACATTCTGCCTGCAGCCCAGGGCTGCAGGCAGAATCATAACAACCATTAGTTAAATTCAACACCCATTGCTTCCATATCAGCAATGCACTCCTCTGCAATGGAGCCATCCACCATATTGTTGTCCAAAATGGTATTTCTGTCTTCCTCGGTGTAGCTTCCGATGCCAATCAGGAAGTCCATGGTTACCAGGAGGTCCTTCTCAGCCTGCAGCAGATCGCGCTTAGTATAAAGTCCCGCGTCATCCGGGCTTGCCTCGCTCATCAGCTTCGCAACCTCTGTGATGGTGGGGCAGGCATAGTAGCTCATAACTTCTTCCGCGATGTGCTGATCGCAGGCAACGCCCTCATTTTCGCAGCTCTCAAGATACAGTGATACGGCCTCTGCCATATTCTCATCGGATTCGTTGCACCACTGCCAGGTCAGGTAGTAAACCTCCCATGCGGTCTTCACCAGCTCACGGCGGGACTCAAGCGCGTCCGGCGTAGCCATAAAGCCGTTGAACACGGTGATGTCCAGAGTGCCGGCGTCATCCACGCGCACAAAGCCTGCATCCTCAGCGGAGGTTGCGATTGCGTTCCAAACGCCGATGCCGTCTCCCTGGCCGCCCTTGAAGGCAGTAAGAGCACTGGCAATATCCATGTTTACAGACTCGATATCGTCAAATGTCAGTCCCAGCTGCTCCAGCTCGCCGCCCAGAATCATCTGCGCGTTTGTTCCTGTAGGATACAGCCAAGTGGTCCCCTTCCAGTCCTCCGGATTCTTCTCCGCAAGGTTCCCCTCCGGACGGACGAACACGCCCATGTTGGTCTCGTAGTCA
>CALWRY010000024.1 GCA_944384065.1 uncultured Enterocloster sp. | reverse complement strand
AGATGTTCCTCCCCGTAATCCCGGATCACATCCGTCCCGGAGTACGGCTTATTGCAGAGCACGCCCCGGCCCGTCTCCTTCTCAAAGGCGTCCAGAAGCTCCTTCGGAAATCCATCCGGGAATGTGGGCATGGGCCTCGGAGAGCTCACCCCTGCGATCTCCCAGTGTCCCGTGGTGGTGTCCTTCCCCATGGAGGCCTCCTTCATCCGGGCCACCGCCCCGGCGGGCGCAGCCTCCCTGGGCCCGCAGTCTACGCCTTCTATATTAAATAGCCCCAGCTTTCCCATATTCGGCATATGAAAATAGGGGCTCTTGGCCGCAGCCGCCAGGGTATTGCTCCCCGCGTCTCCGAAATCCGCCGCGTCCGGCATTTCCCCGCAGCCCACACTGTCAAGCACAATCAAAAATACACGTCTCATTGAAATTTCTCCCTTCTATAATCTCTGTAACAAACAATTTATAATAGCTCCTACAGCCCGATTAACGGCACAAACTCTCCGCCCACATACTCCCGCAGCGCCTCCGGCGACAGGGTGATCTGCACGCCCCGCTGGCCTGCGCTCACCGTGATGGCGTCGTAGAGCTGGGCTGTCTCCTCGATGTAGGTGGGGTAGCGCTTTTTCATGCCGATGGGCGAACAGCCGCCCCGAATGTATCCGGTCACCGCCAGCATGTCCTTCACGTGGATCATTTCCACCTTCTTCTCTCCCGCCGCCTTGGCCGCCAGCTTCAGATCCACCGCCTCGTCCACCGGGATGCAGCACACCAGATAGCCCTTCTTCTCCCCTTTAAGCACCAGGGTCTTATACATGCTGTCGTGGTCCACGCCCATCAGGTCCGCCGCGTGGCTGCCGGACAGGTCATTCTCATCCACCTCGTAGGTCCCCGTCTCGTAGGGAATCCTCGCCGCGTCCAGAAGACGCATCACATTTGTCTTAACCATTCTCGTATCCGCAGTCAGCCTCTTGCCCGGCGGGCTGCTTCCTCCTGTCAATTTTTGCAGAACCGCTGCCTTCATTGTATCATAACTGGGGATATTTTTACAGAAAAATATCTGGCCGGGAATTCCGCAGACAGCAGCCTCCCGGCCAGACAGAGAAATGTTATATTTTTGATGCTTCTGACGTCCCGGACGTCTCACGCCCCGAACTTTACTTCCGGGGCTGTCCGTCCATCTTTTTCAGCTCCCGTATCCGTCTCCAAAACAGGCCGCCCGCCAGGAAGGCCATAACAAGATCCGAAGCAGGCCCCGCCCAGAGCACGCCGTCCAGCCCCATAGCCTGCGGCAGCACAGCCAGCATGGCCGGGAGCATCACAACCTGCCGCGTAAAGGAAATGGCAATGCTCTGCCAGGGCTTTCCCTGTGCGGAGAAGAAGCCTCCCACTGAGCTCTGGAGCCCATTTAAAAAGATGAGCATGAGAAAAATCCGAAAATACCGGGCGGCAAAGTCAAAATACAGCGCGTCGCCCGCGCCGAAGCAGGCCGTAATCTGCCTGGGAAAAATCTGATAACCCAGGAAAATCACAAAGGATACGCACAGGACGGTTCCCACCACCGCCTCCCCGGTGCGGATTACCCGCCCATAATTTTTCCGGCCGAAATTGTAGCTCACAATGGGCTGCATGCCGTTGGAGAGGCCGGTCACCACCGCAACCGCCAGCGTATTCACTTTTCCCGCCACCCCGGCCACGGCCAGGGCCGTCTCGCTGCCGTAGACGCTGGCCCCGCCATAGACCCGCAGGGCTCCGTTCATCAGGATCTGCACCAACGCCTGGGTCAGGAAGTTAAATCCCGGCCCGGCTCCCAACACCGCAATCCGGCCGGCCAGAGAAGGAACCGGCCGGAAGGCACAGAGCCCCTCCGCCTTTCCTCCAGCCAGGGAAAAGGACTTAAAATGCAGCAGATACCACACAAAAATTCCGGCGCTGACTCCCTGGCCGATAACCGTAGCCCAGGCCGCCCCGGCAATTCCCCAGTCAAATCCGTAAACAAAAAGGCCGTCCAGAAAAATATTGAGCACTGCCCCCGCCGATGTGCACACCAGCGCCAGCTTCGGGCTCCCGTCCGCGCGTATCAGGAAAGGCCCCGCCGCTCCCAGAACGGAAAATATATATCCGAGTGCTGTAATTCTGGCGTAAGCAAGCGCATAGGGCAGCACCGCGCCGGTACATCCAAACAGATACAAGAGGGGCTCTGTAAAAAGCAGCATGGCAGCGCAGGGAATCCCCCCGCCCAGAATCATGAGCAGCGTTCCGTTCCCAACTGCCATCCTCGCCTTCTCCCTCTCCCCATTTCCCAGGGCCAGATTCATCACCGCCGAGGTCCCCACTCCGCACATGAGGGACAGGGCCGTGAGCACGGTCACCGCCGGGTACACCACATTGGCGGCGGCATTTCCCAGTATTCCCACCTTATTGCCGATGAAAAGCTGATCGACAATATTGTACACCGAGGTGACAAGGCTGGCCAGAAGCGCCGGGATACAGAATCCGGGCAGAAGGTGGATCAGGGGCGCCCGCTCCAGCATTTCCTGGCCGCCCGCCTCCCTCTTCGGGCCTCCGGACGGCCTGCCCGCCCTACCCATCCGCTCCCCCAACCGCGCTGTCCAAGATCAGGCGGCAGGCGCGGTCCCGCAGAAGCTTCATCCGCATGGGCTCTGTGTCCACGGCCTCAGTGACCTCCTCCACAGACAAATGGTATTTGTCTGCCAGGCGGGCCAGCACCTCGTCCATCTCGTCCTGGTACACGGTAAGCCCCTCTGCCTGGGCCACCGCCTCAAAAAGCAGATCGCACCGGGCTGCAGCCGCTGCCGCAGGGCGGCGCTCCCGTTTCAGCTGTTCCTCATCCATACCGATGGTCCGCAAATAAGCGTGAAACGCCTCGTCCGACCGCTCTGTCGGGCTCATACGGCCCTTTTTCTTTTTCCTGCGCGCAAAGGCGCTGTCAATCAGCTCCGGGAAATCCTCCGGCAGCTGGCTGTACCGGGCCGCCATCTGATACATCTGATCCTTCAAATACTCTATTTCCGGCCCCTGGTTGTCTGCCGACACTGCCTGGAGCAGTATATCCAGGGCTTCCGCCTCCACCTGGGCCGCCGGGCGCCTGCAGCCTGCCATCTGGTACACCTCGCCCAGAATTTCCACCACATCCGCCAGCAGATAATAGATGGACTCCTGATCCACATTCAGGTGCTCGCCGGCAATCATTGCCGCAAGCCTCTGATCGATGAGTGTCTGTGTCACCTCCGCTTCCATATTGGCGCAGGCCTTTTCCAGAACCTCCTTCATAAACGCGGCCTCATTTTCCTCCCTCCGGGCCTTTACCCGTATTCCCTTATACTGCCCCAGCTTCACCTCCGGGTACAGCTCCGCCTCCACAGTAAAGCGCAGGCTTCCGTCCGCCGGACAGGCCGCCTCGGTCACCCTTGGACGGCCCACAGCCCGCAGTCCTTCCTCTGCGAGAAAGCGGCCAAAGAGGCGGCTGATCGCATTTTCCACCGCCTCCCCAGCCTCCATGCGGTACTCTGCCGGAAGGGCCCGCAGGGTTACGTGAAGGCTTCCATTTTTTATTTCCTTCTGCAATACTTCCATCCTGTACCTCCTCACATAATCACGCGAACCCCATCCTCCGACTTATAGCGCACAAAGGGCTCGTGCCCCTGCTCAAGGGCCTCTGCCTCCTTATCCCCCAGCTCCATCCCCAGGTCCAGCTTGGTCTTAACCTGGCTCAGCAGATCAAGGCGTTCCCTGTCCCTGGGGAATACGGGGTACAAATCCAGATAGCTGTAAGTGCCCATCCGCTCAATCCGTTTTTTCAGGGTATGGAGGAGGGAGAGCTCCTCCACCGTAAGATCATAGGGATTGCCCATCTCCCCCAGCTCCTCATTCAGATCGGGAAGCGGATGGAATATGTAATATTCCCCTGTCCCTTCATCCCAGTACTGGGCATTCATCGCACCGGCCAGCCGGCCCTCCTCCGCGCGGATATAGGCTATCCGCTCTTCTTCAATGAGGGCCAGATACCTTTCCCTCTGCTCCTTTGTCAGCCCGTCCATCCTGTCATACCTCCTGCACTCTCCAAATAGCCCTGGCGGCGCTCCTTATGCCCGCTGCGGCAGCGGCGGCATATTGGCAAACTTCTCCGGCAGATCCTCCGCGCCGAACTCTGTCTTTCCTGTCCTCTCGTGCTCCCGCAGGGCTCTCCAGATGCGCTCCGGCGTCAGGGGAAGCTCCTTAAAGGTCAGGCCTGTGGCGTAGTTGATGGCATTTCCGATGGCGGAGCCCACCGGCGCCGTGCTGCCCTCTCCGGCCTCCTTGGCCCCCATAGGCCCTTCAGGGTCATAGTCGCTGCACACAATCGTCTTGATGTGGGGCATATCCAGGGCGGTCGGGAAGCGGTAATCCCGGAAGCTCGGATTTTTGTGACGGCCCTCTTTATCATAAATGCACTCCTCAAAGCAGGAGAAGCCATAGCCCAGGAGCACGGATCCCTCAATCTGCCCCTCCACGGCCCGGATATTTAAGGGGCGTCCGCAGTCATGGCCGAATATAAAGTCCTCCAGACTCACCTGGCCCGTCTCCATATCTACGCTGACCTGGGCGGCGCAGGCGGAGAAGGAATAGGCGGTGGCGTAATTGCCCACATTCTTCACATACACGTCCTTGTCGCCCTCATGGGCAAAGGATCCGACGCCCGCCACGCAGCGGCCGAAGTTCTTCTCCTCATAGCCGAAGCAGGCTTCATTGTAGGAAATATTCTTCTCTGCATCCCCTTTCACGAATACCCGGTGATCCTTCATGGTGATGTCCGAGGGCTGGCAGCCCCATTCCTCCGCCCAGTGCTTCAGGAGCTTAAGCTTGGCATCGCCCACAGCCCGGCGGCATGCATTTCCTGCCAGGAAGGTCACGCGGGAGCCAAAGGATCCCGCATCCCAGGGGGTGGATGTGGTATCGGACTGCACCAGCTTCACCTCGTCCATGCGCAGGCCCAGTTCCTCCGCCACGATCATGGTCATCACCGTGTCGCAGCCCTGCCCGATGTCATTGGCTCCGGAGAATACCACGGCGTAGCCCTCCCGGTTCAGGCGGACTATGGTGGATGAGGAGCAGTAATGGGGCGTCACCAGCACGGGAAAGCCGGTGCCGGACATAAATCCCGATCCGGAAAGGCCCACGGCCCTGCCGCTGCCCACCGGGAAGCGGAACCGGTTTTTCCAGTCAATGGCGTCGGCGCAGGCCACCAGGCACTCGTCGAACTTGCAGGAGGTAAATTCCAATCCTGTAGGGCCGGTGTAGTAAGGCGTAATCTCATTGAGCCGCCTAAGATCCAGGGGATCGATGCCCAGATCATTTGCCGCCTCGTCCATGTGGATCTCGTGGGCAAAATGCACCTGGCAGGCGGAGTAGCCCCGCATGGCTCCCGAGGCCGGATGGTTGGTGTAGGGCCTTCTGGCCTGCATGTCAATGTTCTCCACCTTGTAGGGGAAGGTGGCGCAGATTAAGGACAGGGTATTGGCCGCGATTCCGGATCCGCCGTAAGCGCCGCCGTCCAGGATGTGCTTGCAGCGCTTGGCTAAGAGCTTTCCTTCTTTGCTGAACGCGCTCTCAATCTCAAAGGAAATGGGATGTCTTGTGCGGGTGCACATAAATACCTCATCCCGCTTTAAGATGCACTTGACCGGATGGCCGGTCATCTGGGCAAATTTGCAGGGGCACAGCTCATGGGCAAATACATCCAGCTTGCCGCCGAAGCCTCCGCCCACCATGGGCTTAATCAGGTGAACCTGGCTCTCGGGCACGCCCAGTCCCCAGGCAATCCAGTAGCGGCTCACATAGGCGCCCTGGGTGGTGGTCCAGACAGTCCACTCCCCGTTCTCATACTTCGCCACCGCCCCATGGGGCTCGATGGCCGCATGAACCATTTCCTGTGTTTTATAGTAGCGCTTATCCGTATAATCCGCTTCGGCAAAGGCCTTGTCCGGATCCCCTGCATTCATAACCGTGAAAATAGACAGGTTGTTGGTATCCGGGTAATGGATGGCCGGAGCGTCCGGCTGCATGGAGTCAAAGGGATCGAGAACCGGCGGAAGGGGTTCATACTCCACCTTCACCAGGGCGGCCGCCTCCTCGGCGCTCTCCTCGCTCACCGCGCAGACCGCAGCCACCTCGTCGCCCACCATGCGCACCTTGCGCCGGCACAGGGGCTCTTTGTCCGCCAGCTCCTTAAAGGCCTCCGGGTTTCCCAGGTTATGTCCCTCGGGAAAATCCTTTCCCGTGAGCACGGCCTTCACGCCCGGCACTTTCAGCGCCTCCGTGAAATCAATGCTCTTAATCAGGGCGTGGGCGTAGGGGCTGTGGACCAGTTTGCAGTAGTACATATCAGGAAAATACACGTCGTCGGTATAGATAGCCTTTCCGGTCACCTTTGCCTCGCCGTCAATGCGCACATAGGCGTTTCCCTTGCCGGCCAGCTCATAGTCCTCCGGCTTTTTATACACACTTTCAATCTCCGCATAGTATTCCTTTGCTTTCATTGCCATAAAGCTTACACCTCCTTGGCCATTATTTTTGCGGCGGCGTCAATGGCCTCCACAATCTTTGCGTAACCCGTGCAGCGGCAGAGATTCCCTGCGATGGCGTCCCGGATCTCATGTTCCGTGGGATGGGGATTTTCCGACAGAAGGGATACTGCGGAAAGGATCATTCCCGGGGTGCAGAAGCCGCACTGCAGGGCCCATTTGTCAATAAATTCCTTCTGGATCGGATGGAGAACCCCGTCCTTCTGCAGGCCCTCGATGGTCACCACCTCATGGCCGTCCGCCTCCACCGCCAGCATCATGCAGGAGTCCACTGCATTTCCGTCTAATAGGATCGTACAGGCCCCGCACTCTCCCTCCTCGCAGCCCCGCTTGGTTCCGGTAAGGTGCATTTCCTTGCGCAGAAAATCCACCATGGTCATATTGTCCTGGGCCAGAGCGTCTATCTCCTCACCGTTCAGTGTAAAATGAATCACTCGCTTCATGTCTCCTTCTCCTTTCAAGCCAGATGCTCCAGGGCTTTTTTCAGCGCCCGTTTTGTAAATACGCGGATCATGTCCGTGCGGTACTCCGCAGAGGCCCGCACATCCGAGATGGGATGGCATTCTGTGGAGGCAATCTGCCCGGCCTGGGCCAGATTTTCGTCCGATGCTTCCTTTCCAATCAGAAATTCCTCTGCTTTTTTCGCCCGCATGGGAGTTACAGCCACGCCACCCATGGCAATCCTGCAGTCCGCCACCCGGCTTCCGTCCATCTTTACCCACACGCCGGATCCTATGATAGCCAGATCCATGGCCTTTCGGACAGAATGCTTGATGTACGCGGATCCTTCGCCCGGCTTTAAGGCGGGGATATCGATCTCCGTGACAATCTCTCCCTCCTCCTTTTTCAGGCTGGTCTTCTTAACGCCAGTGAAAAATTCGTCAATGGGGATCGTCCGCTCCCCCTTTGCTCCCCATACCTTCACCGATGCGTTCATCGCTACCAGGATAGGCGCTGTATCTGCGGAAGGGGATGCGTTGCAGATGTTTCCCGCCATCGTGCCCTTCCGGCGAATCTGGGCAGAAGCCACAAAGTGGGCTGCGTCCGCAACCGCAGGCATCTTCTCATTGACTACAGGGGAATTCTGGATGGCGTAGAGCTTCGTCAGGGCTCCCACCCGCAGGCCCTCTTCCTCGGAAAACTCCAGCCGTTCCAGTTCCGGGATTTTCTTTAAATCAATCACCGCATCCACGTCCGGGAGCGCTCCGTCCTTTAAAAGAAGGATCACGTCCGTTCCCCCTGCCATAAAGACATACCTTCCTGGGCTCTTTACGGCCATCTCGTTTGCCTCTTTCAGACTTTCCGGGGCATAGTAATCAAATTTCGGCAAAGCCATTTCTCATCCTCCATTCTGTGCCTTGCAGGGCGCATTTGGAAAGCGGGGAATTTCCCCATTTCATGCGTCCCAGGCATGTTTGATGGCTTTAGTTTATCTTTTTTTACAGCCTGAAAGAAGGTTTATATGCAAATACAGGCGCATTTGCGCCTGTATTTTCTGCGAATTATACAAATTTTAATAGGATTTTTTAGGAATTATGCCAGATGTTCCTGATGCCGCTTTAACTGTTCGATGCTCCGGATGCAGTAAAATCCATTGATATTTTCAAGCAGGTTCATGTCCTTTAACGCCCGGATGGAGCGCACGGTGGTAGCCCGGTTCACTCCCAGGAGATTGGTCATATACTCAATGCTCAGCCTCTTGTGAATCAGAATCTTGCCGTCATACCCTATGCCGTACCGCTTTGCGAAGGTGATAAGCAGATCGCAGAGAAGCCATGCGGCCTGATGGCTTTTGATTTTTTCATTTTCATCCATCGCCTCGAAAAATTTATCCGCCATGCACTCTAAAATCGCCATAGAAAGAGACGGATCCGTCTCAATCGCCCGGCGCAGCACATCTTTGTCGATCCGCACTAACTCCGAAGGCATGGTGGTTCGAAAGAGCACCGGCAGAGGCCTTGCAAACAGGGCATTCGCCTCCCCGCACAGGGAATTCTCCTCCATCACATAGAAAAACAGCTCATTTCCCTCCTCGGTTTCCTTCACAGCCACCACCTGGCCGCTCAGTACCAGATAGCAGCAGGAGGGCACCTCCCCAGCACGGATGAGAACCGTATTCTTCGGATACCTCCTGCGCTCCCCCAGACGGATAAGCGGTTCCACCGAGTGGCGCATATGGACAAAGCGGGAAAATTTTTCTTTCTCTTCCTGACCTCCCGCCATATTTTCTTCCCAAAATGTAAATTCTCCCATAATGAGCTCCCCTTTCCCAGCCATGGTATTGGCAGAGGATTGCGCCCCGAAGGGGCATGTGTTGCGGGACGCACAACTCTATATTGTGCTGCCCTTCAAAAAATGCTAAAATACAGTAACTTGTAAATATGTCTCATCCACCGAAAAGGAGAACCCTTATGAACAAAACCGACATCCTCATCATCCACGGAACCGACTACAAAGCCATGACAAAGAAGCTCCTCGCCGCCGCCGGCCTGGCCGCCGATATCGGGGACCGCAAAAAGTCCGTGGCCTTAAAGCCCAACCTGGTCACCGCCCACGCACCCTCCACCGGGGCCACCACCCATGCGGAGCTTCTGGCGGGAACCATCGAATACCTCCAGGAAAATGGCTTTGAGAACCTCTCCATCATGGAGGGCTCCTGGGTCGGCGACCGCACCGGGGACGCCTTCCAGGCGGCGGGCTACGACAAGGTCTGCGCGCGCTATCAGGTTCCCTTCATTGACCTGCAGCAGGACTCCTGGAAGGAGTACGACGCGAAGGGCATGAAAATCAAGGTCTGCGACCAGGCCATGGCTGTGGACTATATGATCAATATGCCGGTGCTGAAGGGCCACTGCCAGACCGTCATCACCTGCGCCTTAAAAAACAACAAGGGCATCATCCCCAACTCGGAGAAGCGCCGCTTCCACTCCATGGGCCTGCATAAGCCCATCGCCCACTTAAACACGGTGGCTCCCAACGACTTCATCCTGGTGGACAACATCTGCGGGGATCTTGACTTCGAGGAGGGCGGAAATCCGGTGGTGATGAACCGCATCCTGGGCTTTAAGGACCCGGTGCTCTGCGACGCCTTTGTGTGCAGCAGCATGGGCTACTCCATCGAGGACGTGTCCTACATCCCCCTGGCAGAGCGCCTGGGCGTGGGCTCCTCGGACCTCACAAGGGCCAATGCCATCTATCTCAACGAGGCTCAGGAGGCTGCCGGAGCGAAATTTTCCATGACCCGGCGGGTGGAGCGGCTGGCTGCCTTCGCAGCTCCAAAGGACGCCTGCAGCGCCTGCTACGGCTCCTTAATCTACGCTCTGGACCGGCTGAACGACCAGGGCTTCCTGAAAAAGGGCCTGCCGCCGGTGTGCATCGGCCAGGGATACCGGGGCCAGGAGAATGCCGGCGCCATCGGCGTGGGCCAGTGCACCCGCAGCTGCGAAAAGAGCCTTCCCGGCTGCCCGCCAAAGGCTGCGGACATGGCGGAATTTTTAAAGGAAAACTGGAGGCGGCAGGCGCACTAGGTGAACGGGCGGCAGTCTTCTGCCGCCTTAATCAGGCATTCCTTCCCCCGGAACGCCGCGCCTCAAAATCATCGATTCCATAGGGCAGATTCATTCGTTTCACCCGCATCTCACCTCGCTTTCATATGCTGCCCGCCATCCGTCTGCAAGCGGCTCTCCCACCGGCCAGGCTGCAGGCATCTCTCCAGCCACCGGCCGATGCAGCGGGCGTAGGCCGCCGGCCTTTTTAACATGGTAAAATGGTCCGCCCCCCGCACAAACACAAGCTCTGCCCCCGGAATCTGTTCCGCCATCCACAGGGAATGCCGGGGACGTATCATATCCCTTCTGCCTGTGAGAATGAGAACCGGACAGCGGATTTCTCCCAGCCGCCGGGCCGTGAGGCGGGGGCAGAAGGCCATGAGGGCCGTGAGCTGCCGCTTTCTCCTCATCTCCCTTTTGGCCTCCTCCGACCGGGCCAGCCGCTCCCGCAGCCAATATAAGGGATACTGGGCCTGCACTGTGAGAAAGAATCCCGGCGTCACTCCCCAGGGCAGCGCGTTTCCGCTGACCGCCGCCACAGCCGTTATCCGGTCCGGGAAACGGCTGGCCGCCTCCAGGGCGATATTCGCTCCATCGCTGAAGCCCAAAAGAGCTGCTTCTCCCTCCCCCAGCGCGTCCAGCACCTCTATCACATCCCCGGCCATGTCTTCAATGGTAAACATGCCGTCCCTCTTCAAGCACGCTCCAGACCGTGATGCCCCGTGCCCCCGGCTGTCCATGAGAATTACCCGGAATTTCCGGCTCATTATCTCCGCCATCCTGTCAAAAATATGGTGGTCCTCCCCGTTTCCGTGGAGCATTACCAGGGGAGTCCGCTCCGCCGGCCCATCCGCTCCCGCCGGGACGCTTTTTCCCCGTACCTGCGCGTTCTCCCCTCCGGCACTGCTTTCCCACACCTCATAGTAAAGCGCCGCCTGCGCCGTCTCTGCAAATCCTGTGCGTTTTATCATCCCATTGTCTCCTCCTTGAGAAGCACGCGGCAGTGCTTTCGGCTGCAGGCGATGCCATATTTCAATATACATCGGACACCATCCTGGTGCATTCTCTCGCCGTATCGCTTTTCTTCTATCTGCTTTAAAGCTTTTTGGCAGACCGCGTCCAGATTGTCCTCCGCATATTTAACTTCAATCAAGATTGCCCTCTCCATGTTTTCCGTTTGTATCATAATATCGCTGAAACCGTCCCCAGCCTCGCGGTTTGAACTCACGGTCCATCCATCCTTAAAGCCCAAAATTCCCAATAAAATCCCATGATAGAAATTTTCTTTCGTAGGCTTTCTGGCAAATGTATCACGAATACTAATGGTCTTTTCCAAATATCCGGTCAGCCGGCGTTCCACCTCTCCAGCGCGGCCATATTCAAGGGCATTGCAAAAAGCACCCAAGGCTTCTCCGTCCCTTCCCGCTGCCTCCTGAAACATTTTTAAAATCTGTTCCGTAAAAATATTTCTGACTTCTCGGTTAGGAATTGCTAAATGAAATAAATTTCCATCCGGCTCTCCTCTCTGGGTCAGGTAGCCGGTCATAAAAAGTGTGCTCCACAAATTATCAGAGGATGCATATAATTCGGGATACGTCAGCTCCTGATATATTTCCTTCTGCACAGTCTCCCCCTCTACAAGTCTCTCCATCTGAGCCTTGGTAACCATCCGCTGGGAGGCCATCCCGCTGATAAAATGCCGCAGGACTTCATTCCCGCTGGTATTTATCCAATAATTTTGCGGTGGAAGCTTCTTATTTTTCCTATGTTTACTGCAATAGCAGACCACGTCCCAGGGGCAGTAAACCTCTGCTTTTCCAAAACGGTAGCCGTCGTACCATTCCTTCACCGTTTCATAATTTTCTTCCAAGCCATAGTACCGGAGCATCTCCCGAACCTCTCTGTCAGTGAATCCAAAGTATTCATCCAAGTCTCCATCTGTGATAGAAAAAATGTTCATATTATTTAGTCCGGTAAAAATACTCTCCTTCGCTACCCTAAGGCAGCCTGTCAAAACTGCAAAATATAAGTTTTCATTCGTCTTAAGGGCCGCGCTGAACAGACTGCGGATTAATGCAGTCATTTCCCTATAATATCCCTGTTCATTTGCCTTTGCCAAGGGCACATCATATTCGTCAATAAGAAGAATAGCTTTTCTGCAAAAATGCTTGTTTAGCAGCTCCGTAAGCTCCCGCAGGCTGAAATAAAGGGTTTCGTCATCAAGCTCTTGCTCCAAAAGGGCAGCAAAAATTTTTTTATCGTATACAGAAAGCTTTTCACTGTCCAATAGATACTGCAGTCTGCGCGCCTCCTGATTCACAACTTTAATAAGCATTCCCCTGGCAGTTTTATAATCACTCGCATCGATGTCCTTAAGGCTTACAAATACTACAGGGAATTTTCCCATATATTCCTTGCAGAGACCGTTATCCTTCGAAATAGAGAGACCGTCGAATAGCTGAGGGTCACATCCAAGCTCAAAAAAGCTTTGAAGCATGCTCATATTAAGAGATTTTCCAAATCTTCTTGGGCGGGTAAAAAGATTTACCTGCCCCCAATTTTCCAGCAATTCACGAATCAATCCTGTCTTATCTACGTAATAAAAATTTTCCCTGCGAATTTGCTCAAAGCTCTCAAGCCCTACAGGAATCTTTTTCTTTTCTAACATCAGCTGCCACCTCCCGCTCTACCCCTATCGTAGCATATCTGTCCCCTCCAGGCAATGAAAATCCCATTGACTTTCCGAACCGTTGGCAATACAATAGTTGCATATACAACTATTGAACATGCAATCATTATGCTCCAGGAGGATTCTCGTCATGAAGGAATTTCTTTCCTACGTAAAGCCCTACAAAAGGGATTGTGTCCTGGCCATCTTCTGCATCATGGCCGAGACTGTATTTGAGCTTGTCATCCCCCTCGTCATGGCCTCCATCGTCGACGTGGGTGTGGCCAACGGCGACACCCGCTATATTGTCATGCGGGGCCTTCAGATGTGCGCCTTCGCCCTCATGGCCCTGGTGCTCGGACAGGGCGCGTCCGTATTTGCGGCCCGCTGCGGCCAGGGCCTGGGGGCAGAGCTGCGCAAGGCTGAATTTGCCAAGCTCCAGCAGTTCTCCTTTGCGAATACAGACCATTTCAGCACCGCCTCCCTGGTCACCCGCATGACCGGCGACGTGACAGCCATTCAGAATGCCATCGCCACCGGCCTGCGGCCTGGCTTCCGCTCCCCCGTGATGATGACCACGGCCATCATCGCCTCCTTCCTCATCAATGCCCGGCTGGCCCTGGTATTTTTGGTGGCGGCTCCGGTTCTGGGAACCCTTCTCTTTCTCATCATCAGCCATGTACGCCCTCTCTATACCCTGATGCAGGGCGCCATCGACAAGGTGAACCGGATTATCCAGGAAAATCTCACGGCTATCCGGGTGGTAAAGTCCTGTGTCCGGGGAGACTATGAGATAGAGAAATTCACCCAGGTCAATGACAACCTGCGCCGGACCTCGGAGCGGGCCTTCCGCCTCTCCGCCCTCAACATGCCCGCCATGCAGTTTGTGATGTATTCCACCATTCTCGCCATCCTCTGGTTCGGAGGCCGTTTCCCGTCCGTGGGCGGCGTCCAGGTAGGCGAGCTCACAGGCTTTTTAAGCTACGTGCTCCAGGTCTTGAATTCCCTGATGATGGTGTCCAATGTATTCATGACCATCACCCGGGCC
This sequence comes from uncultured Enterocloster sp., assembly GCA_944384065.1. GTDB lineage: Bacteria > Bacillota > Clostridia > Lachnospirales > Lachnospiraceae > Enterocloster. The sequence goes on along the minus strand of CALWRY010000024.1, from coordinate 12,419 downwards.
ATGGCCTCCTGGCGCCGGATTGAGGAGGTGATGCATGAAGAAATCGACATCACCGAGGAGCGGGCAAGGGACATCCAGGTCACGGAGGGGGATATCCGCTTTGACCACGTCTATTTCAAATATGATACCCGGGCGGAGGAATACGTTCTCTCTGATATTTCCTTTCATATTAAGGCAGGACAGACGGTGGGCATCATCGGCCAGACGGGCTCCGCAAAGAGCACCCTGGTCCAGCTCATCCCCCGTCTCTACGAGGCCACCAAGGGCACAGTGTACATAGACGGTCATCCGGTGGCAGAATATCCCCTGCGGGGCCTGCGGGATTCCATCGCCATGGTTCTCCAAAAAAATACGCTTTTTACCGGCACGGTGAAGGACAATCTGCGCTGGGGCAAGGAGGATGCCACAGACGAGGAAATCGCCCGTGTCTGCCGGATTGCCTGCGTGGACGAGTTTATTGACCGTCTGGAAAATGGTCTTGACACCATGCTGGGCCAGGGCGGCGTCAACGTGTCCGGCGGCCAGAAGCAGCGCCTGTGCATTGCCCGGGCCCTGCTCAAGAATCCGAAGGTTCTGATTCTGGATGATTCCACCAGCGCTGTGGACACAGCCACCGAGGCAAAAATCCGCGAGGGAATGGCCGAGTGCCTTCCCGGCACCACAAAAATCATCATTGCCCAGCGCATCACCTCGGTTCTCCACGCGGACCAGATTTTGGTGTTGGATGACGGAAGGCTGAACGCCGTGGGCACCCACGAAAGCCTCCTGGCCGAGAATCCCATTTACCAGGATGTCTACTATTCTCAGCAGGAAGGAGCGAATCTGTAATGGCACGAAACCTAAATTTCAGCCGCCCGAAAAACACAAAAAAGACTCTGCTTCAGCTCCTGGCCTATCTGGGCCGCCACAAATGGTATATGCTTGTCACCGGTGTTCTGGTAGCTGTAAGCGCCTCCGCCAACATTTTTGGCACCTATCTGTTAAAGCCGGTCATCAACAATTATATCATCCCCGGGGATATTCCGGGCCTTGTGCGGATGCTCCTCTTCATGGGCATCATGTATCTGGCAGGGGCCTGCTCCTGCCTGGCCTACGGGCAGATGATGATGCACATTTCCCAGACTGTGGTTGGCGAGATACGCGCAGACCTGTTTTGCAAAACCCAAAAGCTTCCCCTGTCCTACTTTGACACCCACACCCACGGAGAGCTCATGAGCCGCTTCACCAATGATGTGGACACCATCACCGAAGCCTTAAACGGCAGCTTCACCATGCTGATTGAGAGCTTTATCACCATCATCGGCACCTTCTCCATGCTCCTCATTTTGAGCTGGAGGCTGTCCCTCATCGTGTTCTTCTTCCTGGCGGCTATGTTTGCATTTATTGAATTCAACAGCGCCAGAAGCCGCAAATACTTTGTCCGCCAGCAGATGCATCTGGGAAGCGTGAACGGCTTTGTGGAGGAGATTGTCACCGGGCAGAAGGTCGAAAAGGTGTTCAACCACGAGCCGCAGGACTTTGAGGAATTCTGCCGCCGCAATGAGGCATACCGCCAGGCGGCGGTGAAGGCCCTCACCTACTCCGGCCTCACCATTCCCACCGTGGTATCCCTGGGCTATGTAAACTACGCGGTGTCGGCCTGCGTAGGCGGGCTGTTTGCCCTCTCCGGCCTCACGGACCTGGGCACGCTGGCCTCCTACCTGGTGTATGTGCGCCAGAGCTCCATGCCCATCAACCGCTTCACCCAGCAGATTAATTTCCTCCTGGCCGCTCTCTCCGGCGCGGAGCGTATTTTTGATATGATGAATCAGGCCCCTGAGACAGACGAGGGGGAGGTGACCCTGTGCAATGTGACAGCGGATGCCCAGGGGAACCTGACAGAATCAAAGGAGTACACCAAGGATTTCGCATGGAAGGTGCCCCAGGGCGTGCCGGTGGGCGGTCTAAAAGCCGAAAGCTGCGCCGCGGGCAGACCGGACAGCGCCGAGGCGGAGACAGTCAGTGCCGCAGCGCTTCCGGCAGAGTGCCCCGGCGCCGCGGACTCTCCCGCGCTGCCGCCCTTCCGCCTCATCCCCTTAAAGGGAGACGTCCGCTTCCACGATGTGGTCTTCGGCTATACGCCGGAGAAAATCATCCTGAACGGCATCAGCCTCTACGCCAAGCCCGGCCAGAAAATCGCCTTCGTGGGCTCCACCGGCGCGGGAAAAACCACCATTATCAACCTGATTAACCGTTTTTATGAGATAAGCGGAGGCTCCATCACCTATGACGGCATCGACATCCGCCATATAAGGAAGGATGACCTGCGCCGCTCCCTGTCCATGGTTATCCAGGACACCCATCTGTTCACCGGAACCATTGCGGACAACATCCGCTATGGGCGGCTGGACGCCTCCCGGGAGGACATTATCGCAGCAGCCAAGGTGGCCAACGCCCACTCCTTTATCCGCCGCCTGCCCCAGGGCTACGACACGCCCCTGCACAGCGACGGGGCCAACCTGTCCCAGGGCCAGCGGCAGCTTCTCTCCATCGCCAGGGCGGCCATCTCCCGGCCGCCGGTGCTGATTCTGGACGAGGCCACCAGCTCCATTGACACGCGCACGGAGAGGCTCATCGAAAAGGGCATGGACGCCCTCATGGAGGGCCGGACCGTGTTCGTCATCGCCCACCGTCTGTCCACGGTCCGGAATTCCAAGGCCATCATGGTTCTGGAAAAGGGACGCATCATCGAGCGCGGCAGCCACGAGGAGCTCCTGGAACAGAAGGGCCGCTACTATCAGCTCTACACCGGCCAGTTTGAGCTGGATTAAGCATCGTTCGGAGCTGCTTTATTGGTGTTACTGCGAGGGACGGCCGCTGGCCGCAGGAAAGAGGGAAATAATAATGGAAAAACAAGCCATCCGACAGCTTCTTCTCCGGGCAGAGAGGGCCAGAAAGGCCCTCCTCCAGCCCTATTTTGTATCCCTGGGCATCACTCTCGGCCAGGGACATGCCAAAATTTTAAATAATCTCCTGGACAAGGACCATATCACCCAGCGGGAGCTGGCAGACATCTGCCATATGGACACTGCCGCCATTTCCCGCTCCATCGACAAGCTGGAGGAAGCCGGCTTTCTCGTCAGGGAGCGGGAGCCGGGCTGCCGCCGCTCCTTCTTCATCTGCCTGACAGAAAAAGGCGTCCGCCAGGCAAAAAAGGTGCGCCAGGGCTTTGATTATGTGGATACCTGGCTGACCGAAGGCCTGTCGGCTGAGGAGCTTACGGCCTTCTGCGGCCTCCTGGAAAAGGTGTGCCGGACAATGGAGGAGCACCGGATTCCTGCGCCAGATACGCCCGAATCTCCCCCATCCGCTGGCGGGCATACCCATAACCCGCTTCCATAAGCCTTGGCATAGCCTCCATATCCAAAAGTCCCCCGGCCGCCTCCACAGGCGGCCGTAAAATATAGGCCGGGCTTTCCCCGCACAGGCCGCACTCTGTCAGCCTGCGGGCCATAAGGTCAAAGGAGTGGGTCAGCACCTCGAGAACCGAATCATCTCCAGGTCCCTCATAGGACTCCCCCACGTCCACAGCCAGAATCCGCCCGCCGCCTGCGGCTCTGAGCAGGTCCACCGGAAGATTGTCTGTCACTCCCCCGTCCACCAGACGCCATTCCCCCATTTTCCTGGGCACAAAGACGCCCGGCACGCTGGAGCTGGCCATCATCACCTGGTCCAGCCATCCCTCCCACGCCCAGCGCACATGGGGAAGGGGCCGGACCGCCTCTGCATTTGTGAAGGCCACGGTATCCCCGGAATTTAAATCCACTGCGGGAATGACAAAAGGGAGAGCTGCCTCGTCCAGCTGTCTCCCTTTTGTAAGCTCTCTGAAATATGCGGCCAGCCGGTCCCCCTTAAACAGGCCCTGAAGGGAAATCCTTCCCCCGGACACCAGCCTGGGCCCCAGCTCTGCCATAGCCCGGTAATCCGGGTCCAAATAGGCTTTTCCCTCCCTGGCCAGGTGAAGGACTGCCTCCTCCATCTCCCGGATGGAGGCACCTGCTGCCAGAAGCCCCGTTACAATCGCCCCGGCGCTGGTTCCCGCCGCCATCCCCGGCGCCAGTCCCTCCTCAAAAAGGGCCCGGAGCACCCCCACATGGGCAGCGCCCCGGACCCCTCCGCCGGACAAAACAAGACCATATCCCATACAACTCTCCCCGGAGAGCATTGGCGCGGCAGCGCAAACGCTCCCCATTCCTTCCTTGCAGCAGAATATGCGGGAAGGCCCTGTTCGGTTCCACAAAGGAAGCCGCAGCGGTTCAGGCGGCGGGAACTATACCCGGACCTTTACCACAATCTTGCGCACTCTGGCAGGCTCTCCCGCCTGTCCCTTTGGCTTGTGGGCATCCTCCGGAGCAACCACCACGCAGTCCCCGGCCTCCAGCACCACAAAGCTCTCGTACTTGGGATTCTCAAAAAATACCAGATCCGTCTCCGGGTTATACGCCTCTGTCACCGTCAGGCCCTCCCGCTTCACGCAGCCGAATTTCTCCCGGCCAGCGGCCACATACTGGATATCATAATACTTGTCATGGGCCTCATAACGGCACTCCGCCTCCGGCAGGGTGATGTACTCCTGCACGCTGGCGAACACGTCATCCCCGTCGATGTCCACCCGCCCTACGGGCAGGGACATGAGATCCGTATTTTTCAGGAAATCATACCCCTTTTTAAAGCGCTCCGCTAAATAATCATGCTTCTCAATCTGCTTTATATTTGCACACAGCATAGCTCGTCTCCTCTCTGCGTCAAAACTGCACAATATCCTTAATCTCTTTATCCCGCTCTACCTTCTTTGCGTAGAGCACCGGGCCTTCTCCCCGGTATTCCTTCTGGTACTCCACCCGGACCTCTGCCTGTACCCGGACCCAGTCCTTGGTCTTAAGCGAGGCCGCGTCCCCGTATTTGCAGGGGAAGCCCAGAAATGACATATCCGCCTCACAGCAGGTCATGGCCATCCGGCCCGGCACAAACTGGTCCTTGGGAAAATTCGGGTGCCGCAGCACCATAGCCGTAAACTCCACGGTTTTCCCCGCATAGCGCTCCGGCTGATCCATACAGTCAATGTACCAAATGCCGTAATCCTGGGGCTTAATCGCAATCACCGGCTGATTGATGTCATAGGGAAGATCCTCCTCCAGAGATGCCTGGGGAATCTCCCCCTCTGCATCCTCCAGCACAATCTCGCTCTCCCGGCTCATGGCCCGGATCGTCCGCCGGTAGGATGTCAGCTTATCGTCAGGAATCCCGTCGCAGCGGTTCATAATCACCAGCTCCGATCCCCGGAGCATGGCCCCCAGAAGGGGCTTCATATTCTGCACGTAGAGCTCAAAGGTGGACCCGTCGATAATCGTGATCTGCTGGTAAATGGTCCAGTCCTCCGGGAGCGCAAGCTCGTCCTGGTTCCACATGCCGTTCCACTCCATGAGCACCCGCTCCGGCCGGTAAACCACCTCCAGCTCATTCAGGTACTGGGGGGTGAGCTTGGAAAAATCGTCCACGTAGACCACAGCGGTGCGGTTTCTCTTAAGCTTCTTCTCGTCGTACTCATTTTCTCCCTCCTCGCACACAATGAGAAGGGTTTTCCCCTCGGTCTGAAAATACTCCTGGTCCATGGTAAAATCCAGAAACTGGGTTTTCCCCGCCTCCAGGAAGCCATTGATCAAAAACAAGGGCATTACGTCGTCATCTATCTCATTTGCCATTTTTAAATCCTTTCATTCTCCGCTGCAGCTTGGACTGCGGGGAAGCTGCTGCCAGTCCCCCGGATCCCGCCTGAGCGGGCTGCCCCCTGGGGAGCTGGCCTTCAGCCTCTGCCGAACACCGTGTTTAAGGCCTCCTCATTCAGGCTGGAGCCAATCACGCACACCTTGCCCGTGTAGTCCGGACTTCCCTGGCGGATCTCATACTGCTCCGGCACCAGGTCAAAATACAGCCACTCTCCGGGATTCTCCGTGGGCAGCATGCCCTTGGCCCGCAGCACCTGGCCAAACTCCTGGGTCTCAGAGAGACGCTTTAACACGTCCTCCAGCTCCTCCCTTGTCACAGGGATGATGGTCTCCATACCCCAGCTGGTGAACACCTCGTCCGCGTCATGGTGGTGATGGTGGTGGTCATGCCCGCAGCACTCTCCCTCGTGGTGGTGATGCTCGTGGTCCTCGTGGTGGTGCTCATGTTCCTCATGGTGATGCTCGTGCTCCTCATGATGGTGTTCGTGGTCCTCGTGGTGGTGCTCATGTTCCTCATGGTGATGCTCGTGCTCCCCGTGGTGGTGGTCATGCCCGCAGCACTCCCCGTCATGGTGATGGTGCTCGTGATCGCAGCACGCCTCCTCGTGATGGCTCCTTCTCACCTCCTCCAGGAGATCGTCCAGCATAGTGTCATGCTTCTCAATAATCTCCAACAGCTGGCTGCCTGACAGCTGAGCCGCCGGGGTCGTCACGATAACCGCCTTGGGGTTCTTCTCACGAATCATGTCCACATCCTTCTGAATCTTGGCTGCGTCCGTGATATCCGTGCGGCTGAGCACGATGGTCCCCGCGCTCTCAATCTGATTGTTGAAAAATTCCCCGAAGTTCTTCATATACATCTTGCACTTGGCCGCGTCCACAATGGTCACCGCGCTGTTCAGCTCCACGTCCATATCTGCGGACACGTCAATCACAGCCTTCATCACGTCGGACAGCTTGCCCACCCCGGAGGGCTCAATGATAATCCGATCCGGCTTATACTTGGTGAGCACCTCCTTTAAGGACGCGCCGAAATCTCCCACCAGGGAGCAGCAGATGCAGCCGGAATTCATCTCCCGAATCTCAATGCCTGCATCCTTCAAAAAACCGCCGTCAATGCCAATCTCGCCGAACTCGTTCTCAATGAGGACCACCTGCTCTCCCGCAATGGCCTCCTCGAGAAGCTTCTTGATAAATGTTGTCTTCCCCGCTCCCAAAAAGCCGGAGATAATGTCAATCTTTGTCATGAAATTCATCCTTCTTTCTAAATCGGGCAGTAAACATTCGCCCGGACTGCTGCATCGGGCTGCCGGTTTCCCGCAGTCCTGAATGATCCGTAAGTATTTTGGCACACTTTGCCAGCAATGTCAAGCGCGCTCCAGCGCTTGCCAGGCCATAAACAGCAGAAATACAATCAGATTCACCACCACCACGCTGGCCCCTGCCGGGGTGGAAAACTGGTAGGAGGCCGTCATCCCTATGAGAAAGCAGACCATGGAAATAATGCCGGAGGCGATCACCACGCCCCCAAAGCTCTTAAAGGCCCTCATGGAGGTGAGGCAGGGAAAAATCACCAGGCTGGAAATCAGCATGGCCCCCATCATCCGCATGCCCAGCACAATGGTCACGGCGGTGAGCACCGCAATCACGATATTGTAGACGCCCACCCGCACGCCGGTGGCCTTGGCAAAGCTCTCGTCAAAAGTCACGGCAAATATCTTGTTGTAGCAGAGCACAAAAAGCCCCAGCACCACCAGGCAGAGCACCGCTGCCAGGCGCACGTCCTCCCGGCTCATGGCCAGTATGCTCCCGAACATATAGCTGCTCACGTCCGTGGTCATCCCCGTGGTGAGGGAGGTGATAATAATGCCGATGGCCAGGGCGCTTGCAGAGATCAGCGCGATGGCCGCGTCGCTCTTTATTTTGCTGTTCTCCGTAATCCTGAGAAGGAAAAATGCAGCCAGCACCACCACCGGGATGGATACCTTTAAGGGGGACCAGCCCATGGCCAGGGCCACGGAGAGAGCGCCGAAGGACACGTGGGAGAGCCCGTCCCCGATCATGGAGTAACGCTTGAGGACCAGGCTCACCCCCAGAAGGGAGGCGCACAGAGACACCAGAAGCCCCCCGAAAAGCGCCCGCACAAGGAAGGGGTAGGACAGCATTTCAGTGATGATGTTCATGCATACACACCCCCCTCTCCTTTTCGTGGAAGAAATGGCCCGCTGCCGGGCTTCGCATATAGTCGTGGGCAGCCCCGTAAAACAGCACATGCTTCTGCAGGTGCAGAATTTTCCCTGCCTCCTCCACAGCATTGCGCAGGTCGTGGGACACCATGAGGATGGCCACCCCCTCCTCCCGGTTCAGCCGCCGGATCATGGCGTAAAAATCCTGGATGGCCGCAGGGTCAAGGCCTGTGATAGGCTCGTCCAGAATGAGCAGCTCCTTTGTGGCGCAGAGGGCCCTGGCAATGAGCACCCGCTGCTGCTGCCCCCCGGACAGCTCCCGGTAGCACTGCTTTTTTAAGGAGGACACTCCCAGCTTCTCCATATTCGCCAGGGCCCTCTCCCGCTCCGCCCTGGAGTAAAAGGGACGAAATCCCCGGCGGCTTAAGCACCCGCTCAGAACCACCTCCATCACTGTGGCCGGAAAATCCTTCTGGGCCGCTGTCTGCTGGGGCAGATAGCCGATGCCCGTGCGCTTAAGCTCCCCATCCACCAAAAGCCTGCCTCCCATGGGCTTTAAAAGTCCCAGAAGTCCCTTGATGAGGGTGCTCTTGCCGGATCCATTTTCCCCCACAATGCAGAGATAATCCCCGGGATCCACCTCCATATTTACATCCACCACTGCGTCCTGGTTCTCATATCCCAGATCCAGGTGCTCGCATTTTATCAAATAGGAACCTTCCATCCAAACTCCTTCCTTCTGCGCAGCCGCGCCGCTTCTCATCAGGCGGCCGCGCCTCCCCTTGCGGCCTCTCAGTTAAGCCCAATCTCCAGGTTCGCCGCGTTCTGGTTCATCAGCTGCAGATAGGTCACTCCCTGGTCAAACTCCCGCCGGGTTACATTGTGGCAGGAGTGGAAAAGCAAGGGCTTAGCCCCTGTCTCCTCCCCGATGATCTCCGCCGTCCGGTGGCTGGAGAGCTCCAGATAATACACCGCTGGAATCTCCTCCGCCCGCACCTGGTCAATGAGATAGGCAATGGTTCTGGCGCTGGGCTCTGTGTCCGTGCTGCAGCCGGAAAACGCGGCCCGGTAGGTCAGGCCGTAGGTGTCTGCAAAGTACCGCAGGGGGAACTTGTCCGCCACCACAAACATCCGCCGCTTTCCCCTATCCACAATCTGCCGGAAACGGCCGTCAAGCGCCTTGAGCTGCTCCGTATAGGCTGCGGCATTTTCCAGATAATAGGGACCGTTTTCCGGATCCGCCTGGGCCAGGGTCCGGGAAATAATCTCCACAATGGCCGCCGCATTCACCGGGGAGGTCCAGATATGCTCGTCGTACTCGATCTCCATGGCGTGTCCGTCCTCCGGGTCAAAGGTATGCTGGTGGCCGGCATGGGGATCCGCGCCCTCCTCATGGGCATGGGCGTCCTCCATTCCCTCCACCAGCTCTTCCTCCACCACATCCACATAGTCCATCATGGTGAGGATCTCTGTGCCGCTGGTGTCGATGGAGTCCAGCACCTGATCCACCCAATGTTCCATAGCCCCGCCGTTGCAGATCAGCACATCCGCCTCCTCCAGTGCAATCATATCCGCAGGCGTGGGCTCAAAGGAATGGCTGTCCATCCCCGCAGGCACCACCAGCTGCAGGCGGATCCGGTCGCCGCCTATCTGTCGGATAAAATCATAATAGGGGAAAATGGTGGCTGCCACCTTAAGACGGCCATCCTGGTCCGCAGCTCCGGCGCTTTTGGCTCCCGCCCCGGCGCTTTCCCAGGCCCCGCCCGATCCCCCGGCACAGCCGCACAGGGCTCCCGCTATCAAAGCCGCCCCGGCCGCCGCCGCGATCAGCCAAAGCGCCCGCCGCCGGCCCGCCTCCCCTGGGGATATCCGCTCCCAACCTCTATTCAATCCCATTCACTTCCTTTAAAAATGCAATGACCTGGTCCGGGTGATCCGCCAGAAGGGTGGGATGAAAGGCCGCCAGCTCCTCCCTGGAGCGAAATCCCCAGGTCACTCCCACGGTGTCCACACCTGCATTCTTCCCGGTTTCCATATCCGTATTCGTGTCGCCAAAATACAGGCAGCTCTCCTTCTTTACTCCCAGCTCCCGCAGAATGGCCTCCACGCCGTCCGGGGCGGGCTTTCTGCGGATCCCCAAGTCCTCCCGCTCCCCGTAGACCTGATCAAAGCTCTCCATGCCGAACACGGCCCGGATATTGTCCAGCGTCCTGTCGTGGGGCTTGTTGGAGAGCACCGCGCAGAAAATATGATTTTCCCGCAGAAAGGCGAGGAGCTCCCGAATCCCATCATAGGGCTCCACCCGGTACAGGCAGCAGTCCTTAAAGACCTCCGGATAGAGGGCCAGGGCCTCCTTAAGCCTCCCCTCGTCGCGGTTTCCTCTTGCCGCCATGGCCCGCTCCACCAATTTTTTATAGCCGTCCCCGGCAAACAGGCGGGTCTCCTCCGCACTCACTGTGCCCAGCCCAAAATGCTCCAGGGTGCCGTTCACCGCCTTTTGGATGGCGTACACAGAATTGACCAAGGTTCCATCCAAATCAAAGATACAGCATTGATACATAATTTCTCCTTTCTCTTCCGGCTGCGCCCTGCGCAGCGGCAATCTTCCTGCCCATCTCTCTTTACAGTCCACCCGCCCCATGCTATACTAAACAAAACGCGATTGTTCCGAACAGCCGCAAAACCTCTGTGAAAGGAGACTGCCATGACAGATGCATATACAATTACCTGCTGCTCCACAGCCGACATGCCTGCTTCCTACATGGAAGAGCACGCCATTCCCTACGCCTGCTTCCATTTTCATCTGAACGGAAAGGAATACGCCGACGATCTGGGCGCATCCATTCCCTTCGAGGAATTTTACCGGCAGATTGACGAGGGCGCCATGCCCACCACAGCCCAGATAAACCCGGAGGAATATGAGGCTCTGTTCCTCCCCATCCTGAAGGAGGGAAAGGACATCTGCCACCTGACTCTGTCCTCCGGGATCTCAGGCTCCATCAACTCCGCCCGCATCGCTGCCGCGAACCTTATGGAGGAGTATCCGGAGCGGAAAATCGTCGTCATCGACTCCCTGTGCGCCTCTGTGGGCTACGGCCTTCTGGTGGACACAGCCCTTACACTCCAAAAGGAGGGCATGGATCTGGACACCCTGGCGAACTGGCTTACTGAAAACCGCACCAAGCTCCACCACTGGTTCACCACCTCGGATCTGACCCATCTGCGCCGGGGCGGCCGCGTCTCCGCCTCCGCTGCCTTTTTCGGGAACATGCTGGGCATCTGCCCCATCATGCAGGTGAGCCGCACCGGAACCCTGATCCCCCAGGACAAGTGCCGGGGATCCAAAAAAGCCCTGCGTGAGCTGAAGGACCGGATGGTGCGCTATGCCCAGGACGGCCCCGCCTACAAGGGGAAGTGCTTCATTGGCCACTCCGCCAGGCCCCAGGAGGCCCAGTACCTGGCCGGCCTCATCGAGGAAGCCTTTCCCCAGTTAGCGGGAAAAATCCTCATTACAAGCATTGGAACCGTCATCGGCTCCCACACCGGTCCTGGAACCGTGGTGGTAGCGTTTTGGGGCGGAGAGAGGGAGGCTTAAAGCCTCCCCTTATTTTTGGCAGCCGTTCAGACGGAGCATATTTTTGCCCCTATGCCGCGCTCTCCCGCCCCGACATCCAGTACAGGGCCAGGAATCCCAGCACAGCAGCAGCCGCGCTGAAAATCAGATCCGCTCCCCCGGGAATCCCCGGAAAGAGCTCCGGCAGAGAGCCGAACATAAAGCCCAGAATAATCAGGTAGGTGGGCTGGGGATGACGCTCCATCAGGCTCTCCAGGACTTTGGCCGTCAGGAAGGTGCCTCCCAGCACCCCGATCCCTAAGGGAATCAGGGGCAGCACATTCAGGCTGCTGATATCCGCCATAATGCTCTCGTAGATGCCCAGCATATAGAGCATCTGGGAGACGCTTATGCCCGGGAGCACCAAACCGATGGCGATGATCACGCCGCCGATCAGCTGCATGAGGACGCTCACGATCCCCTCGCCGGGGGCAAAAAGCCCGGAGGGCAGAAGCGCCAGGATCACCACTGACAGGATCCCGATTACCGGGTAAGCCACTGCTCCCAGATGAAAGCGCCGGATCCCCGCCTCCCGGTAGATCATGGGCACGCCCCCCGCCACGGCCCCCAAAAAGAAAAACCGCAGGGGGATATCCGCCCTTGTCGTGAGGAGCCAGGTGATCAGCCGGGAAAACAGCACCATTCCCACACCGGCCCCAGCCACAAACTGTCCCAGGAACACAATGCTCTTTACGGGCTCCTTAAAAAATCCGCTGACTGAGGCGATGAGCCGGTCGTACACTCCCAGTATCATGGCCATAGAGCCGCCGCTGACGCCCGGCACGGTCATAGTGCCGCCCACCCACATGCCTTTCAGGCTGGTTATCCAATCAAAATGCTTCATAACTAGCAAAA